>CALZHD010000004.1 GCA_945787155.1 uncultured Gammaproteobacteria bacterium | reverse complement strand
GGCATCGACCTCTTTTACCAGGTGGCCCTTGCCGATTCCACCAATGGCCGGGTTACAACTCATCTGTCCCAATGTATCGATATTGTGGGTCAGCAGCAGGGTCTTCACCCCCATACGCGCAGCCGCCAGCGCAGCCTCGGTGCCCGCATGGCCACCGCCCACTACAATTACATCGAAATCGTCTTGATAAAACATGTCGTGCTCACTTAAAACAAACTCACCCGATAAATTTCAAGGAACCGGCCATTTTACGCGAGAACTGGAGGTTCACCAAGGAAATACCGGTCAAGTGAACCCCGTAGCCCGGATCCCACGTTGTTGTTACATCTGGGCTACGCGTTATTAATAATGAGCAATTGAAAAAATATCAGTGTAGTTCACCCGGCGCCTCTGAACTATCATCAATCTCCTGAATCACCACCCACGGGGCGATCACCACCGCCCAGAAGAGCGGTTGCGTCTTCACCCACGCCTCGGCATCTGCGGTTTCGGCGCGGCGCACCGTGCCACCTTCGAACCATTTTTCCATCGCCACCTTGTCATCATTGGCCATGCTCACTGCAACATCGATCAGATCTATGCCTGGGTTTACAGCTACGACCACACCACGCGCAAAGTGACGTTCCAGCTCTGACCACTCTAGTTTGCCAGTCTCACTAATCAGTTTGGCGCGTAATTCTTCTAACTCTTCACTCATCCTACAAACCCACTTTCGAAATAAAAAAGCCGGACAACCTACTGGCTGCCCGGCCATAGAGACGGTTAAACATTATTTTACTACAATCGTCACCACTTCCGAGACCACTGGCGGCTGATGTGGCACATGGCCTTTATCACCGAGGATCAGTTGCAGGGTATGTTTGCCGGGGGCAAGCTCAAGCATTGTCTCGGTCTGACCGCCGCCAAAATGTTTTACCTCTTTTGTCATGCGCTTATCCATCGCAGGCAATTTTTTTCCATCCACCAGCAAATGATGATGACCCGTGTGCTTTTTTTCAGTGCCGGCAGGGGCAACGCCCATGCCACTCAAACCAAACACGACTTTCACTGGCGATGTCACCGTCTCACCATTGGCAGGTGACACGATATAGGCCGTCGCCCCTTTTGCCGAGGGCGTTCTGGCGGCGTCACTCGCCAACGCATTAAACGAAATCAATGCCAATGCACAAATCACTGCTGTCTTAAAATGTTTCACCGCGCGCTCCCTATAATTAAGATCCAATAATCAGCCCAATATAAAGCGGCCTATTTTACCACAACCGACTGCCCATCAAATTCCACAATTTGTCCAGGGCGAATCTTGCAGCGTTTACGCAATTCCACTTCGCCATCAACCGTGACATTCCCGTCTGCAATCAGGGTCTTGGCCATGCCACCGCTGTGACACAGCCCGGCAAGCTTCATCAGATCGCACAACGCCACAAATTCACGTCCTTCCAGCTCAAACGTCTCCATACTGCTATCTACGCCTTATATTGAAATCTCAAGAGATGCATTGTATAAATTTCCCTGCATATAGGCTATCTTCAAGCTCACCACATCGAAGGAGAGATCTTATGACTTCCAGACTACCCCAATTACTCAGCTCACTGCTGCTCACTTCAATCTTCGCTTTTGCCAACCCGGCCTTTGCAGCAGATGACAAACACCACGGCATGGGCGGCGGACACCAGGGGATGGGTGACGCGAAAGGCCAACACGGCGACATGGGCAAAGGAGCTCACGCCAAAGGCAAACACAAAGGCGGCCACAAAAAGCACAAGGGCCACAATATGTCACCCCACTGGGCCGAAACCCTCAGCGATGAACAGCGCGTTGCCATCGACAGAATGCACCTCAAACTCAGCAGTCAACATGCAGTATTGAAGGCAACGGCAGCCCTGCGACAGAAAGAACTCAACGTCATGACGGCTAAAGACGGTGCCGACAAAAATGCGATCGATGCCAAAATCGATGAACTGATGGCAGTGAAAGCAGAAATCATGAAGCACCGTTACGATCACCTCAGCGAGATGCGTGCGGCCCTCACGGAACAGCAGCGCATCTCATACGACATGGCGACCCTCAAGCGCGAAGGGGCTAAATAAATCCGTCCAACGCCTGTCGGACTCAAATAGACCGGTGGTCACTTGCCCTATGGATACCCCCGCCCCCTGGCTGATCGTTTCAAAAATCGTAGCGCACGATAACTACGCTTGCTTACATTTTTTAGCCAGAGATGCGGGGGCGCGTAGTAAAAACGAATCTGATGTTATAGCCCTATTGCGCGTGAATGCTGCCGACGACTTCCACCCGGACCGGAACGCCCTCCAGTTTCTGAGGTAACGCCGATTGATCAACAACAGTTTCATTTTCAATACCAATCACAATCGTCGGTGTACCCTCGACACCCAGGCCGATACCCACGGAGACCACTCCGGGGATGGCCAGTAACTGGGATTCATGTTTTGCCTTGATATCCTCAATCGGTGCTTTCATCTCATTTACCTCAGCTCCACAGGCGACACCAGCAAGCCCGAGCAACAGAATTAACGTATGCCTCCTCACAAGGCCAGATTCAATGCGCTGAATACATTTTCAATACGGTTCATAATAGTGCTTTGATCGCTGCCAGCAAAGAGTAACCCTACCAGGCGATTCTGGTCATCCAGTACAGCAGAACCGCTGTCACCCCCCTGGCTCATGGCACCAGCCATCAGCTGATCCTGGAAAGTAGCGGTGCGTCCTGCACCATATTGCACATTAACTGTGACATCGATTTGCTGAATTACGCCTTGCGTGAATCCTGTCGTACGGCCGCTTTTTTTGATAGCCATCCCCAGGTCACCTGAGCCAAGACCCTGAATCGCGCCGATATTGAGGATTTCCGCTTTAATATCTTCATCGTTCAACGGCCGGGCAATGGCGGCATCCACCAAATTATCCGTTGCCTGTCTCCTGATCGCTTGAAGACGTGTTTTGCTGCCCATTGCTCCAGCCATCCCGTTTAACAGCTCAACGATGCTGCCCGCGATATTACAATCGCTCGGTGTCTCCGCAAACTGGATTGGAACAAAGTCTTCAAGCACCGCGATCTGGTCGTCTGGTGAACGCCCACCATCGTTAGGACCGGGCTGCAATATGGTGTCACCCGCCTGGCCGGCGTTACTGTTTGCCAACACATGATTATTGGACAACATCATCCACTGCCCGTTTCGTCGCACCCAGCATCCTAAAGTGCCTGCGGTAATATCCCGGTGTCCAACACTGACGCCACCGGGTGCGGGGCGAAACCGCTCCGTCGGCGCCTGAAATGCTCGAATCGGGCCCGTTTCGATAACATCTGTAGGCACACCATCAAATTCACGAGGCACCAGATCGGATACCGACAGGGCGGAGCCTGCCAATTTTTTTTCTACCGAACAGATAATGCTCGGAGCATCAGTGAACCTGCCGTTGGCGTATTTATAGCCGACACCGGTGGCAACGACATTGGCCCGTTTTAGCAATTCCTCAGCTTGTTGTTGCAGAATACTTCGAGCAGAATTGATAGTCTCGTTCATGATCGACCTCCTTGCCATTGTGAATGGTAAAATGCAGCGATTGCAATAGGATTCTAGCCATCAAGAATATAAGATGTATCCTTCCACGTTAGTGAGAAGAAGGTCAAAGAATCAGTACATCCCATCGTAGTTGGAAAAGATCCAGTGCCCGATAAAATTCACGGCCCTGACTCAACCTGCAATGGTCACCACGGTGATCATCACGAAATATCGATTAATTTCAACAAATTATAGCATCTTAGGAGTCAGGCATGAGGAGCGCCCGGGAGGTCTACCATCGGATATTAGAGGTAATAGACCCCTTAAGTCTCTTAAGTAAGGGGCTGGCTTCCTGACCCACATTTCCTGCCGAGACATCTGCTAAACTTGGCGCAGCTTTTAGATAAGCGATTAACATCCATAAACACTGAAAACTAACACTGCTATGAGTAAATTCTGGAGCCCCATCGTTCATCAGCTCACCCCTTACGTCCCGGGTGAACAGCCGAAGATCAACAACCTGATCAAGCTCAACACCAACGAAAATCCGTACGGGCCGTCATCCAGAGTGATCACAGCGGTTGAGATTGAAACTGGTAATTCCCTGCGACTCTACCCTGATCCTCAATCGCAGCGCCTGACCGATGCAATTGCACGTTACCACCAGCTTAAACCCGAACAGGTCTTTGTGGGTAACGGTTCGGATGAGGTACTGGCGCACACTTTTCAGGCGCTGTTTCAGCATAATAAACCACTGCTCTTTCCGGACATCACCTATAGCTTCTACCCGGTCTACTGCAAGCTCTATGGTATTACGGCGGAAACGATTCCACTCAATGAAAAGTTAGAGATTGATATTAATGACTACGGACGTACCAACGGCGGCATCATCTTTCCCAATCCCAATGCCCCCACTGGCCACGGGATTGGGAAAGATGCGATTGAGACACTGCTCAAATCAAACCGTGACTCTGTCGTGGTCATCGACGAAGCCTACATCGACTTTGGTGGCACCTCAGCGGTTGCGTTGATCGACCAGTACCCCAATCTTTTGGTCATTCAGACACTCTCAAAATCACGTTCACTGGCGGGGCTGCGCGTTGGCTTCGCAATGGGAAACGCAGAATTAATCGCGGGACTGGTGCGCGTCAAAGATAGCTTCAACTCATACCCGCTCGATAGCATTGCGATCAGTGGCGGCTGCGCGGCGATTGAAGACAAGGCGCATTTTGAATACACCCGCAGACGGATCATCGCATCACGTAATCAACTCGCAACACAACTCGAAGCGCTCGGTTTTAATGCCATTCCGTCACAGGCAAACTTTCTCTTTGTGACACACCCACAGTATGATGCCGCAGACCTTGCCGCTCAACTACGCCAGCGGAATATCATTGTGCGTTTCTTCAATAAGCCTCGCATCGATCAATACCTGCGCATCACTATCGGCACTGATGCCGAGTGCGCCACACTGGTAAATGCACTGCAAGCGATCATCAACGGTTAAAGGCGCTTTCTGCATAGTATTCATCTTTGATGCGCTCACAGTAACGCACCAGATTTTCAAAACTGCGCGCCCGCTCACTAAATGGATTGCGGATATCACTAAGCATAAATTCACACAAGAAAGCAAAGGCGGTCGCATCCAGTGTGGATGGCTGTTCACCTAACAGATAAACCCTGTCGTCCAATAGATCCGATAACGCCTGAAACATCTCAGTGGCCATCGCTAAAATTTCTTCGTTACTATGACGGCCAAGCCCCTGAAGATATAACGCACGCTTAACCTGGTTACGTGCAATCATTGGGACTATATTGCGCAATGGAAAAGGCATACTGTCAAAAAAGGCCTGCTTTATCAACGGCCAGGTATCATCTCTGACCCAGCGTCCATAGACCAGACACCAGTAGAGGTACTCATCAAGCGACTTGCCCACCAACGTAGCAATCGCGTGCTGTTCACTGCTCAACTCTTCATCCAGAGGCGAACCATATTGCTTGCGTAGATAATTGATAATCAAATGCGAGTCGGCAACGATGGTTCCAGCATCATCGATAAATGGCAGCTTACCCTTTGGTGCCTTGCGCAAGTTGCCAACACCACTCACATGCTCAAATTCGATGCCTGACATGCGCATCCACGCATCGACCTTCATCACAAACGGACTCGGATCGGGCACCCCGAACGCTGTACCGAAACTGTAGAGCTTAATCATAATAGCCCCTTAATTTTTAGCGTTTGCATTGCGGCTTGTTGCCCGATTGCTGATAGAGTGCAACGGCACTCGCCATATTATCGTTTAGACGTTCGATGCGTGTATCGTGTGATGGGTGTGTCGAAAGAAATTCCGGTGGCGCACCATTACTGCCACGCGCCATATTTTGCCATAGTGCGACACTCTCTCTTGGATCAAAACCGGCACGTGCCATCAACTCCTTGCCGATGGTATCAGCCTCGTTTTCCTGGGTTCGACCAAACGGCAACAGCACCCCAACCTGAGTACCCACTCCCAATGCAGCCATGATTGCACCCTGATTTTTATTGTCCGATTTCCCCAACCACCCTTCGAGCAGCGCTAGCCCCTGGTTCGCGGCGAACGATTGCGAGACACGCTCATTACCGTGATTCGCCAGCACATGCCCCACCTCATGCCCCATCACCGCCGCCACCTGCGCTGGTGTCACTGCCACTGTCAGTAATCCTTTATGGACACCGATCTTACCACCCGGCAGTGCAAAGGCGTTGGCTGAGGGGTCATCAAATACCACAATCTCCCAGTCACTGCTCACTGCCTGTACCGAGGGAAGCTGTGTAATAGCATCACCAATGCATTGCACATATTGGATGATGCTCGCATCATTCACGCGTGGCGTCGCTTCGAGCAGCTGGTGAAATGATTGCACTCCCATCGTAATCATCTGAGACTCAGGCATGACCATCAACTGTTTACGTCCAGTAGGCGAAGTGGAACAGGCGACAAGCACGACAGTAATTATTAACGTGACAATAAATTTTTTCATCATTAACGACTCCAACAGCATAATTTATGAAACGCTTTGCATATGATTGTTTTTCAACGCCACATAATGAGCCGAAGAATACTCCAGCCACGCAAGCTCTTTTTCCTTGAGTGGGCGCGCCTGCCGCGCAGGACTGCCAACATAGAGATAGCCACTCTCCAGTTTTTTACCAGGTGCCACCAGGCTACCGGCACCAATCATGACTCGATCGTCTATCACCGCACCATCAAGCACCGTTGCGCCCATCCCTACCAGTGAAAAATTACCGATGGTGCAGGCGTGTAATATTGCACCATGACCCACCGTCACATCATTACCAATCACCAGAGCATTTCCACCGGGGTTAAATTCGTTTGCCGCCGTCACATGCAGCACCGAGCCATCCTGTATATTGGTACGCGCGCCAATGGTGATTGAATGCACATCGCCGCGCGCGACAACCATCGGCCACAGCGAAGCGTCTTCACCGATGGTAACATCACCAATCACCAGTGCCATCTCATCGACAAATGCACTTGGTGCAATGGTCGGTGTGATATCGAGATATTTTCTGATTGCCATTGTCTCTGTTCCTTCAATAGATTACTTAACGCATCGTCACCAGCTCTTCGGCACTGGTCGGGTGGATCGCCACGGTGTTATCAAAATCTGCCTTGGTGGCGCCCATCTTGATCGCCACCGCAAAACCTTGCAACATCTCGTCAGCACCGTCACCGATGAGATGACAGCCTACCACTTTCTCTGTCGCACCAATGGTCACAAGCTTCATCATGCTGCGCTGCTTGCGAGCTGTCATCGCATAATACATTGGGGTGAAGCGCGACTGGTAGATCTTAACGTCATCGCCATACTGTTCACGCGCCTCATCTTCACTCAAACCAACCGTACCGATCGGTGGATGACTGAAGACCACCGACGGAATATTGGTGTAATCTAGCCGCGCGTCTTGCTTGCCACCAAAGAGACGATCGGCCAGGCGTCGCCCGGCGGTGATAGCAACGGGTGTCAGTGCCGCCTGACCGGTGACATCGCCAATCGCATAGATACCTGGCACGTCACTGTTCTGAAATGAGTCGACCGCTATAAAGCCGCTGTTATCGGCGACCAGTCCCGCAGCCGAAAGATTCAGGCCATCGACCCTACTCTCACGCCCAATCGCCCAGATCAATGTGTCATAGCCATCCATCATATGTTCGTCATAGGTGTGTAACGTCAAGGCCTGATTGCTGTCACGCTCAACCACTGAAAGGTCGATCCCGGTGGCGATGTGAATGCCATCGTCCTGCATCTGTTCCAATAGCGCTTCGCGTAACATCACATCAAAACGGCCTAACAGATGTTGACGACGCAACAACAGACTCACTTCACTACCCAGCGCATTTAACACACCGGCCAGCTCTACCGCGATATAGCCGGAGCCGACTATCGCCACACGGGGTGGCAATGATTCCAGCTCAAAAAAACCGTCCGAGGTGATGCCATGCTCCGCACCGGAAATATCAGGAATAGTGGGACGTCCACCACAGGCGATCACAATATGATCCGCGCTGTACGTTTCACTCCCTACGATAACACTATTTTTTGATGCGAACGCAGCGTGCCCCTCAATCATCGTCACTGCAGAATTTTCCAGATTACGTGCATAGATCTTATTCAGCCGTTCGACATAGGCGTCTCGTCCCTCCTTGAGCTGCGGCCAGTCGATCATCGTGAGTGCTGCGTCGAAGCCATAATCAGGCGCATCATGCAGTGCATGGCTTAATTGCGAGGCATACCACATCACCTTCTTGGGAACACAACCAACGTTAACACAGGTGCCACCCAGCCTGTTCGCCTCAATCACGGCACACTTCATGCCATATTCAGCCGCACGCCGCGCCACCGCAATGCCGCCGCTGCCACCGCCAATGGCGATCAAATCAAAATGGTGCGACATCTGCCCTCCCTGTTTCACTGTTCGTGGATCACGTCGACTCATCTGTACGTAAGCTTTTTTAACATGGTACATTAGTAGCCGTTTGCGCGTGAATGATCAATTACAAAGGTACCTGCAAAGTTATGAAAAACCCGTTACTCGACCTCAGCGGCCTACCGCGTTTCAGTCTCATTAAAGCGGAACATATCGAACCCGCCATTGACCAGGTGCTGGCCGATTGTCGCGCTCAGGTCCAACAACTGCTGACTGCCAACAGTGACTACACCTGGGATAACCTGGTCCAGCCACTAGAGGATATGGATGAGCGCCTTTCACGCGTTTGGTCGCCGGTCAGCCATATGAATTCTGTCGTCAACAGCGATGAGCTCCGCGCCGCCTATAACGCCTGTCTCGGTAAGCTCAGCAACTATGCCACCGAAATGGGGCAAAACGCGGAACTCTTCAAGGCCTATCAGTCGATCGCCAAGGGTGAGCAATATCATCAACTCGATCGTGCGCAAAAAAAGATCATCGACAATTCTATTCGTGATTTTCGTCTCTCAGGCATCGATCTCAACGAGCAACAACAGAGGCGGTATAAGGCGTTGATGGAGGAACTCTCCGCGCTCACCAGTAAATTCGAAGAGCACATCCTCGACGCCTCCCGTGAGTGGACTAAAGTCATCAATGATGAAGCCGCGCTGGCTGGACTGCCAGACTCTGCCAAAGCGATGGCACAGCAGAGTGCAGCGCAGCGTGAACAGCAAGGCTGGCTCTTTACCCTTGAATTTCCATCATACCTCGCGGTGATGACCTACGCCGATGATCGTGAGTTCAGGAAAGAGATGTACACTGCGTTTGTCACCCGAGCCTCTGATGAAGGGCCACATGCAGGTAAATGGGACAACTCACCACTGATGGAGGAGATCCTCGCATTGCGCCACGAGGCGGCACAACTGCTCGGTTTTGACAATTATGCCGAACGCTCTATCGCCACCAAGATGGCCGTTTCAACATCCCAGGTAATGGAATTTCTAACCGACCTCGCTGAGCGTTCACTACCGATTGCCAAAAATGACCTCGATGAACTGCGCACCTTCGCTGATGAGCAACACGGTATCACAACACTAGAGGTGTGGGATATCGTCTATTACAGCGAAAAATTTCGTCAACACAAATTTTCAATTTCACAGGAAGAAATTAAACCCTACTTCCCGGAACACCGCGTTATTACGGGTATGTTCAGTGTGGTTGAAAAGCTCTACGGCCTCAATATCACCGAATCGCGCCGCGTTGAGACCTGGCACAAAGATGTGCGCTTTTTTGAGATCTTCGACAAAGACGGTCATCTGCGTGGGCAGTTTTATCTTGATCTCTATGCACGGCAATTCAAACGTGGCGGTGCATGGATGGATGAATGCATCGTACGCAAGATCACCGACAATGACGGCATTCAAACCCCGGTCGCTTACCTCACCTGTAATTTTTCATCACCCATTGGCGATGACCCTGCGCTCTTCACCCACGATGAAGTGCTGACGCTGTTCCACGAATTTGGCCATGGCCTGCACCACATGCTCACCAAAGTGAATTACCCCAGCGTCTCCGGTATCAACGGCGTTGCGTGGGATGCAGTGGAGCTACCGAGCCAGTTTATGGAGAACTGGTGCTGGGAACGTGATGCACTGGCGCTGATCTCTGGCCACTATCAAAGTGGGGAAACCTTACCGGACGAGATGTTCGACAAGATGATCGCCGCCAAAAATTTCCAGTCGGGTATGCAGATGGTACGCCAGCTGGAGTTCTCGATCTTCGATTTCCGCATCCACCTGGAATTTGATCCGGCAAAGGGCGCGCGTATCCACGAAATCCTTGACGATGTCCGTCAGCAGGTCTCGGTGATCAATCCCCCCTCGTTTAACCGCTTCCCGCACAGTTTTTCGCATATCTTTTCAGGGGGCTATTCGGCAGGCTACTACAGCTACAAATGGGCGGAAGTGCTCTCAAGTGACGCCTTTTCTCTCTTTGAAGAGAACGGCATCTTCGACAGGGAGACCGGGCTAAATTTCCTTTCGATGATTCTGGAGCAGGGTGGCTCAAGCGACCCGATGGAACTCTTCATCAATTTCCGTGGACGAGAACCACAAATCGATGCGTTACTACGCCACAGTGGTATCATCGCCGCATAGTACTTAAACCCAGCGCGTCACCCCAGAGCCCCTTATCCTGAGGGGCATCGCGCTAACCGGGAACTACAGCAGATAAACATCAACCTGTCATTAATCAGCGGCCTTACAATTGATGACTTTATATCCATGTTTTATTGAGGTGCGCTGATTTGTAATTGATATTATTTATCCAGAATTTCTACTACGCCTCTGTGAAATTGTATTTTTATTACTCGTTATCTTAACACTGGGATAGCCCAGTTTTTCCTTGTATGATCGCTGTAATGCCTACCGTAAATTAAAAAACCATTGTGATATCAATTAATAGCATCAAGAATAAAATTCTGATTTTCGCAATCCTTGCTACAGTTATCCCATCAACTGGTCTAGGGCTGCTTTCATTTTGGCAAAATGAAACGCTGCTCGCTGATAATGTCACCCATCAATTACGTACATTGGCTGTCGATGCGAGTCGTGAGCTGGAATACTGGCTTGAAGCTCGCACAGTAGAGGTACGTACGCTATCCACTTCTAATACGGTTATCAATGGATTGTCCCATCAATCTGAATCGTCGTCATCGAATAACTCATCTCAAACATCACAGGCGCTGCCGCACTACCTGCGACTGGTACAGGAAAAACTTAGCCCTCTGCTACAACTAGCAGTGCTCAATCCCAATGGGAAAATTGTTGCCAGCAGTGGAACCCTGCCTGCACCCGTTATATTGCCAAACCCATGGCCCCAAACAGCAGCCACTGACGGCGTCATTATTGATACGCCTCACTGGAACCAGGATCACAATACCACCACACTCACTCTGGCTGTTCCAGTGCTCTCCCTGGACAATGAGATCCTGGGCGCACTAATCGCTGTCGTCGACCTTGATACGATACTTCCCTCGCTGAAATATGCAGCAAAACTATCGCCAGGTCATATACTGCTTTTAGACCTGGCAGGAAATCCACTGCTAAGTACTCACAATCAGGAGACCCAGTTCAAACCGGTGGCGAGGCAAGTGCTACAGCGCTTGCGCACTGAAGAAGGCAAGCCCATTACCTTTGATGGACATTTGCAAAACACAGTACTCGGACTCGCAGTGATTCCACAGACACTGCCAATTATGGTGGTTGTGGAACGTGACCGAGCTGAGATCTACGAGGCGTGGTCCTCCTTCCGCAATCTATTTCTAACTCTAATGGGGGTGTTGACACTGCTGGTGGGGGCCGTTGCCTGGCGCATGGGACGCTCAATCGTCACACCGCTTGAACAGCTGACAGGTGCCGCCGACCGCATTGCTGCCGGTGACCTCACCCTTCAGCTTCCAGTGGCACGACGCGATGAACTCGGACACTTGACCCAGGTATTCAACCAGATGACGGGCAATCTGCGATCTAGTCACCAAGAATTCAAGGCCGCCAGCCTAACCTTACAGAAACAGAATAAGCTGCTTGAAACGCTTTCCATTACCGATAGTCTCACCGGCCTTTATAATCGGAAAAAGCTCGATGATATTCTGAGCGACCAGCTTGCTCGCTTTAAACGCAACCAACGCCCGTTCACTGTACTTATGCTGGACATCGACCATTTCAAGGCACTTAATGATAACTATGGGCACCTCGCAGGTGACCTGGTGCTAGAAAGTGTCGCTAGAACATTGTCCAACTCAATCCGCAATATAGATTTTGCAGCGCGCTACGGTGGTGAAGAGTTTGTCATCGTGTTACCTGAAACAGCATTATCTGCCGCTCGTGATATGGCAGAACGTATCCTGATACAAGTGCGCGATGCTTCCTATCAATTCAACGATCAATTGATAGCCGTCACCCTGAGCATCGGTGTTGCCAACAGTCACGTCGGTGATGAAAGTGCAGACGCGGTGCTGGCACGTGCCGACCGCATGCTCTATGAAGCCAAGCGTGCTGGCCGTAACCGGGTACATTGCACAGATTAAGATGATGAATCGGGCTTAATAACACGTGGCTTTGCACGTATCACCCTAGGGTGCTTCGAGTAACTCGGCCATGATCCAGCCGGAATCTCCGGCCTCAGTCTGTACATGTAACCACTGTCCCCTATAGGCACGCGCTACCACTGGAGTCGCCTTCTGTAGCACGTCGAGCACGTCACCATGGTTGTGCGGCTGACGGCGTAAGTGACTATCGACCTTTATTATTAACGGGATAGCAACCTTGAATGGAATCTCTGGTACCACTTGCGGCGCTGACATCGTATGATTATCCATCAACATGTCAATAAATTGTTCGGCCTGTGCAGCAAGGTTTGCCGCAATACTGTATTCAGCCTGTTCAAATGAGGTTGAGGCGGCACCCAGAAGTCGCTGTGCCAGTAGCTGTAGCGATACCTTGTGTTCTGGCCCCAGCGTGGAGCGTAGCGCCTCCATCGCGACCTCCACCTCGGCAAGATGCGAAGCGACGTCGGCTTCAGTCGCAAATCGACGCAACTTAATCTCTGCACGCGCCATTTCACTCGTGGTTTCTTTCAGTTCTTGAGCCTGACTCTGCTGGCGTGCTCGCAGCTTATTGATTTCCGCTTCCTTCTCTGACAAAACCTGCAGCAGGTGCATGATCATTTCCCTCTGTTCTTCAAGCGACATCGGTAGCGAATCTGGAGATGGAATAGGCGGCGGCGGGATCGTTGCTAACGGGGGAGGCTGCTGCACTGCGCAACCTGCCATAGTGATACTCCACAATATCAATGCTAACGACCGCGCCAAATAACGATGTCCGACTGTCATGTAAATACACCTTTAGTCAAAGCAGTGAACCCAGACAGGGGATAACAGTGTCACCAACGGGGATTCCACTCGTTGCAGTTCCTCTTACTATTTTGTTACATCCATCACCAGCATTAATCCTGATTACTCTGGTCAGAAAATAATTGTTGCTGACATTAACATATAATGAGTCCGCATATGCGGTACTCTTCCACAAACATGGCCATTAAAACGATTAATTCAATACAGACATCATCTTAATTTATAAGCGATCAGCTCGTATAAGCAATCTTGAACATTCAACAGCGCGTTATCCGCTGACTAAAGATACATTTCATTAGCATGCCTGGCAGATCTACCGGCTCAAGCACCCGCCATGGACATTATTTAAAACTGAAATGAATCAAACTGCCTGACTAGAAGTCATAGCTCAATCCTAAAGCATGAAATTCATATTGTTCATCAACAATATTTCGATAATATTCCAGTTCACTTTTAATGGCGATGCCATTGGGCCATTTATACTCCAACGCCAGGCCTGCCATTAAATTAGTGCCATCCTTATCTTTGTCGACTCTCCCGTTTGAATCAATCGTCGTTTCTGTTGCTTTCCACGCAGCCACACCAATCTTTCCAACTAGCGCAAGTCTGTCATCGTATGGCGGAGGGCCAAGTGGCATCGGTAATCTGCCTGCCGCCGCCAGATAATAGGCAATCGGTTTATCGATATCGACACTAACAGTACCTGAGGCATATTTGCTGCCAGAACCGTCGGACTGGCCAGTGAAAGTAGTTGTATCATCGAGGTCGTTATTCAGGCGAGTACGGCCGAACTCGACGGCAAGATATTTACTGTATCGATAACCACCATACAGCTTCCAGCCACTGTCTTTATCATCGACTCTACCGCTAATAATGGAACCGTCATCGAAGTCACTCACATTGCGATCCACAATTACCCGGCCAAAGGCGGCACCACCTACGTACCAGCGCGCCTCATCAGCTGTAGCCTGAAAGGGCATCACCAGCATCCCCGCGACGAAGACCATCAAAAACAGAGGGGGGTTAACCAGGTAAAAAATATCCTTGCTCACGCGCATGAATTTATCCTCTCATTGAACAATACGAGGAGCGGTCATTATTTAAATATAACTTACTTCCTCACTAGACGAATGCCATCCTTTTCAATTGTAATCACTTTCTGTTTATATAAAATGCCAATGGCTTTTTTAAAGGCCCCTTTGCTTATACCAAACAGTTTTGAAATCAGTGCGGGATCGGACTTGTCATGCACGGCCATAAAACCATCGTTTTCATTTAACTGTTTTTCGATGAGGAGAGCGTGTTTACTGCGGCTTCCGTGGCCACCTTGAAGGGTTAGATCAATTTTATTATCAGGGCGGACCTGTTTAATAAAACCTTCTTTATACTGACCAAAGCTCAGGCGTTCATGCACATCGTTCGCATATAGCACACCCCAATGACTGTGGTTAATGATCGCCTTAAAACCGAGATCAGTCGTATTGGCAATAATCAAATTAACGGGCTGTTTATCTTTGAAGTCATGCGGTTGTTCGTCATCCAGAAACTTGTCGATTTTTGACGATGCCGTAATGCGGCCACTGGCCTTATCAAGATATATATAAACCAGATATGAGCGCCCAGCCACCATCGGCACATGCTGCTCAGAAAAGGGAACTAATATATCTTTCTCCAGGCCCCAATCGATAAAGGCACCCACCTTGGTGGTCGCCATGACACGCAGGTACGCGAACTCACCTACACAGGCAAAAGGTGTTTCGGTGGTTGCGACCGGGCGATCTTCTGAATCGAGATAAAGAAACACATCAATGAAATCACCGATAGCAAGATCATCCGCGGCATACTTACCAGGCAACAACACCTCACCGAGGTTTTTAGCATCGAGATAAAAACCAAAGTGGACGCTCTTTACTACTTCTAAATTATAATGCTTGCCAACTGTGATCATGTTTGTTCCGGGAGTGGTGAGGACTGAGACACGAGTATTATACAGCTCGACATATGAAATGTGAGAATTCGTCACAGTTTTATCACTGATTGGACTCTTCACTCATCTTCCTTGCAATTGTGGTCTTTGTGTTCAGAAGTGCGAGAAACAACGAAAAGGGGACTAGTGGTTTTAACACAAGCTGGACTTTCTGCGCACTCGAAGGAAATGCAGCCAGGGGCAACGGCTTTCCAAATTAACCGCTATTTTTGAATTATTTGCATGTTTACAGAACGTAGAAACATCACCTTCTACAAAACTGCGAATAGTATAGTTCCCTATGCTAATTTTCATTCTATAACTTTTACGATGACTTATATTTTTTGCGGGAGAAAAAAGCAGTTCGAAATACGAGCGGCGATTTTTGCCGAGTGAAAATTGTTATGCTTATTCTTAGCCTGGCATCTGCATTAACTCCGATACTTCAAGTGAACCACCAATATCAAGAAACGGACAAGCTTTTGCAATCTCCAGGGCTGTCTCCGTAGAATCAGCTTCAATGATAGTGTAACCAGACATTGATGTTGTGCTGCCAGTGGTAACAGTACCGTCAGAGTTTACTGTACACGTATTCTTAAACGGATTGGCAGGACTTACTACTGAGTCACCCAATGAGGATAACCATTCTTTATATTTCGCGAAATGTTGCTTACCTTCCTCTGGGCTGGATGGCTGATCACCGCCGAGGTAAGTAATAATATACTGGGCCATGCGCGTATCTCCTTTCTTAAAAATTGATGTCTAAATCTACTACAAAAAATATAAAGATCATTTAATCGGAATCCGACTATTCCATGATCGGCACCGTAAGTAAACTGATACACTCAACTCAAAGCATTCCTATAAACGAATATATTTTACTAAAATTAGCACTGACAAACGCGTAGATCAACTCACCTTCGTACAATTAATGGGTGATATCATACGCAATGAATAGCGTGAACGGTGTTTATTCTGACTGATTCAAAAATCGCTGTTCAAACTCCTCCAATTTTCGCTGCGCCTGCAATACCGTGTTGACTATCTCTCTCACTGCACCATTGCCACCACTCGCTTCAGTTACCCATGCTGCCTGTTGCTGGATGCGAGGTTGTGCATTGGCTGGCGCAACAAAGAGTCCAACATAGGGTGCACACGCAAGATCGACGATATCATCTCCCATATAGAGCACCTGCTGTGGTTGCAATCCCGCCTCAGCAATCATTGCGTTGAGATGCTTGACCTTATAAAGGTGTCCACTTTTGTAGAACTCGAATTTGAGATCTTTAACCCGCCGCTCAACGGCCTTGCTGATTCGGCCGGTTAACGCACCAAACCTGAGCCCTGCCTGCTGCGCCATGGTGATGCCAAAGCCATCCTGAGTTGAGAAGGCCTTGCTCTCAGAACCATCGACGGTGTAGATAATGGTGCCATCGGTGAGTACGCCATCGACATCGAGCACGATCAATTTAATCAGCTGCATTTTTTGTGCTATGTCCGTCATAATATCCTGCCTATCAAAAAATAATTGATCCATTAATAATGCCTGAATAATCTTTTGTCGTCATACACCAGCTGGCGCAAAGCAATGATCGCGGCATACCTCCATATCCAGTTGCCTCATCATAATTGTCTTTTTTCACCAGAGCACATATTATTAACCGCTCAGGTTCGATCTCAACATTAATGGGGGTGCACTGCTATGATGGAAGCCCATGTTCAGTCCCTGGCCACTACGCCTGCTGAGCGGATAATACATCTCGCTGAACAGTATCCGCGCTGTGCTTTATATATCAAAGAGCTTGAATTACAACTCGAAGGTAAACCATTTGCTGCTGAACTGATTGAATATCTGATCAAGGAATTTATCAGTAGCAATGATCCCTGTGCAGAGGAAATTATCAGGTCAGTCGAACTGCTTAAAGATAAAGACTCACGTGAAGTGGTTCATTCCATCAAAAAGTTTGCGCGAGCAATCTATAATAACAAAATCAATGTCTTCATCAGCTATAAACCCAAGGATGAAGCAGTCGCCACTGCTGTGGTTAAGGCGATGCGGGGCGCATCCTCTAAACTGAACATTACTTATGCTAGTGAATTTTCAAGCAATAAGGATTACCGCGAGAAGAGCCTACGTGCCACACGTAATGCCCACTGGTTTATCCTGCTGCTGCCAGATCCCGCTGAAGACTGGGACTGGTGTCTTTATGAAAGCGGGCTGTTTCGCGCAAAAAAACTTCCGGGCGATCGCCTCATCTGTATTCACCATGAGGGCAGTAAGATTCCGAATCAGATCAGTAATGTTGAAGCGGTGCCGGCAACCCGTACGCGTTTGATCCCCTTTCTAAAAAAGCTTTTCTGTGAACCAAATCCACTTCCTGGAATGGATGCAATCAATAAGGATACAATGGTGGAACCAATTGCCGAGATCATTTCCAGCCAGGTATCACCTCCCACAATCCTCGACAATGGCTCGTATGATGATATATCCCCTGATACCATTCCGCAGGGCATTGCTATTCTGGCTGCAGCACTGAAGTTCGCATTACGTTTTCGCTGGGAAATTCTGGAGAATAAGCAGTATCATAAAGATGTGATGGATACTAAGACAGCAGTCGAATTACGTTCGTCAATTGATCGCATCATGTTCGAAGGAGAGAGCGCTGGCAGCCAGAGCCAGGCACTCCTCAAGACGCAGTTTTATGACGACACTAGCAAGGATACGATAGACTCAATCTATCAACAGTGGCACCAGCTCACTAATATTGAAGGAAGCGGCAGACTCGATATGGCACTGCATGATCGCAACGGCACGCTCATTCACAAAGTGATGCAGGAATTTTTACCCATCAACAAGCTATTCCTCAAGATGGTATCGCAACGTTTTTCGGAGGTATTGGCCTGAATCAATACCGCACCTGATTAAATAATGCGCTGCGATATAAATGGTATAGAAATGGAAAGGTATGGATCAGAAGCTAGCACAACAGGCACACCATGAGCTCATTGATATTGCCACGGTGGCGATCGGCCATGATGATTCGGCTGACTATGTCATTCAACCGACGGCCTTTCCCTATCACATCGATAATGACGCACCACAGCTAGCGACTCTGCTACGCAACCAGGCATTGACTGAAACGGCACGCCGATACGAGCGTAATGATGAACGGGCACGTGAAGAGCAGGCGCAGTTCAAACGTCTATCAAGCCAGGCTACGTGGGCGGTGTTTGCTGCGACCATCAGCGCTGCCTCGGTAGCATTTTTTACTGCCGGCGCAAAAGAAACGGTGGATAGTGTACAACTGATCCCACTGTTTCTCGGCATCGTCTCGCTCGTTGGTGGTGCATGGGCGGCATGGGCGCTGCACCGTGTTAGTGGAGGTCGCATTCTCGAACGGTGGATGCAGGCACGTGCCGCGGCAGAGAGCGACCGGCTTGGCTATTTCAATCGTCTTGTTCGCCTGGTGAATGAGCAACACCCAGATGACCTGCAACTCCAGATGCTATGCCTGGAATTCTTCCGTCGTTATCAATTCACCATTCAGCAGAAATACTATGAGGGGCGTGGCGTACAGCATCGCCACTCACTAAAAAAGACCGTATCACTTGGAAGTATCGCCGCCTTTATCCTCGCCATCGGTTCTGGTGGTGCTGCTATCCTGGGCGCTTTTAATGCAGACCTATTACAATTCGCCACCATCGGTATCATCGGCACCGCACTCGCTACTGTGGCAAGTCGTCGCGAAGAACTGAATCAGGATGAGCGTAACTCGGAGCGTTATCGACGCACGGCCGATTTGTTAAGCCATATTCGCGAGCGTCATAGCGAGGTTCAAGAGGCAGTGGCGATGGGAAACAGCGATGTATTACAGAAGTATGTCGCCGCCGTGCATGAGCAACTATCACTGGAACATCGTCAATGGCTCTCTGAAACCGAAGAGATAGATGAGACCATCAAATCGTTAAACGCTTCTCTGAAAAATAAGGAGCCGACAACAACCCCGTAAACAAGTATCACTTACTGCTGGCACTCGTTAATGATCTCAATCAATAGCTGTTGTGCCAATGTTACCGCCTCAAGATCACTGAATAAAAAAATAAAGTAATCTTCTTCACGATCATAGGTGATACCTGGCATCGATGCGCTTGTGACACTGTACTTAATCGTCGGTTTTGTTAACGATGCATAGATCTGATATCTGATATTGAGCCAGCTGCCAGCATCGCGATGAGCGGCATGCATCTCATTGATTGGCAGATTTTTAAAATCGATCATCATTATATTTTCATTTTCAAAACTACCATCAGCCTTTGCGACGGTGGTACTTTTGCTAATTAGCAAACACTGGTTATCTTTATCAAAGACCGATTCCACTTTTGTGGTTGAACGATTGCTCTCCAGCATGCCATTCAGCGGATTGAAGGCAAGCAGCTCCGAGCGAGCGTCATCAGCCATTGCGTCAACAGTTAGCAGTGAGCAACAAAATAATATCAATATACGCATCGGGTGTTTTGATCCTGTCTCTTTTTATTACAGTTAATGAGTATAACATTGCAATAAATTGGGGATGTAGCTATAAATAGACCATGCTAGGACTTTTTAAGCGTGAACCGTTACTGGATGAAGATTCAATCGAATGGCTATTTGAGGCCTTTGGCTGGTCACTACGTAGCTTTGGTAGCGAGTCCTTTTATCAGCACACTATGCTCATCACGCCAACACCGAAGCACTTTCCCGGCAGCGGTACGAGCATCGAAGAGATGGCCAATTTGATGCTGAACCGGGTCAAGGCCTACTCAGGATTAAACCACTGGCCAACACGATCAATGGATCATCATCAATTTAATGGTAATCCTGAAGATACTGCATCTATCCATCAAGTGTTACTGGCAATGGCAGAGGATAGTAGTGGCAATGCTGATCTGGTTGATGCCTCACAGTCATATCTAACGCTCTTTTATGAGCCAAAACAGGTGGGCAGCCCTGAGGTAATGATCGCCAATTTCGCCCATGCATTAATGGTACATCTCGCTGCCCTCGCGGAACTTCCTCCCCCCTGTGAAGAAGCGCTACTGCCACACCTCACCGAGGTCATGGCGGTGGCACATGGTTTTGGTTTGATGTTTGCTAACACCGCCACTCCCTATCGTGGCGGGGGTTGTGGTAGCTGTCGCTCGCCCGCGATGGAACGTGTTGGTAGCCTCTCGGAGCGCGAAGTCGCATATGCGCTCGCCATTTTTTGTAAGCTAAAGGCTATACCCGAAAAAGAAGTGACGCGTCATTTGAAAAAATCACTAAAAGTTTTTTTCAAAAAGGCATTCGTAGATGTTACAGATCACAGTGATGCACTCGCTGATTTGCGTGCCATTAATACACCATCGAACGTCAACAAATATAATTAGACAGGAAAGCCCTGGCTACGCAGATGTTCTTTGGCATTTAATGCAGTCAGTACCATATCAAGTTCTTTTTCCCAGTCATAAGGCTCGGCGGGTGCTAGTCCTTCACCAAGATCGATATCGTGCCATAGGGTGTCGGCGTAGATTTTGACGTGACGCACTTCTTCAATGCTCGGTGTCAGCTCTTCCCAGACTTCGTGCAGGCAATCTTTTGGACGGGTAATTGACCAGCCTGCAATGAGCAGGTAATTTTCCGGTAGATTACTGAATGCTTCGGGCGTGCCGGTCTGCGGTACTTCGCTGCTTTCGTCTGTATGATCGGTGTGAATAAATACGATCAACTTCGGCTTGTGCTTAACGATCTCTGGCGTCAGGTTCTGACCACTGGGCATCCAGGCTGAAAAGGCGACATCGAATTCAAAATCGATAGCATCTACTGCCTGCTCTTTCAGGGTATATTTGTCGGCATCATAAAAATCGGCGATCTGATTTGGCTTGGCATCTGGGTCACGCAGACCAATCACATTCACCCCTTCCTGTGCCAGAAGGCTACCGACAAAACCGTTACCGGCATGCAGGTCACACACGACTGGGTTCTCTGCCACCTGACGCACGCAATGTGCGATCTGCTGCATCTCACCACGCAGTGGATAGAACGGTGCGATGGTGGTGGCAAACTCGGCAGGGTCACGATCCGGGTTACTAAAGATCAACGCGTGCAGCGGAATATCTTTGATACGATCAGCAAATGGTTTTGTTGCATCCCATGCAGCATGATCCTTTTCCTGAATGCTGACAATGCGGTTAAACATCGCTTCAGAAAATGCCTCCATATGCTTTAGCTTCTCAAACTCTTGCGGAATTGGTGGCGGCCCGGAAGGGGCAAACATACTTAGATCATCGACGTCTTTCATACTACTCAGCTCGCTTACAGTATTACTGTCTATTGCTACTACTAATCAGTTCAGCACAATTATTTATGGTATTTGGCGCTCAGCTCATGCACCGAGTTAATAAAGGCACCGGCATGCTCTGGCTCCACATGCTGATGGATGCCGTGACCAAGATTGAATACATGACCTGGGCCTGCGCCATAACTCTCAAGAATGGTGGCCACCTCTTCACGGATACGTTGCGGCTGTGCATACAGAATACTTGGATCCATGTTGCCCTGTAGTGCAACCCTGTCGCCAACGCGCTTACGTGCATCGCCGATGTTAATGGTCCAGTCGAGGCCCAGTGCATCACAACCCGTATCGGCCATTGATTCAAGCCACTGTCCGCCGCCTTTGGTAAAAAGAATCACAGGCACCTTTCGACCATCATTTTCACGGGTCAGACCATCAACGATCTGCTGCATGTAACGCAGTGAAAATTCCTGATAGTCACGTGGTGTCAACACACCACCCCAGGTATCGAAGATCTGTACCGCCTGTGCACCGGCGGCGATCTGTGCATTCAGATATGAGGTGACCGACTGCGCGGTGGTATCGAGCAGTTTGTGCATCAGGTCTGGACGATCAAACATCATCCCTTTAACTTTTGCATAATCTTTGGTGCCACTGCCTTCAACCATGTAGGTAGCAAGTGTCCATGGGCTACCGGAGAAACCGATCAACGGCACGCGACCATCAAGTGCCTTGCGAATGGTGCGTACTGCATTCATCACATATTGCAGTTCACCCTCTGGGTCTGGCACAAACAGCTTGTTGACATCGGCTTCGCTCCGCACAGGCTTATCAAATACCGGCCCTTCACCGGCGGCGAAACGCAGCCCAAGCCCCATCGCATCCGGGATAGTCAGGATATCTGAAAAAAGAATCGCCGCATCGAGTGGATAGCGCTCCAGTGGTTGCAGGGTTACTTCACAGGCAAGCTCTGCATTTTTACACAGATCCATAAAGCTACCGGCCTTTTCACGCGTAGCCCGGTACTCTGGCAGATAACGACCCGCCTGACGCATCATCCACACAGGGGTCGCGTCCACTGGCTGTTTCAGCAGGGCGCGTAAAAAACGATCATTTTTTAATTCAGTCATACCTAAGCCTTAAAAACTTTTAGTTATTGTCTCTATACCCAAGGGGGACTCTGTACCCAAGGGGCACTCTGTCTTGATCTCAGCCTTATGGATTAACGCGGCAGATCAGAGCTCCCCATCAAAAACTCATCTACAGCACGTGCAGCCTGGCGTCCTTCACGGATCGCCCATACCACTAATGATTGACCACGACGCATGTCACCGGCTGCAAACACTTTTTCTACCGAGGTCTGGTAGTTGTTGGTGTCGGCCTGTACATTCCCTCGCCCATCTAACTCGGCACCGAGTGCCTCTAACATGCCCGTTTTGACCGGATGAACAAAGCCCATCGCCAGCAATACAAGATCGGCCTTCAGTGAAAACTCACTGCCTTCGATTTCCTGCGGTACCCAGCCGCCGTTATCATCCTGCATCCAATCAACACGAATGCCGCGCAATGTGGTTACCTTACCGTCCGTTCCTTCAACCGACTTGGTTGCCACCGACCAGTCACGCTTGGCTCCCTCTTCCTGAGAACTTGAGGTACGCATTTTGTTGGGCCAGTCTGGCCAGGTCACACCCTTGTCTTCTTTTTCAGGTGGCCGCGGCATAATCTCAAGCTGTGTGACGGATGCGGCACCGTGACGAATCGAGGTACCGATACAGTCAGAACCGGTATCACCACCACCAATCACAATCACATGCTTGCCTTCGGCCGAGATCGCTTCAGCGGGATCGATTGAGTCACCGGCAACACGTCTGTTTTGCTGACGCAGGAAATCCATCGCAAAGTGGACGCCATCCAGCTCACGCCCTGGCACCGGAAGATCACGCGGATGTTCACTGCCACCCGTGAGGACGACGGCATCAAAATCCTGTTGCAGCTGTTTGATATCAACATCGACACCGACATGTGCATTAACGTGGAATACTACCCCTTCCGCTGCCATCTGCTCGATACGACGATCGATGTAGTGTTTTTCCATCTTGAAATCGGGAATGCCGTAACGCATTAGACCGCCGATACGGTCTTCTCTTTCAAACAGCTCAACCGCATGTCCTGCGCGCGCCAGCTGCTGTGCCGCTGCCATGCCGGCGGGACCGGAACCAATCACCGCCACTTTTTTGCCCGATTTGGTATTCGGCACTTGCGGTGTGATCCATCCCTCTTGCCACGCGCGATCGACAATCGCACACTCGATCGACTTGATCGTGACCGGGATGTCTTCAATGTTCAGCGTACAGGCTGCCTCACATGGTGCGGGACAGATGCGCCCGGTGAACTCAGGGAAGTTATTGGTCGAATGCAAAACATCACTCGCGTCGCGCCAGTTGTTTTTATAAACAAGGTCATTCCACTCCGGAATGATGTTATTGACCGGGCAGCCCTCATGACAAAACGGGATGCCACAGTCCATGCAGCGTGCACCCTGCGCATTGAGTTCTTCTTCGCTCAGCGCAATGACAAACTCATCATAGTGTTTGATACGCTGTTCGATCGGTGCGTAGGTTCGATCCTGACGCGCAATCTCCAGAAACCCTGTTGGCTTGCCCATCAGTGGCGCCCTCCTGCATCGTTACTTTGCGCTGTATCCGATTTATCTTGCGCAGCTTGCATCTCTTGCAGTGCGCGTCGATAATCGACTGGCATCACCTTCACAAATTTTGGCAACCAGAGATCCCAGTTATCGAGGATCTCTCTTGCACGGCCACTATCGGTGTAGTGCATGTGTCGTTCGATCAGCTGTTTCAAACGCAGTGCGTCATAACGCGTCATGTCACTTTGAATATCGACGCTGCCATGACTCTCCAGCTCACCGCCCTGCTGTTCGAGACGCTCCAGTGCATCATCTTCAGCTGGAATCGGTTCAAGATCGACCATCGCCATATTGCAGCGCTGTTTAAAGTCACCCGCCTCATCGAGCACGTAGGCGATACCGCCACTCATGCCGGCCGCGAAGTTACGTCCCGTCTGACCCAACACGACCACGATCCCACCGGTCATATATTCACAACCGTGATCACCCACCCCTTCGACCACGGCGGTAGCCCCTGAGTTACGTACTGCAAACCGCTCACCGCCGACACCACGGAAATAGGCCTCACCGGTAATCGCGCCGTAAAGCACGGTGTTACCCACGATGATGTTCTCTTCCGGCACGATGGGACAGGCCTTCGGTGGATAGATCACCAGTCGTCCACCAGCCAGACCTTTACCCACATAATCGTTAGCTTCACCAATCAGTTCGACACTGACACCATGGGTAAGGAAGGCACCAAAACTCTGCCCCGCAATACCGCGTGCTTGAATCGAGATGGTATCTTCCGGCAATCCTTCGTGGCCATAACGCTCAGCAACACGACCCGACAGCATCGCACCGAATGTACGATTAACATTACTGATCGGTGTTTCAATGGTCACTGCCTCACCACGCTCCAGCGCAGGCTTTGCTGCTGCAATCAACTTATGATCGAGCGCATGCTCAAGCCCATGCTCCTGTTGTTCACAATTATAGATCGCAACACCGGCTGCTGCCTCTGGCTTGTAAAGCACGCGGGAAAAATCTAGCCCTTTCGCCTTCCAGTGATTGATGGCACGATTCATATCGAGAAATTCAGAACGACCGATCATCTCGTCAAACTTGCGGAAGCCAAGCTCAGCCATTAGCTGGCGAATCTCTTCTGCCACCATAAAGAAATAGTTGACCACATGTTCTGGTTTACCGGTAAAACGCTTGCGCAGTTCAGGGTCCTGCGTGGCGACACCCACCGGACAGGTATTGAGGTGACACTTACGCATCATCAGACACCCCTCAACGATCAGTGGTGCAGTCGCAAAACCAAACTCGTCTGCACCCAGTAGCGCACCCACCACAACATCACGCCCGGTACGCAAACCACCATCGACCTGCACCGAGATGCGTCCACGCAACTTGTTCATCACCAATGTCTGATGGGTCTCGGCAAGGCCGATCTCCCACGGGGAACCGGCATGTTTGATCGATGTCAGCGGGCTTGCGCCAGTGCCACCATCAAAACCAGAAATGGTGACGTGATCGGCATGCGCCTTCGAGACACCTGCGGCAACCGTGCCCACACCAACCTCTGAGACCAGCTTGACGCTGATACGGGCGGCAGGATTCACATTTTTCAGATCGTGGATCAGCTGCGCCAGATCTTCGATCGAATAGATATCGTGATGTGGCGGTGGTGAAATCAGCCCAACCCCTGGCGTTGAGTGACGTACTCGTGCGATGACATTGTTCACCTTATGGCCCGGCAGCTGTCCACCCTCACCAGGCTTGGCACCCTGCGCCATCTTGATCTGGATGTCATCGGCGTTGACCAAATATTCAGTGGTAACACCAAAACGGCCCGACGCTACCTGCTTGATCGCGGAGCGCATCGAATCACCATTAGGCAGCGGCTTGAAGCGCTCACGCTCTTCACCGCCTTCCCCGGTATTCGACTTGCCGCCGATGCGGTTCATCGCAATCGCCAGTGTTGAATGTGCCTCGTGCGAGATCGAACCAAATGACATCGCACCGGTGACAAAGCGTTTAACGATCTCTTTAGCCGGCTCGACTTCATCTAACGGCACCGGCGCCTGCTCCGACTTGAATTCGAACAGGCCGCGCAGCGTCAACAGGCGTTCGCTGCTTTCATTAATCAACCGCGCATATTCTGCATAGGTTTTAGCATCGTTGGCACGCGTGGCGTGTTGCAGCTTGGAGATCGTCGCCGCCGTCCACACATGCTCTTCACCACGCACACGCAGCGCATAATCACCGCCAACGTCGAGCGCGTTGCGATAGATCGGCGCATCGCCAAAGGCATCACGGTGCCAGCTGACCGCTTCTTGTGCAACCTCTAGCAGACCGGCGCCCTCAATGGTTGTTACGGTACCGGTGAAGTACTGATCAACAAACTCAGTCGATAATCCCACCGCATCAAAGATCTGCGCGCCGCAGTAGGATTGATAAGTCGAAATACCCATCTTTGACATTACCTTTAACAGCCCTTTACCAATCGCCTTGATATAACGCTTCTGCAATTCATCTTCATCGAGCTGTTCAGGCAGGGTGTCTTTAATTGAATAGAGTGTTTCGAATGCAAGATATGGGTTAACCGCTTCGGCACCGTAGCCTGCAAGTACTGCAAAGTGATGGTTTTCACGTGCTGCACCCGTCTCAATCACGAGACCTGCCTCGGTACGCAACCCAGCACGTACCAGATGCTGATGTACTGCGGAGGTTGCCAATGCGGCAGGGATCACAACATGTTGCGCGTCAACATCGCGATCCGACAGGATCAGAATGTTGAAGCCCTCTTTGACAACACTTTCTGCTTTGGCACACAGTGCTGTAATGGCCTGTTCCATCCCTTCCGCACCAAGGTCCGCCGAATAGCAAATATTAAGTGTAGTGGTACTGAACGCACCATCAGTGTAGTCCTTAATATGACGGATACGGTCGAGGTCTTCATTAGTCAAAATTGGCTGTGGCACCTCAAGACGCATATGGCTACCTGACTCATCGCGACCCAACAGATTTGGACGCGGGCCAATTAACGACACCAGCGACATTACCAACTCTTCGCGAATCGGATCGATCGGCGGATTGGTCACCTGCGCGAAATTCTGCTTAAAATAGTTAAACAGCGGCTTTGCCCTGTTCGACAACACCGCAATCGGGGTGTCGGTCCCCATTGAACCGGTCCCTTCCTGACCCGTCAATGCCATCGGGACCATCAGCGTCTTGATGTCTTCCTGGCTATAACCAAAGGCCTGCTGGCGATCGAGCAACGTCTCGGCATCAAAACCGGCGTGCATATCACCCGCGGGTAGATCCTTGAGATGGACCTGGGTCTTGTCGAGCCACGCCTGATAATCATGTAAATTGGCAAGATCTGCCTTCAACTCCTCATCATCGATAATGCGCCCCTGCTCCAGATCGATCATAAACATCTTGCCCGGTTGCAGGCGCCATTTCTTGATGATCTTTTCATCGGCAAATGACAAAACACCCATCTCGGAGGCCATCATCACGGTGTCATCGTCGGTAATCACATAACGCGCCGGACGCAGGCCGTTACGATCCAGCGTTGCGCCGATCTGACGACCATCGGTAAAGGCGACCGCAGCAGGGCCGTCCCACGGCTCCATCAAAGCGGCATGATACTCATAAAAGGCACGACGCTTTTCATCCATCAGTGGATTACCGGCCCACGCCTCCGGGATCAGCATCATCATCGCATGGGCCATCGAATAACCGCCAGCCACCAGCAGTTCCAGTGCATTATCGAAACAGGCCGAGTCTGACTGCCCTTCAGCGATCAACGGCCACAGCTTTTCGAGGTCATCACCCAGCAGGCCAGAAGACATCGCGTGGCGTCGTGCCGCCATCCAGTTGATGTTGCCACGCACAGTATTGATCTCACCATTATGCGCAATCATGCGGAACGGATGGGCAAGATCCCAGGAAGGGAAGGTGTTGGTCGAGAAACGCTGATGAACCAGTGCCAATGCAGATACAACACGTTCGTCTTTCAGGTCACGGAAGTAGGCATCGACCTGGTTGGAGAGCAGCATTCCTTTATAATTGATGGTACGCGCAGAAAAAGAGGGTACATAGAAGTGACCACTCTCTTCCATGCCCGAGGTGGCAATCGCATTCTCAACCAGTTTACGAATAACAAACAGTTTGCGCTCAAAGGCATCCGTATCGACACAGTTATCACCACGCGCGATGAAGATCTGACGCACAACAGGCTCTACCGCCTTAACACTCTCACCCAGTCCGCTGTTATCGGTGGGTACATCGCGCCAACCTAGCAGGGCCTGCCCTTCGTCTTCGAGTGTGCTTTCAATCAACAGTTCACACGCCTGACGATCACCCGCCTTCTGCGGCAGGAAGATCATACCAACACCGTAGGCACCTTCAGCAGGCAATGTAATGCCATTGGCAGCGCACTCTTCACGGAAAAACAGATCCGGAATCTGTAACAACAGGCCAGCGCCATCACCGGCCAGCGGATCTGCGCCCACCGCACCTCGGTGTTCAAGATTCTCAAGTATCGTCAACCCCTGGCGGACAGTGGCGTGACTCTTTATCCCTTTAATATTGGCGACAAAACCTACACCACAGGCGTCATGCTCGTGGGCAGGATCGTATAAACCTTGCTTCGAAGGCCGTGTTGAGCGCGACAATATATTGTTCCTCTCAAAAAATAATTCCGACATGTACTACGCGCATCTCTTTTAAAATGCACGGACACCCTTATAAGCAGCAGATAACCAAGGCAGATAAAGTCAGTATCGCTCTGGAAGCCCTCTCCTCGCGCCTCAAACATAGCGCGTGCCTCAAAGATAATCTCGAGGAAAAGGGACTCTCTGTCACACCCTGTCTGAATTCCATTTTATGCGCAAGCGAGGCCAAATAATGGCCGTGCGTAAACGTGCGATTCCTCCACACAGACTAGGACGCCGAAGTATACTCGTCTGGAGCGCGCCATTCAATAACGGCGTATCCATGGCTACGCAAGGTAATTCTCTCAACTATTTGAAATATATAATAATTACCAGAATTCAAGGTTGATCAGCAACGCCGTATCGGCCTATTTCTGCTGAAACGCTTGCATCGCCTGCTGCAGAGAGCCATATGAGCGTACCCAGGATTGCGATATATCATTGTTATCTATGAGGTTATCAGCCAGATCTTGCGCCGCTGAACGATCAGCCGCATCGCCATAAATCGCGACATACCAGACCCGCCCTTTATTGATCAAACGCACCTGCTTTGCCATTTCTCCCAGGCCATGGCTGGCTATAAAATTACGCGTCTTCGCCTCTTTTTCAAATGCCACCAGCTGCAACACAAAGTGCTCCGGGGAACGCGCCATCACCCAGCGCTCCTGCGCAGTGATATCTGCCTGAGAAACCGGCGATGTAGACGAGGTGACCTCAGCGCTTTCAACGACGACGTCAGCTGGCGCTTCACGCCATAACTCTTTCCGGATTGAGGCAAAACTTCGCACCCACGGTACCACGCCCTCAGGAAGCTGGCGGCTCGCCTCCAGCGCCTCGGTACGACTGTTGTAAGCACCGCTCACCGCGACATACCAACGCTGCCCTTGCTTATTGGTACTGAAACGCTTCACATCATTTTCCAATCCAAAGCGAGTAATAAACGCCTCTCGCTTCTGAAGCTTCTCCTGCGCCACGATTTGTAAAGTGTAAGCTTCTGGTTGCTGACCCATGACCCAGTCGCTCTCTTCCGTAGCAGACTGCAACATCAATGGCGTAGAAGCCGCTTCGCTCAACGGCTGCTCCGTTGCCACTGCCTCGCCTGGAGCATCTGATGCTAATGTTGCCACCGGCAGTGCCGTCGCTTGTGTTTCAATATCCGCCGTTAACACATGATCTACTTCGACTGGCTGCTCACTCTCGTTGTTCACCATAGACTCAGCAACAATTTCACTCGTAGGCTCAGCAGACACCGCGACCTCATCAACATCAACAATATGATTCGCTTTATCCTCTACTGCTATTTCAGGCACCGACACTTCGGTCTCTGGTGCAGCCGACACTTCACGCCCAATACTACCCTGAGCATTAGGCTGTAACTCGAGCGGCGTTACTGCCTCTATTTCAGGTAGCGACTCCTTTATGATCTTCGGTTCTGAACTCTGTAATTTTTCAGCGAGTGGATTAAACAGTGAGTTAATCTCATCCTGAAAAAACAACACACTCGCTAACACAGTGGCCGCTGCCAAAGGCCACAGACGTGACACTGACATTCGCTTCCCTTTTGCAGGTTTAGATACGGTTTTAACATCGGCATCTGTGCCCGCTGGGGCTGGTGGCGTTGCATGGCGTTTATTTTGCAGCACCGCCTGCGCCAGTTCATTTATCTTCAGTGGCAATCCCTTTGATGCACCAAATATCGCTCTGTTTACAGCGGCAGTAAAAGGACTATCACCCTCTAGCCCTGCCGCATGCATGCGGTGATCGATATACTGAAATGTCTCCTCTTCACTCAATAGAGGCAGCTCAAAGGTGTGTTTGATTTGAGTGCGCAACGCTTGCAGCGCCGGGTTACTGAGCTTTTCCTCTATTTCAGGCTCACTGAATAACACAACGCCAAAAAGCCTGTTTTCCTCAGGCTCATCAGTTATAAACTTGCTCAGTGCACGCAAGCCGGTCTCTGAAATATTATGTGCATTGTCGACCAACAACATCGGTATCTGCGCATTCTTGCGCAACGCTTGCAGGTGAGCAATCAAGAACCGCTCCATCTCTGCGCGATCTGTCTGCCCCTGCGCCTCAGGGGAAAAGGTTTGGACCAGCTGCTGTAACAGCAGGGTGGAGTCCAGTCCCGCACTCGCATCTAGCCGACAAACATGCCACGACTCTTGCGCCCTGGCAACAAACTGATCAAGCAGTGCACTCTTGCCAACACCCGGCACGCCGGTAATCAGCAGAGTTTCACCCAGTGGAACAAGATGCAACAGCAGATTAAGTCGTTGTTCGCGCGTCGCGCCTGGATAAAAAAAGGATGGCAACATTTCTCCACTAAAAGGCTCGCACGTCAGCCCGTACACAGCGGGATATCCCTCTGCAGTTTCGGTGCCATGTTCCTCGTGCTGTCCCATCATTAAGAACTGGCCTCGCCACGCATAAATACCACTCGATATCCCTGATTCGCCAGTGCATCACGTGCCCGTATCATCGCACTTTCAGCCTCAGCATAGCTCTCATGATGCTCTCTCTGAAGCCGCCCTTTCGCCCCTTGCGTCCCGCGTTCCTTGATCAACGTCCAGCCACCTAACATGTCTTGCTGCAAAATCAGCTGGCAAAAACGCATCGGTGCGTTGTCATCCATCGCTGTCTGCATGTAGATACGCATCGCGGTATTCTGCCCAGGTTAGATTAGGGAACCTCTGATTAATTCTGGGCGGAATGATATGAGATTCAAAATTGTCCAATGCAAGGCGGAAATCGCAGGTAATAGCAGGCTATTATCAAGACTTCCAACACCGCAGTGGGCAATTTTGGGCTCAGGGCATCCGTTCATGAATTAATCAGAGGTTCCTTAGGTTAGGTTAGCTGAGATGGGTTGAACAGCCGTTCGAACTCACCAATCGCATAGCGATCTGTCATACCAGCGATATAATCAGCCACCACTCGCGCTTTTCCGGCAACGCCTTCAACCTTCTCCATCTGGGAGACCTTGCTGTCATATTCAGGTGGCAGTAGATGCTGATCATCGACAAAGATATCAAACAACGACTTGATGATGCGATCCGCTTTAGTACTCATGCGCCGTACACGATAATGTTGATATAGCCCTTTGCGTAGAAAGCGTTTTAACTCGCGATTATAGCTGTTCATCTCATCACTAAATCTAATCAGCGGCTGTGTCTGCTGACGAATATCATCAATATTCAATGGCGCTACGTTTTCGATATTTGCGCGGCTTGTTTCGATCAAGTCTGTGACCTGACTGTTAATCATTCTTCGCACTACTTCATGTATCGTGCGGCGCTCGGTAAGATTTTTGTAGTGGCCGATCACAAATTCATACTGCTCAGCAAACAATGACATTTCGCACAACTGTTCCAGCGTAATCAGCCCTGAACGCATGCCGTCATCCATGTCGTGATTATTGTAGGCAATCTCATCTGCCACATTGGTCAGTTGTGCCTCAAGACTGGGCTGCTGCTTGTTGATAAAGCGCTCACCCAACTCACCTAGTTCTTTCGCACGGTGTGGTGAGCAGTGTTTCAAAATACCTTCGCGTGACTCGTACGTAAGGTTCAGACCACTGAATTCAGCATAGCGTTCTTCTAGCTCATCGACGACCCGCAATGATTGAAGGTTATGCTCAAAACCACCGTATTCCTTCATACAGCGATTGAGCGCATCCTGTCCGGCATGGCCAAAAGGGGTGTGACCAAGGTCATGTGCAAGGGCGATCGCCTCCACCAGGTCTTCATTCAAATTAAGTATGCGGGAAATCGAACGCGCAATCTGAGCGACCTCGACCGAATGCGTGAGCCGTGTTCGAAACATATCCCCTTCGTGATTCACAAAGACCTGCGTTTTGTATTCGAGACGACGGAATGCTGCCGAATGAACGATGCGGTCCCGGTCACGCTGATATTCCGTGCGGTAATTTGGCGGTGCTTCCTGATGCCGGCGTCCGCGTGAATTCTGCACGTTAGCGGCATAAGGTGCCAGAGAAGCATTCACTTACTGCGACTCCCGGCAGGCTTTAATACTCGCATTCATTAGAGCAGGATCAAAATCGGCGGAGATAAACGCCTCGCCAATCCCCTTTAACAAGATCAACCGCAGCTTTCCGCCCTTAACCTTTTTATCGACTGACATCAGCTCATTAAAGCGTGCGAGTGAAAGCTCTGCAGGCGGTTGGGTTGGCAGATTCGCTGCTTTGGTGAGCGCAATAATTCGCCCGACGACCTCATTATCGATCCACCCCTGGCGCCGCGAAAGCTCGGCCGCAATGCAGATGCCAGCGGCCACCGCCTCTCCATGCAGCCATGTGCCATAGCCCATGCCTGCCTCAATCGCATGACCAAAGGTATGACCTAAATTAAGGAGTGCACGAACACCACTCTCTTTTTCATCTTGCGCGACGATCTCCGCCTTGTTGCGACATGAGCGCTCAATCGCATAGATCAGTGCCTCTTCGTCACGGGCCAACAGTCGCGCCATATTTTTCTCTAGCCAGCCGAAAAAGGGTTCGTCACAAATCAGGCCATATTTAATCACCTCAGCGATCCCCGCACTCAACTGACGATCATCAAGGGTGGCCAGCACAGAGGTATCAATCAGTACAGACTGCGGCTGGTGAAAGGCCCCAATCATGTTTTTGCCTAACGGGTGATTGACACCGGTCTTGCCGCCAACCGATGAATCTACCTGTGCCAGTAGCGTAGTAGGAATCTGGATAAAATTGACGCCGCGTTGATAGGATGCTGCCGCAAAGCCCGTCATATCGCCAACGACACCGCCACCCAAGGCAATCAATGTGACATCTCGGGTACAGCGTGCCTCAAGCAGCGCATCAAAAATATTGTTCAGGTATGCTAACGTCTTGTACTGTTCACCATCAGGCAGAATCACTGTATTGACATCATATTCTGACAGGGTACTTTGTATACGCTCAAGATATAGCGGCGCTACCGTTTCGTTACTAACCACGACCACTTGCTGACCCGTAATGTACGGCGCAAGCAACTGCCGCTGGCTGAGTAACTGGCCACCAATAAATATCGGGTAACTTCTCGCGCCCAGATCAACATCAAACGTTTTCATGAAACCATTATGCTCAAATAAATTTGTGCCATTATATACGTCTCGTCGCACTATTAACTACTTTGCCGCTGCGTAATTTCATCGATCAAATACTGTACGGTTGCGCGTATACTCCTGTCATCGGTATCCACTACCAAATCAGCCACCTCCCGATATAACGGGTCTCGTATCAACATCAGCGCTTCAAGACGTGCCTGTGGGTCCTCAGTTTGCAACAGTGGTCGATTGCGGTCTTTGGCGGTTCGCTTAAAAAGCTGCTCGATAGAGGCCGTAAGGTAGATGGTAAACCCTCGCGATGCCAGTGCCTTACGATTTTCTAGGGCTAGAATCGCACCACCACCTGTCGCCAGCACGATCCCCTGCCGCTGGGTCAGATCATCAATCACCGCTCGTTCTCGCTCACGAAACCCGGCTTCTCCCTCAATATCAAATATCCATGGAATATCCGCGCCGGTGCGACGAGAAATCTCATGATCACTGTCGATAAACTCGCGCTCAAGTGATTTCGCCAGATGACGACCAATGGTGGTTTTACCCGAACCCATTGGGCCAATTAAAAATATATTTTTTAACTCATTCATACATAGGGAGATATGCCAGTCTTACGGTAAAAAATCAAGTGATTCAATGCTTTTGGACAAGCAAAAAAAACCGGGGTATTCCCGGCTTTTTTCTACAAAGACTGAATAGTCGCATATTTTACGTTAATGCGCTCCCAGTGACTCCTTCAGGACCTTCGGTGTTATAAAGATCAATAACTCATCCTTATCATCTTCTTTTAGCGTTCTGCGGAAGAGTGCACCGATAACCGGAATATCACCGAGCAAGGGAACCTTTTCATGCACTTCGCGCGTCAGTTGTTCGTAGATCCCACCTAATACCACAGTTTCGCCATTCTGAACGAGTACCTGAGTCTGCACTTCGCGCGTCTCGATACTCGGAATGCCCGACACGACATCACCCACGTTATCTTTTTTCACAATCAGGTCCATGATAATCCGGTCATCCGGGGTGATCTGTGGGGTCACTTCAAGACTCAACACCGCCTTTTTAAAGGTAACAGTCGTTGCACCACTCGACGCCGCCTCCTGATACGGCACCTCGACGCCCTGCTCAATCATTCCCGTCGACTGGTTAGCCGTAATCACACGGGGACTCGAGATCACCTCACCCTGCCCCTCCGCCTGCATTGCAGAAAGCTCCATTTCAAGCAAAAAGTTAGTCCCTAAGACTGCAAAACCAAATGAACCCGCATCTCCGATGACTGGTAGATTAATATTCATTCGATCATTAAACTCCCGGGTTTCACCCATGATCGTTTGAGTAGTTCCATTTAACGAACCCGATGTCACTTCAGAATTAGTATTTCCTCTCACCTTTACGCCATTCATACCAAAACGTGAACCAACATCTCGCCTGAAGTCGTCACTGGCAACGACGATACGAGATTCAATCAGTACCTGCCGTACCGCGACATCAAGCTCATCAATAAGCCGACGTACATCTTCCAGTTTGTCCGGAGTATCACGAATCAACAGGTTATTGGTGCGCTCATCCACTGAGACCCGGCCTCTGGTCGACAACATCGAGTTATCGGCAGATGATAATATAGCGGCTATTTCCGTTGCCTTTGCGTAGTTAATCTGTATCACTTCTGAAAAGAGCGGTGCCAACTCATCAACCTGCTTTTGAGATTCAAACTCCTGCTTTTCTCGCGCGGCAATCTCTTCACTGGGTGCGATCAGCATCACATTGCCCTGCTTACGCTTGGCCAGTCCCTTGGTCTTCAAGATCAGGTCAAGCGCCTGATCCCACGGGACATTTTGCAAACGCAATGTCACACTGCCCTGTACTGTGTCACTCGTCACCATATTGATACCGGTAAAATCGGCGATCAACTGTAGTACCGCTCGAATTTCAATATCCTGAAAATTAAGCGACAGTCGCTCACCGGTGTAGCCAAATTTATCCCGCTTGATCTCTTCTTTCTCGGCAGCGCTCATCGGTGCTATTTCAAGGGTAAATGTCTCATTAGCCTGGTATGCAAGCTGCTCATATTCCCCCTCAGCCTTAACCACCAGCCTTGCATTGCGCTTCTCCATGAAGCTGTCGATAGTGGTCACGGGCGTTGCAAAATCAATCACATCCAGGCGGCGAATAAATTCTTCTGGTAATGATGCGTCCAGAAAGTCCAGCACAACATTGCCACTTTCTTCCGTAATATTAACGGGCGTGGTGGGGTCAGAAAGCGTCACGATAATATGCGCCTCGCCCTTTTTACCCCGCCTGAAATCGATATTCTTAATTGCATGAAGTTTCTCAACCACTTTATGAACCACTTCACCCTTCTCTTTTGACTTATCGTCATCAAGTGTGGGTGCGACGGTCTTTACTGCGTCACTGCCAAGAATAATATAAAAATCACCGCCATCTACTCGCGTCTCATACTGCACCATTCTAACCAGATTCAATACCACACGAGTACGGCCTTTCGCCTCTACCGCATTGATACTACGTGCGATGCCCATTCCAATCGGCACGCTTTTTGCCACTTTGCTAGTTGTGTTTGGAAAATCCAGCGCAATCCGTGCCGGGTTATCGATGGTAAAACTCAGGGGATTGGCCACCTCTGCCACGCCAGAAAGAGACAACCTGATCTGTACCCGATCTCCTGGCAATGATACGAAGCCAACATCCTCCAGCACCTGAGGCACGCCCGTCTCTTCCATGGCATAAACTGGCATTGACCCCATCAATAATAGACCCAAAAAGGCCATTCCCAAGCGTGATCGACGCAGCAGATCCATCATATCGCCTTTATAACGGCTTAAACTCCGGGTCATCATTTTCCAACTCTCCCAATCCATATCATTCATCATTGAGGGACAACTCGGCAGGGCGATTTTTCCATCCACCAAGCCCATCGGAAACGATTTCAACAAGAAAGATGTTGTTACCATCTACCTTGGAAATTTTACCGTGGTTCTGTCCGATGTAACTCCCACCTTTTACTCTATATACAATTCCATCCGGCGCCTTGATCAGGCCCCAATTTTCATTTGAATATTCAAGCGTTCCCATCATTGTTAGCGTCTCAAGCGGATAAGACTCCAGTGTTTCCCTGCTGCGCTCACCATCAGGAAAAATATCCCCATACGACCCTTTGGCGATTTTGGAGCGATCCACTTTCGGATTAATTGTTTCCCAGGTAATAAAGGGGTCTTTTATCTCATCAAGAAATGCACTATAGGTATATTTTTCGAACGGTTTCAGCTCAGGTAATGGCTCGACTCTGCCTGGATTTTCCGCCTTAACGTTGGCAATAAATGTCTCCAGATCAGAGATACCACTACTACTACAAGCCGAAAGCATTAAAACTGCACACAGATAAGATGCGTTGCGATAAGTACGAACCATACTTCCCCCATCCCCACCACTCGAAGCCTGCTCAGCCGTCCCCATATTGAATCGCATCTTCGACATGCTATTCTTCTTCCTCAATATAACGATAGGTCTTGGCCGTCGCTTCCATAATCAGAGAATCATCGTCACCTATCTTGGCGCTGCTGTTAGGCGTGATTTTAAAATCATGCAAGGTCACGATCCTTGGAAGCTCTGCCAGATCACTCACAAACGTACCAAACTCGTGATAATTCCCAGCGACTCTCACCTTGATAGGAAGCTCCGCATAAAATTCTGCTGGAACTTCACTCTCAGGTCTAAACAAATCAAACTCGAGCCCATTGTTTAATCCTGTTTTAGATACATCTACCAACAACTCTGCAACTTCAGTTTTGCTCGGCAGCTGCCTCAACATTGCACCAAATGACAACTTCATTTCATCCATTTGCGCTTTATATGCATTAAGATTTGCGGCCTTTCCCTGCTTAACCTTGAACATATCCTTCAACTCTTGTTCTTTTTTCTCTGCCACCTCAAGCGCCGCAATCTGGTCCTGAGTATCAAACCAGTAACCCGCCCCCAATACACCTACTGATAACAGCAGTATGACAATTGCTTTGAGTGCAACTGGCCACTTTGTAACGTCATTAGGGTCGATTTTACCCAGTTCAGAGAAATCAATATTTAAATCGATAGCCATCCTTACCCCTATAATCCTTCGTCCGATACATCTTCTACTGGCACAGTCTGATTCACATGAAGTGTAAAAGTACTGGTGCGAATTCTATCTTTCAAGTTCGCTTCAATCACTTCTAACTTTGGATCTGCAAGCCACTCAGATTCATCAAGATTGCGCATAAATGTCGAAACCGTTGCATTTGATTGTGCTACACCCGTAATTTCAACTGTCGTATTGCTCTGAGTAACTCCGGTTAAATAGACCCCTTCAGGGACATTCCTCACAAACTCATCAAATAGATGAACAATTTCAGGGCGTCTTGTCTGTAGTTGCTGAATCACATCCATACGAGTCAATAAGTTCTGCTTCTCATCTTCAAGGCTTTTAATTTCCTTAATCTTCTCTTCAACCAGCGCAATCTCTTTATTCAGAAATTCATTACGGCTACCCTGCCCATCAATGAGAGATGCCATATGCAGGTGAATATATAAGATGAGTGCTACCATCAACACAATGGCACCAGCAGCAATCGATGCAAACTGCCGTTGCAATTCTTTTCGCTGACGTTCTCTCCATGGTAATAGATTAATGCGCGTCATTTAATCAAATCTCCTGATCGCCAATCCGCATGCAATCATCAAAGCAGGCGCATCATTACTGATCGAATCAGGCTTGATCTTCGATGAAAAGGTCATATCCATAAAAGGATTAGCGATTGACGTGGTGATGCCGAGCTTTTCTTCGATCATCTCGTCAATGCCTGCTATTGATGCACAACCACCTGCCAACACGATGTGGTCCACACTACTGTGCTGACTGGAAGAAAAGAAAAACTGTAGCGAACGGCTAACCTGTTGTGCCAACCCCTCTTTAAAAGGCTGCAACACTTCACTTTTGTAATTATCAGGCAGGCCACCCTGTTTTTTTGCCAACCCCGCCTCATCATAGGAGAGTCCATACCGCTGCTGAATCTCTTCAGTCAGCTGTTTGCCACCAAACACCTGTTCACGCGTATAAATAGTCTTGAAATCATATAAAACATTCAGAATGGTCATTGTTGCACCTACATCAATTACCGCGATAGTCTTCTCGCTACCGTTATCCGGTAACTGCTGTCCTAGCAGTGAAAAGGCCGTTTCCATCGCAAACGCCTCAACATCCACGATCTCAGCTTTGACACCCGCAATATCCAGCGCGGCTACACGCACATCTATATTTTCACTCCGAGAGGCAGCCAGCATCACATCTACCGATGTTTCATCGTTTTCTGTCGGACCGAGCACCTGAAAATCAAGATTAATCTCTTCCATCGGAAATGGGATATATTGATCAGCCTCGAGCTGAATCTGCTCCAGCATCTCATCATCAGAGAGTGCTGCTGGCATAGTGATCACCTTGGTGATCACCGCAGAGCCCGCCACAGCCACCGCAGCATTCTTTGTGCGAGTTCCGGCACGTGTTAACGCCCGGGAAATAGCGCTACCTACCGCCTCAACATCTGTAATGTTCTTTTCTGAGACAGCCTCGAGTGGTAGCGGTACCACCGTGTAGCTCTCAACGCGATATCGTCCACCAGCTGTTCGACTTAATTCCAGCAATTTAACGGCTGTGGAACTGATATCAAGTCCAATTAATGGTGGTGCTGTTTTTTTAAAAAGTTGCACCCTATATTCCTTTATAGCCCATTAACAATAAAGACAATCTGTTGTTGTGTGATCTTAATCTCATTTTCAATAATAGGTATCAAGTTATTAAAAGACAATTTTTATTCACTAAGGTCACAGATGTTATCGTCCGCAATCGCAAAAAGTTTTATACTAATTGTTAAGATAAATTAATGATCTATAATTTTGCCTGGCTCTTAACAATGAAATTCTTAAAGAAACTGTTCAAAACAGCAGTTATTACCCTCTCGACGCTCTTCATTCTCGGTGCTGCCACCGTTTTTGGCGTATACCTCTATCTCTCACCCGACCTGCCATCCATCGAAACACTCAAAGAAGTCAAGCTTCAGGTGCCACTACGGGTCTATAGTGCAGATAAAAAATTGATTTCTGAGTTTGGTGAAATGAAGCGATCACCACTAAAATTCAGCGAAATACCACAGCCAATGGTCAACGCAATCCTCTCAGCGGAGGATAATCGCTATTTTGAGCACCCGGGTGTCGATTATCAGGGGATACTACGCGCCGTCGTCAACCTAGCCCTCACCGGAAAGAAATCTCAGGGTGGCAGTACGATTACCATGCAGGTGGCACGCAATTTCTTTTTAAGCAGTGAAAAAACCTATCTGCGCAAAGTGAATGAGATCTTCCTCGCTTTCAAGATCGAAAATGAATTAACCAAAGAAGAGATCCTTGAACTCTATCTCAATAAGATCTACCTTGGTCACCGCTCCTACGGTATCGCTGCCGCTGCTCAAGTCTACTATGGCAAAACCATTGACCAGCTTAATATCGCTGAGATAGCCATGATTGCTGGGCTGCCCAAGGCGCCATCACGCTTTAACCCTATCACTAACTCACAACGCGCTGTCACCCGCCGCAATTACGTGCTGGGCAGGATGTACGCGCTTAACCATATTGACAGTGGCACCTACAAAAATGCCAAAGATACGCCAGATACCGCAAAACTACACGGCCTCTCTATTGAAGTCCATGCACCACATGTTGCGGAGATGGTTCGTGCCCAGATGGTAAAACAATATGGTAACGAACAAACTTATACCGGTGGTTACAGCGTTATCACTACCATCGACTCACGCCTGCAGCAAGCTGCCAACCATGCACTTCGTCGAGCTTTGCTTGAATATGATGCTCGCCATGGTTATCGTGGTGCCGTTGGACATATCGATTTTACAAATATCACCGGTATCGAATCATGGCAAGCGATTTTCAGGAATATCCCCTCCATCGGTTACCTGACACCGGCCGCCGTGCTGTCACTGGAAAACGATGCCATTACCGTACTTCTCGACGATTCTGATACGAACAATATCACCCGTATCCCCTGGGGTGGCCTCTCCTGGGCGCGTGAATATATTAATGACAATCGGCTCGGCCCAAAACTCAAAACCGCGTCCGACGTTGTAAAAGTAGGTGATCTCATCTATGTTCAACCTGATCCTAAGCATGGCTGGCGCCTCTCTCAGCCACCTCAAGCAGAGGGCGCACTGGTCTCGGTCTCTGCCCACGACGGTCATATCATCGCCCTTACTGGTGGCTATGACTTCCATCGCAGTAACTTCAATCGGGTGACACAGGCAACCCGTCAGCCGGGCTCAAACTTCAAACCCTTTATCTACTCAGCGGCCCTTGAAAAAGGATTCACTGCAGCCAGCATAATCAATGACGCCCCAGTTGTTTTTGATGACACTGGACTGGAGAGCGCCTGGCGTCCTGAAAATTATAGTGGCAAATTTTATGGCCCAACCCGTCTTCGCCAAGCATTAATCAAATCACGCAATCTTGTTTCAATCCGTCTCATGCGCTCTATTGGTATTCCCTATGCTCTTGAATATGTCAGTCGCTTTGGTTTTGACGTTGATAACCTTCCCAGGGATCTTTCGTTGGCACTCGGCAGCGGCGCAGTTACCCCATTGCAACTCTCTGCTGGTTATGCCGTGCTTGCCAATGGTGGCTACCGTGTTACGCCACACTTGATAAAGCAGATCACAGATGCTGATGACAATCTTATACTTGAAGCCAAGCCTGCCACAGTCTGCCATGATGACTGCGTCATTCCCGCAGATGAAATCGATGCGCTCATCTTGGACGAATCATCGACAGACTCGCCACCGCGCCCTGTCAACATCGCTCAACGTGTCGCACCACAGGGAAATATCTATCTAATGACATCCATGCTACGCGACGTAATCAGGCACGGCACTGGCAAACGTGCATTGCAACTAAAGCGTAATGATCTCGCTGGAAAAACGGGCACGACAAACGATCAACAAGACGCATGGTTCTCTGGCTATAATGCCGATGTCGCTACTATCACATGGGTTGGCTTCGATCAGGTTCGCTCACTTGGTAATCGTGAAACCGGGGGCCGTGCCGCACTACCGATGTGGATCTATTATATGGATGAGGCCCTGAAAGGCACACCAGAAAAACCGCTCGAACGCCCACCGGGATTGGTGACTGTTCGCATTGATCCTGAAAATGGCCTGCTTGCAGAAAGTAATCATCCCGGCGCTATCTTTGAAACCTTCAGAAGTGAATACGCACCCACTCGCTATAGCAAACCAAAAATTGACCAACCACCAATGTTGGACGATGATCCATCCACTCCGACAATCGATGCGCCTCCACCACAGCTTTTCTAAAATATCAGTAAATACACCTTCCAATGCGACACACCGCTAAAACTCACCGCATGCGTCAACAGCTTGCAAATGAAGCCGCCCGTATCATGGCAGAAGAGGGGATCTCCGATTTTCACACCGCCAGGCGCAAGGCGGCCAATCGCATCGGGGTAACCAATGAGCGGCATCTGCCACGCAATGTTGAAATCGAACTTGCACTAAAAGAATACCAGGCAATCTTCAAGCGGGATCTACAACCCACCCGACTCAGAGTACTTCGAAAAACAGCCATTGAGATCATGCGGCTACTGGAGCGTTTTTCACCGCGCCTGGTGGGAGCCGTATTGCGCGGCACTGCTGACCGGCACTCGGCGATCAATATCCACCTCTTCACTGACAACAGTCAAGCGCTTGACTGGCTATTGATGGAGCACCATATCCCCTTCAAAATTGGTGAGCGTGAATGCCGTTTCAACGAAAATGACCTTCGACGCCAACCGCTCTATCTCATCGAGGATGGTGAAATCGAAGTCGAGCTGACTGTCTTTCCTGAAATAGGGATCCGCCAGGCACCAAAAAGCCCGCTGGATGGAAAACCAGTCCAGCGGGCTTCAATATCGGACGTTGAAAAACTGCTACAGCAAACGTAATACTTCGACTATCGCTTGTCGACATCGACATAGTCGCGCACGCCCTCACCCATATACATTTGACGCGGACGCCCAATACGCTGCCCCGGTTCACCAATCATCTCCATCCACTGCGAGACCCAACCGACTGTACGCGCTACCGCAAACATCACCGTAAACATATTGGTGGGTATACCGAGCGCCTTGTAGATAATGCCTGAGTAAAAATCGACATTTGGATAGAGCTTCTTCTCAACAAAGTAGTCATCCTTGAGGGCAATATCTTCCAGCCCCATCGCCAGTTCGAATAGCGGATCGTTGGGATCACCAAACTTCTCTAATACCTCATGGCACATCTTGCGAATAATCGTAGCGCGTGGATCATAATTTTTATAGACACGGTGCCCAAAACCCATCAGGCGAAATGGATCATCTTTATCCTTCGCCTTCTCAATATATTTTGCAATATTAGAAGTATCACCAATCTCGTTCAGCATATGCAACACCGCCTCGTTGGCACCACCGTGGGCAGGCCCCCACAGCGCAGTGATGCCCGATGAAATACAGGCAAACGGATTTGAGCCCGAGCTGCCCGATAAACGCACAATAAAGATCATATCCAGCGCCTTTTCGGCAACAGGATCGACAACATACTCTTCACTGGGTACAGAAAACATCATGTGCAGCAGGTTGCCACAGTAACTAAGATGATTTTTTGGATAGATAAAGGGCTCACCAATAGAATATTTATAACAGGCTGCCGCGATGGTCGGCATCTTTGCCAACATGCGGTACGCGGCAACCTCACGATGTCGCGGATCATGTACATCAGTCGAGTCGTGATAAAATGCCGACAGTGATCCCACTACACCCACCATACTCGCCATCGGATGTGCATCGTGATAGAAACCTTTATAAAAGGTACGTAGACTCTCTTTCAACATTGTGTGACGGCTAATCATGCTGACAAAGTCGTCTAATTCTACTTTGCTTGGCAACTCACCATTCATCAATAGATGAGCGACCTCAAGAAAGCTACTCTTCTCAGCCAGCTGTTCGATTGGATAACCACGATAGCGTAAAATTCCCTCTTCACCATCAATATAGGTAATCCCGCTACGGCAACTCGCGGTGGATTGAAAGCCAGGGTCAAAAGTCAGATAACCGTGGTCACGATAGAGGGTGCTGATGTCGATCGCAGAAATATTCTGTGCATCTTTTAACGCAGGCAACTCAATACTCTTGCCTGTTGCATTGTCCGTAATTGTAAATGTGTTCTTCCCCATCTGATGCCTCTCCCTCAATCAATAACGCTCAGGATATTAAGTCGATGTCGTTAGTTACCTGCTCTGCTGACTGCTTGAACAGCGTCGACTCTTCATTACTGAGTGGCAATTCAATCACCTTCTCCACCCCTCCGGAGCCGAGCACCACCGGCACGCCGAGTGCAATATCTTGCTGGCCATACTCTCCATCCAGCATTGCGACACATGGCAATATACGCTTGCGATCGTTACATATTGCATCAATCATGGTTGCAACCGCTGCCGCAGGTGAATCATTTGCACTACTGGTCTTTTTCAACGCAAGGATTTCAGCACCGCCATTTCGAGTACGATCAACAATACGAGCAATCGTCTCCGCATCCATAAAATTACTCACAGGAATACCACTGATCGTGGTGTAGCTGATCATTGGCACCATCGAGTCACCGTGACCACCGAGTACCATCGCCGAAACATCAAGATTCGAATAACCGGTCTCCATCGCAATAAAACTCGCCATACGTGCTGCGTCCAGTACTCCTGAAAGGCCAAATATGCGACTACGATCCCAGCCTGTTGCCTTCCAGAAGGCATATGACATGACATCAACGGGATTGGTGACGAGAATCACCATCGCATTGGGGGCATACTTCATTACATCATCAGCAATAGGGCGGATCACGGCAAGATTCGCTTCTAGTACGTCAGAGCGCGACATTCCTGGCTTACGTGGCAGACCCGCAGTGATGACAACGATATCTGAATCAGCGATTGCCGCGTTACTTTCATCACCACTCACATGCGTGTCAAAGCCAAACAATGGGGCGGATTCCTGTAAATCCAGCGCCGTTCCTTTGGCGACACCCTCTCGAATATCGGTCAGCACCACTTCATGTGCATTATCACGATAGGCCAGAATCTGTGCGGTTGATTCACCAACACGCCCCGCACCAATAATCGATATCTTTTTCATGCTTACTCCTTAGCGCTTATACCGTTTGTTCAGAACCTTGGTTCAGTCATAAATTTTTACATTCACACGCATGAATCGGCCATCCTGGCAATAAATTGAATTCGATTTTATAGATAGCCCTGCTTATCCATAACAGTTTATCCGTAACAACGATGCTCGATACGTGGATAAAACTCTGGATAGTCCATACTGGCCACGCCAGACTCCACTGCAGCATAGGCCACTGCGGCTGGAACGCGATCGATCAGTCGCGGATCAAGCGGTGTTGGAATGATGTATTTTCGCCCAAAACTCAGCTGCTCCAGTTTATAAGCACTCAGAACCTCCTGTGGCACTGGCTCGCGCGCCAGGTCAGCAAGTGCATAGACCGCCGCAATCAACATATGCTCATTAATCGCACGCGCGCGGACATCGAGTGCGCCGCGAAAAATAAATGGAAAGCCGAGTACATTATTGACCTGATTAGGAAAATCACTGCGGCCTGTGGCCATAATCAGATCATCCCGTACCGCGTTGGCAACTGCTGGGTAGATTTCCGGGTCTGGATTAGAGAGTGCAAATACAATCGGTTTGTCAGCCATCGCAGCGATATGCTCTGGCCTGACTAAATCTGGTCCAGACAGTCCGATGAAAACATCAGCCTCCGTCATTGCATCAGCAAGTGTGCGGTCATCCGTATCCACAGCGAATTCTTGCTTGAACTCATTCACATTATCTCGCCCACGGTAAATAACACCATTACGGTCGAGCATCCTGAGGTTTTCCTTTTTTGCTCCTAATGCTATCAGCAGGCGCATCGAGGCGATCGCCGCTGCACCCGCGCCAAGGCAGACAATCTTCGCCTGTGCAAGGCGTTTTCCCTGCAATTCCAGCCCATTAATCAATCCTGCGGCAGTAATGACAGCAGTGCCGTGCTGGTCATCATGAAAAACCGGGATATCAAGCAGCTCACTCAGCTTCTTTTCAATCTCAAAGCAGTGAGGAGATGCAATATCTTCAAGATTAATACCGCCAAAAGTCGGCGCAATGTTGGCGACAGTATTAATGAAATCCTGCGGATCTTTTGCAGTCACTTCAATATCAAAGACATCGATATCGGCAAATTTCTTAAACAGTACGCCCTTGCCCTCCATGACCGGCTTGCTGGCAAGACTGCCGACATTGCCGAGCCCTAGTACTGCGCTGCCATCGGTGATCACCGCTACCAGATTCCCTTTTGCAGTATATTTGTATGCTGCCTCGGGATCTTTAGCGATTGCACGTACTGGCTCTGCTACACCTGGGGTATAGGCCAGGGCAAGGTCTTCTTGTGTCATGCAAGACTTGGTAATTGAGATACAGATCTTGCCTGGCTCCGGCTGGGCATGATAATTCAGTGCCGCCTGTTTTTTCTCTTCCGTCATACAACCACCACTCACACCTTAATATATAGAATGTATTTCAACCACTAGCAGGCAATTATCGGTCATTGCCCTATCTGCTGCAAATTTGATCCAGCGATATGCCTTTTTATGATGTATCCTAACCGACACAATAGTCACTGAAGCCACCAAATCATGGCAATGCATCAGTCGCTGATAATCTTAAGCGAACTTGGGTGCCTGATCCGAATCGACCATCGTCCCTTTCGCTGTGTTAGCCATCCGCGCGCAACGACCTCTTTTTGTGCCAACGAGACCAGTAATCCATCATCAAAATAGCGCTCATCTTCACGTGCAATCCGCAGTGAAAAATTTGCTGACAACGATAGCCAGATCCATTTATTTGTACGCTTGACCTTGGTTACCTGGCCTTTGACCAATCTGAATCCCTGGTCACCGCGCCGTAACGCCGCAGCATCAAGCGTTTTAAGCTCGCCGCGGTCCCATATGCCGCGACGCTTTATCCGTGCAAACTGTTCGGCCTGCTGGTAACAGTCGACGTTATGCAAATTGGGCGGGATCGCAATCGCCATGGCATAGCCGTTTTCAAGTAACCATTGCTGCACACTGAAGCCATCTTCCAGATATAGATGGGCAAGAGTCCGTCCATAACGGTCATATTGCTCTCGTCCATACTGGATACCAAGGCGTGTGCCAGCCTTCAATAATCGTCGTAGCGCATCACGTGCCTCAACCCCGTAGTACTCAGCAGGTGTTTTATCGCGAGCTAGCTCTGGCGTGTTGATGCCAATAAGCCGCACCTTTTGCCCACCAACCAGATGAAGTGTGTCGCCATCATGCACATACTCAATCTTATGATATCCATCGATATTTTCGGCGGTACAACGCTCAGCCACACTGGTCGATGAATAAAACAGTGTGCATACAGATAACGCGGCAGCCATAAACAAAAAAAGGGCGCCTGAATCAGACACCCTTTTTAGTGAATCGGCCATGCTTTGCGGCCAGTTCAAATCAGCTTTTCTTACCGTACTTCTGTCTAAACTTATCGACACGGCCAGCGGTATCAAGGATCTTCTGCTTACCGGTGTAAAAAGGATGACACATCGAACAGACATCTAGACGCAGCGCTTTGCCCGCTGTTGAGCGTGTCTTAAAGGTGTTACCACAGCTGCAGGTAACGTCAATTTCGTCATAAGCTGGATGGATATCCGATTTCATTCTGTTCAACCTCACAAATTTCTAATATGCCGCCACCTGAACCAACTCCAGGCACCGCATAAACTCTGGCCGCGTATTGTATGTAAATCCTTGTCGATCAGCAAGTTAATATCGCATCCCAAACCAACATATGAGACTAACCTATTGATTAATCTGCCTATAGCCTTAACCCGGGCAGCCGCTATCGCTTCATCGAATCAAAGAATTCAGCGTTGGTCTTGGTCGCCTTGAGCTTATCCATCAGGAATTCCATCGCCGCCAGCTCATCCATCGGATGCAGCAACTTACGCAGGATCCACATCTTCTGTAGCTCATCAGGCTTGGTCAGCAGCTCTTCGCGGCGCGTACCAGAACGGTTGAGATTGATGGCAGGGTAGATACGCTTCTCGGCAATACGACGATCGAGATGCAGCTCCATATTACCGGTGCCTTTAAATTCTTCGTAGATCACGTCATCCATACGTGAACCGGTGTCGATCAACGCAGTCGCAAGGATGGTCAAACTACCACCTTCTTCAACATTTCGCGCCGCACCAAAAAAGCGTTTTGGGCGTTGCAAAGCGTTGGCATCTACACCACCCGTCAACACCTTGCCTGATGACGGCACCACGGTATTATAGGCCCGTGCCAGACGGGTAATCGAATCGAGCAGGATCACCACGTCACGCTTATGCTCAACCAGGCGTTTCGCCTTTTCGATCACCATCTCAGCCACCTGTACATGGCGGGTTGCTGGCTCATCGAAGGTGCTGGAAATCACTTCACCACGCACCGAGCGTGCCATTTCGGTCACCTCCTCAGGGCGCTCATCGATCAACAGTACGATCATATAGCACTCGGGATTCTGCTCCGTAATAGAGTGAGCAATACTCTGCAACATCATAGTCTTACCGGCCTTCGGTGGCGATACAATCATGCCACGCTGCCCCTTACCAATCGGCGATACCAGCTCAATAATACGTGCGGTGACGTCTTCAGTACTGCCGTTACCCAGCTCCAGATTGAGACGTTCATTGGCAAACAGCGGTGTCAGGTTTTCAAACAGCACCTTACTCTTGGCGACTTCCGGTGACTCAAAATTAATCTCACTGACTTTTAACAACGCAAAATAACGCTCGCCCTCTTTAGGCGGTCGAATCTTACCGGCAACGGTATCCCCGGTGCGCAGGCTAAAACGACGAATCTGGCTTGGAGAGACATAAATATCATCGGGGCCGGCCAGATAAGAACTGTCCGCTGATCGCAAAAAACCAAAGCCGTCTTGCAAGATTTCCAGTACACCCACACTGTGGATGTCTTCACCTTTTTTGGCATGGGACTTAAGGATTGCAAAGATAAGATCTTGTCGACGCGAGCGCGCCATGTTTTCGATGCCCATTGATCGGGCGAGTTCAACCAGCTCTACAGCGGATTTTTGTTTCAGGTCAGTTAGATTCATATGAATTTTTTGGATAGTTATTGAAAAATGAAGTGGGCAAGAAAGAACGGATTCCACTCCAAAGATATATCTATTGGCTTCTATTACTTAGGAGAGGTGTGCCGGCAAGGGCGTTGATCTATTTTTTTTGAGTAGGACTAAACGCTACCACTATTTTGTGATAACGTCCAGTCCTTAAAATACTTTAATTAAAATTAGTTATTCGTCTTTCAGTTATTACTATCAAGAAATGCTGAAAGCTGCGATTTGGAAACCGCCCCCACCTTAGTGGCTTCAACATTACCCGCCTTGAATAACATTAAGGTTGGAATGCCGCGAATACCATAACGCGGTGGTGTCGCAGGATTCTCGTCAATATTTAGTTTGGCAATGCGAATCTTGCCATCATATTCAGCGGCAATCTCTTCTAGAATCGGTGCGATCATCTTACATGGCCCACACCACTCAGCCCAGAAGTCTACTAATACAGGTACCTCAGACTTAAGTACATCATCTTCAAATGTGGCGTCTGTTACAGCGCTAATATTGTCACTCACCCTCTATGCCTCCAGATTACTTTATTGAATTGACCTAAACCCATCTCGTCCCTGTCTCAGGATCTATGGCTAAACGTAATTATTAACAATCTAATCACAATACACAAACATTGTATCAATAATAAAAACCATAAAGATGTCACTGAATCTGCTATCCTTTCTGCAATATGAGTGAACATCATTTATCCAACACGCTATTTTCATCTCTGAATCTCCCGGAGAAACTCTCGCAGGGCATTGAAAGAACAGGATTTAATCAATGCACCCCGATTCAGGCAGAGACCCTGCCGCTGGCGCTAGCAGGCACCGATATCGCTGGACAGGCACAAACTGGCACCGGTAAAACAGCTGCATTTTTAATTGCATTAATGAACCGCCTGCTCACCAGCGAGGCCGATAAATCCGTCGTTGGTCATAATCCTCGCGCTTTAGTACTCGCCCCGACCCGCGAGCTCGCGCTCCAGATTCACAAAGATGCCCTCACCCTCGGCGAAATGACCGGGCTAAAGATTGGTGTTGTCTACGGCGGTGCCGGTTACGATACACAAAAAGAGATGTTACACGCAGGGCTTGATATCCTGATCGGCACACCAGGCCGCACCATCGATTTCTTCAAACAGAACATCTTCAATCTTAAATCGATTGAAGTGATGGTGCTTGATGAAGCGGATCGTATGTTTGACCTCGGCTTTATCAAGGACATCCGCTTTCTACTGCGCCGCATGCCACCCCCCGAACAGCGGCTCAACCTGTTGTTCTCCGCCACATTGTCGTTCCGAGTCACCGAGCTCGCCTATGAGCACATGAATAACCCTACGCTGGTAAAGATCGAAACGGATAAAGTAACCGCCGACAAAGTTGAGCAACACATCTACTACGTCTCCAATGATGAAAAGATTCCGCTCCTGCTCGGCCTGCTCAAACAACTCAATCCAATACGCTCGATCATCTTTGTGAACACCAAAGATGCAGGCAATAAGGTCAACGCCTTCCTGACCGGCAACGGCTTCAATGCCGGTACCCTTTCTGGCGATGTGCCCCAGAAAAAACGCATCAGTCTGCTAAAAAGCTTTCAGGATGGTGAACTGCCGATCCTCGTCGCCACCGATGTTGCCGCGCGTGGTCTGCACATCCCGGATGTCAGTCACATCTTTAACTACGACCTGCCGCAGGACTCGGAAGATTATGTCCATCGCATCGGACGTACTGCCCGTGCTGGTACCAGCGGTGTCGCAATCAGTTTTGCCTGTGAAGACTATGCCTTTGCGCTGCCTGACATCGAAGAGTATGTCGGTCACAAGATTCCGACCGAACGAGTCACCACGGAATTGCTGGTAGCACCACAACCACCGATCTACCCTAAAAAAAGCCCCAACGTTCACCGCAAGCAAAAATCGGACAGTGGCAGACGCCGCTCGTCACGACGATCGCACTCACACTCAAAGGCAACATCCAGCAACTAATCAGCAGATGAGATAGCGCGAATGGAGAGTGATAGCCTGGAACTCATCATCCGACTCAGCTTCTTCTTCGGGGTTTTCGCCATCATGGCGTTATGGGAGTTCAAATCACCGCGCAGGCCGTTACGCAGTGCCAAATTATTTCGCTGGCTCAACAATTTAGGCATCACCTTTTTCAATACGCTGCTATTGCGCCTGCTCTTTCCCACCGCCGCCATCGGGGTTGCCCTCTACGCCTCGCAACAGCAGTGGGGGCTATTCAATCAGGTAAACCTCCCGCTATGGATTGAAGCGGTCTTTGCTGTGATCATACTTGATCTCTGCATCTATCTGCAGCACCGCCTATTTCACCGTGTGCCGATGCTGTGGCGACTTCACATGATGCACCATAGCGATGTCGATCTTGATGTCACCAGTGGCGCGCGTTTTCATCCCATTGAGATCGTCCTGTCAATGCTGATCAAGATGGCACTCATCTGCCTGCTTGGCCCCGCCATTATTGCGGTACTGATCTTTGAGATCATTCTCAATGCGGTGGCTATGTTTAACCACAGCAATGTCTACATCCCCACTCAAATTGATGGTGTATTACGACGCTTTGTCGTCACACCCGATATGCACCGGGTTCACCACTCAATTATCAAAGCTGAAACCAACAGTAACTACGGCTTCAACTTACCATGGTGGGATCGACTCTTCGGCACTTATTGCGCGCAACCGGCAAAAGGGCACGACCAAATGACCATTGGTCTAAAACAATTTCAACAACCTCAAACACAATCGCTAAAATGGATGTTGCGCCTGCCCTTTAAAGAGACGGGGGGCGGGTACGACCAATAATCACTTCTCGTCCCAGGTTTCCGCCCCCTAGTTTCCGTCTCTCAGGTTTCCAGCTATGATTAGCCATCGCTGGATGATTCTAGTGCAATCCAATCAATGCTGAATTGATAATCAGGGAAAATAATGACGGATACACGAGCCTTACCCGCTGAATCACTTTATCACCACTGTAAATCGTCTGATCTTGCCTTCGAGACAACGGCAGAACTCCCTGATCTTACTCAAATCATCGGCCAGACGCGCGCACTCGACGCCCTGCACTTCGGTATTGGAATGCAGCAACAGGGCTACAACCTCTATGTGCTCGGCCCCCATGGCGTCGGCAAACGGACGGCGGTACGCGACTATCTTGAGAAAAAAGCGGAAGCGAGTCCGGCCCCCTCAGACTGGTGTTATATCAATAACTTTGAACAAAATAATAAACCACGCGCACTCCAGCTCCCTGCCGGTGATGGCGTACGTCTGAACAAAGACATTAAAAAGCTGCTCACCGACATCGTCGCCGCGGTCAATAGCGCTTTTAATAACGTTGACTATCGAACACGTGTCACAGAGGTTGAACAGGCGCTTCATGATCGACAGGAGCAGGCATTTTCCGCACTCAAAAAAAGGGCCGCACAGTCTCACATCATACTGATAACCACTCAGGATGGCTTCGCCTTCGCCCCAACGGATGACAAGGATGAGATCATCAAGCCCGCAGATTATGAAAAACTACCGCCAGCAGAACAGGAACGAATCGAAGCTGAAATAGACAAACTACAGCAAGAGCTACAGGAGATACTGCGTCAGTCTCCACAGTGGCGTAATGAAAGCAAAGAAAAGATCCTACAACTCAATCGTGAAACTGGCATGCTGGCGATTGGCTTTCTCTTCGACAATATAAAAAACTGTTACAACGGGCTGCCAGCAGTACAGGCCTACCTCGATGAGGTACAACACGAAGTCATCGAAAATATAGATGATTTCCGTGGACAACAGATAGTCAGCGAGTTGCCCGAACAGGAGACCGACCATACCCCTTCATTTCATCGTTATGAGATTAATGTACTGATTGATCATAGCAAATCAAAAGCGGTGCCCGTCATCTACGAAGACAATCCGATGCACGACAATCTGGTCGGTCGCGTTGAACATCTCACCCACATGGGCACGCTCATTACCGACTTTACGCTGATCAAGCCCGGTGCACTTCACCGCGCCAACGGCGGCTACCTGATTCTCGATGCGCGTCAGGTGCTGCTACAGCCTTACGCCTGGGAAGCCCTGAAACGAACGCTCTATTCACGTGAGATCCGCATTGAATCACTGGGACAGATGCTGAGCCTGATCAGCACCGTATCACTCGAACCAGAACCGATACCGCTCGACATCAAGATTATTCTGCTGGGTGACCGACAACTCTACTATATGCTTTATGCGTTTGATCCAGACTTTGGTGAACTCTTTAAGGTTGCTGCAGACTTTAGTCACTCAATGGTGAGGGATGATCAGAACATCCATCTCTATGCGCAAATGATCGCCACTGTCGCGCGCAAACATTCACTGCGCCCTTTTCACCGTAATGCCGTCGCGCGCCTGATCGAACACAGTTCACGCCTCAGTGAAGACGCCAGTAAACTCTCCTCCCGCATTGGTACGCTCACCGAACTATTAATGGAATCAGACTACTGGGCCAATGAACATGAGCGTGACACCGTCACCCATGAAGATGTCGACAAGGCGATCAATAAAAAAACCTATCGCTCAGATCGTGTTCGAGAACATATTCATGAAGCGATCAAACGTGACACTTTACTTATCGACACCAGTGGCAAGAGGGCCGGACAGGTCAATGCACTGTCTGTAATTGAACTCGGTGATTTTATATTTGGCCAGCCTTCGCGTATTACCGCAACAGTGCGTGTTGGCGAAGGTGAAGTCATCGATATCGAACGCGAAGCGGAGCTGGGCGGAGAAGTCCATTCCAAGGGTGTAATGATCCTGTGCGGATTTCTTGCTGCTCGTTATGCCGTTGACGCACCACTATCACTCGCAGCAAGCCTCGTCTTTGAACAGAGCTATAACGGCATCGAAGGCGATAGTGCATCAATGGCAGAACTCTGCTGCCTGCTCTCTGCCCTCGCAGATGTACCCATCAAACAATCACTGGCAATTACCGGTTCAGTCAATCAATTTGGTGAAAGCCAGCCGATTGGTGCCTCCAATGAAAAAATAGAAGGCTTCTTTGATGTCTGTCATATGCGCGGACTGGATGCCTCGCAAGGTGTGTTGATCCCTGGCAGTAACGTCAATGATCTAATGCTACGTAAAGAGGTCGTCAACGCAGTCGAACAGGGACAGTTTAATATCTATGCCTTTACCAATGTAGACGAAGCGATGGAACTTCTGACAGGCGAGACTGCGGGCAAGCGCAATACAGAAGGTCTGTTTCCGGAGGGATCCATCAATCACAAGATTGAACAACGACTCAACGACTTTGCGCTACTACGCCACAATTTTGGGGAACACTCAGCAACGACCTCACCGCCAACAAATAGCGATAGCAGCAGGAAACCGCTGAACAAGTTAGAAGGATCTTAAACAATAATCCCATCTGATTTTTCTATTTGTCACCGCTCATGCGAAGATGCTCGACAAAGATAATAGATGGAAAGTCTCGATTGAGTGTTGAGCTGTGGAAGTTCACCATGGTGGTACCCCGGCTGTATTCGATGGCATCGCCAACGCTGTAATCAGCCCGTGATCCGGCAAGCCACTGCTCCGTAGCCCCTTTCACCACACGAATATAGCTATAGGCCTTTGTCTGTATCACTTCGGCAATCACGCCGTTGTTGGGAAGTTTGCGCTTTGGCTTCGTCTGACTTACATGTCGCTGTTGCTGATAGGCATCAAGCTGCTGTTGTGACCCCCAGAAGCCAATATCGCCATTATCATTAAAGCTCGCGTATTCAACTGTTTTGTAATAACCATCACGATTAGTGCCACCAATAATGTAGATGCGATCATTGTAGATCACACTACCTAAATTAGCACGTAGCGATGAAAGTGGTGTTGTATAGCGCCAGTCATCCAGCTCACCATTACTACCCTGTTGTGTAATCTCGATCGCATCTGTGTAGAGTGCACCGTTAAGGCCACCCATTGCGTAGAGCACGTTACCTCGGGATGCTGATGAAAGCGCATAACGAGGTAGCTGCATGGCAGTGGTCTTTTGCCAAACCAGTTCATCGCCAGTGGCAGCGTGCGCAAATTCAACCTCGGTTAACCCCGTACCCTCACGTTCAGCATGCCCACCAATCGCATAGGCAAAACCATTCAGTGATTTTACGCTATTGATGTAACGGGGTATTGTCAACGGGTTCTGCTCGATGCGCCACTCACCAAGGCTACCATCTTTATTGATAGACGCACTCTCAACCGAATCGTGTAATGCACCACCAAAACCACCCAGGGCGTAGATTCGATTGTTGGCAATGAATAATTTTACGCAACGGCGTGGGTAGTTAAGGCCATAATGTTCGGTGACCCACCCCTCAAGCCCACCGTCTTCAATAATGCGTGTGCGCTCGATGCTACGCAGCAAAATTTTCCCACTTTCACCCTTGCCACCACCAGCAGCATAAATAAAACCATTGTGCTCAACGGCATCAAAAAAACCACGGGCATCATTGAGGATTGCGCTGCGTTTCCATGGGCCGAGTGTTCCATCTGACTGGATCTTGCTAAACTCCGTAGTATTTAGAAAGCGTCGCCCATCCACACCACCAAGCGCATAGATAACGCCATTGACCTGTAGCACGGCGGCACCCGCACGCGCACTGTTCATCGGACTCGATTGCTGCCATCCGGGAATCCATACCGCCTGCGCCAATGCCTGAGTGGCAGCGCTGGTAAATAATAATAATGGCAATATAAAGGTTAAGTATTGACGTTTCATAGGATATGAAGAGTAGAGTAACGGGCCTTCAGTTTCCACCCCTCTTTCAGACTATATTCCATTTAATCTTCGAACATGTTACTCAACCACCACCTACTGATCGAACATCGTTGCATCGGTTATCAGCGACTGTAGCCTATCTGCATCCACCGCAGCGCAACTGACTTTAAGAGAGTCGATGGGCGCACACTGCGCGCCCATCATCGACTGCTGACTTATGGATGCTTCATACAGAACGTATAGTCACCGCTGCCACTATATGAGTTAATTCTCCATGTGTAATAGCCACGTTTTCCATAGTAGTCGATATTTTCATCTGAGCTGGAGGCTGTGGATTGTGCAACAACCTGCCACCCTCCGCGCCCCCATTTCCATAGGTTGAGATCAAAATCCGCATTCGCTGGCCCCATTAACCGGCCGCTATGACCCCCTGTTGCGCGCGCGTAGTAATAACTACCGTTAGGCTGAAAGTCCTCATCATTGGTGGCGCTTAGACTAGCTTGAAACTTTTCAAACCCGGCGGGACAACTTGCCACTGGAGATGGGGGTGGAACGTTGCCACTTTCTTGTAGTGAATAGGCTAAAAGATTGGGCGAACCGCTACCAATATTACTCAGTTGACCCGTAGTGGCTGAGGAAATAATCGCACCCTGTACTTGTGCAGGGGTGGCGCCGGGATTGCTTTCCAAATAAAGCGCAGCGATGCCAGCAACGTGAGGCGATGCCATAGAGGAGCCACTGATCGTTGCCACTGCCAGATCACTCGTGTTCCATGTTGATTTGATTTGCGAACCGGGCGCAAAAATATCTACACAACTGCCCCAATTGGAATAACTGGCACGCGCATCATTTGAACTGGTTGCGCCCACTGTGATGGCCTCAGCAATGCGTGCCGGTGATTCGTTACATGCGTTAGCATTGCTGTTGCCTGCCGCCACTACATAAGTGACACCCACTGCCACCGAATTCTGTACAGCACGATCCATTGCCGTTGACCCTGAGCCACCCAGACTCATGTTGGCCACCGCCGAACCCATATGGTTGTTTGTCACCCAATCAATCCCTGCAATTACCCCGGAGGTAAAGCCCTGACCCTGGCAGTCTAATACACGAACTGCATGAAGGTTGCTTTGCTTTGCGACACCGTAAGTGATACCGCCGACCGTGCCGGCAACATGGGTGCCATGCCCATTGCAGTCATTGGCGCCATTACCATCATTGATAGCGGTAAACGCTTCAACTGCACGGCCACCAAACTCATAATGGCTAGTACGGATACCGGTGTCGATTATGTAGACATTCACATTGGCACTAGTGAAGTCATATGTATATGTACTGCTGAGTGGAATATCACGCTGATCAATACGATCCAGCCCCCAGGGGGCCGGTGATTGTGTCTCTGTAAGTTCAATCACACTATCCGCCTCGATAAAATCAATACGCGGGTCATTGGACAGCTTCTTCAATTGCCCCGGGGGGATATTCATTACAAAGCCATTCAATGCTTTGGTGTATTTTTTCTTTACTTTGCTTTTATGTTTTTTTGCTAAATCGCTAGAGACAGTTGGCACATCTTGCCACTCCTTGAGTACCACTATGTATTGATCGAGCACTCGCTTTGGATTCTTCAGGCCATGCACGGGTGCGGCAAGTGCTTGGCTGATGCTGAACGATAACAAGAGTATTATGCATGTCAGTAACCTTCTCATATTGTTGACCCTCAGATAATGAAATATATATTGTAGATTTGGATAATAACCTTTAAATCCGCGTAAGCAGAACGGAAATATCCTCACGTGAATTTTTGTGAAATATGTAAACCATAGCCGCCATTGTCATGGCAACGCGAACTATCATCCATTCTCATGTAACGCCTTTTTTCATCAATCACTAACAGGGTATGAGTAATACAAATTAATTTTTGGAATACAAGTCCAAAAGTATTAACAAAATTTACTGCCCCGTAAACATAGACAATAAAAATGGCTTTGCAACTAAATCGTCATGATAACGCCCTAGACATCCATCATGCGCTTATGACATTCCCTATAGTCAAGTGGAAACGAGTGAAGATGACGATTCAACAACTCGTCATCTTGTGAGAAAATAACATTCATTGCCCCATGCCGCTGACCAGCGAACTGGAACAGCCATCTATCCATACAACCCCATCAGGAACTCCCATGAACTTCCCCAACACAGAAGACGGCGCAATACTTCAGGAAATGCAGCGGGCAGGGATGGATCTGACCATTCCACAAAACATCGATTTCTTCATCAATTTTGGAAAAAAGAAAAATGCGGAAAACATGCAAAACGAAATCGAAGCAAACGGTAGCCACGTGACCTTTGCGTTAACCGAAAACGAGACCCACAACGGCTGGATCCTTTGTTGTACGATACAGATGATCCCGACACATGATGACATCGTTCAAACTGAAAGGGCATTCGATAAAATCGCGGCTAAACATCACGGAGAGAGTGATGGCTGGGGTGTATTACAGTCAGAGACATAAAACCTGGCTGCTAAGCAGTTATAAAACAGCGTCAGCACCACCATGCCCCGCCCACTATTCAGACACCATCTAATTGCAGCAACGCATCACGTCGACGCATCACCGCTTCTCGACCTTCGGCGATCGCCACTGCGGCCTGGTCATACTCCATCAACCCCAGATTTGCTAACTGGGGCAACAGTAATACCTGTGGAGGATCGGCCTCCATGCGACTGCGAGTTATCTGATCCTGGACGATATTGATGGAACTGGCCATGACATCCAGGATCCCCGGCACGCGCCCTTCGCCAAACAGCCGCGATATCAGCAGCGCTTTGGGCGCCTGCAGGGAATTCTTCAACTGCGTTGATACCCGCTGCCAAAGATCACTCTCTTCTGCCGACAACTCGTCATCATTCGAGACGGTGGGCTCTCGTTGCCGTGCATGGCGGCCAACAATATCACTATTGAGATCCACCGCAATCACCTGCTCCGCCCCCAGCGCACGACACAGCGACACCGGCACCGGATTAGTCAAGCCGCCGTCCACCAGCCATCGACCCTCCAGTTCAACGGGAGCAAACAGGCCCGGCAGACTAATTGAAGCCCGCACCGCCTCCAATAGCGACCCACGCCGAAACCAGACCTCACGGCCACTATCCAGCTCTGTGGCGACGGCACCAAACTTTACCTGCAAGTCCTCAATTGACGCTGCCGGCGCGTGGGCGCGGATAAACTTAAACAGTTTTTCACCCCGAATCAGGCCACCGCCGACCAGCGAGGGGTCAAGGTAGCTGAGGATCTCACGCCAGGTGAGGCGCTGCACCCCCTGCGCCAGTGAATCGAGACAGCCACAGGAATAGGCTGCACCGACCAGCGCACCGACAGAGCTACCGGCGATGACACCGGGGCGTATTCCCAGCTCTGCCAGCGCCTGCAAGACACCGATATGCGCCCAGCCTCGTGCCGACCCGCTGCCGAGGGCGAGTCCGATGCGGGGATTGGGCGGGATGGATGCTAGCTCGTTCATAGTGACGGGTTATAACAGATCTAAACCATTGTTAAGAAAAAGAAAGGCGGCGTACCCTTTAGCGAATAACGATAACAGTTTATCGCTGCTAATCTGTCGACAACGCAATGCGCTCTGATTACTCCGCTCCTGCCACCTTCAGATCCATCGCACAACGAAAGCCAAGGTCTTCGTGCTGTGATTCAGGCTTGAGGTTAAAGCGATACGCACCACGTTGAAATAATTTCAATGCGTAGTGTCCTTCACCCCCCCATGCTGCACCTTTTACTACCTTGAAGTTTTCACCAAAATCTTTACTAGCATAATCTGATCCCGCATAGGGTTGATACCAGTCCGCGGTCCATTCCGAGACGTTACCACTCATATCTAGCACACCATACGGTGAAACATCACCTTGATATGAGCCCACTGGCGCAACACCATCATCCCATAACTCCTCACCTGTATTACTCTGCCCGTACGCCCATTTATTACCCCAGGCAAATTCGAGCCCCTCTTTGCCACGGATCGATTTTTCCCACTCCGCCTCGCTCGGCAGTCGCTTACCTCGCCATTCGCAATACGCCTTTGCATCATGCCAGCTAACATACACCACAGGTAGCCAGTCCATATAGGCGAGGCGCTTATCGATCACGTCTAATAATTCCGGCTTAGTCATTTCACGCGTATCGATATCCAACCGAAACACTTTTACAGCGAGACGCCGCAATTTTTCGACAGATACGGCTTCAACCTTATCGCGGCGTAGACTTAATATATAGCCGTTGGTGACCCAATATTGTGGCGGCGTATATTTACCCTGGCTC
>CALZHD010000003.1 GCA_945787155.1 uncultured Gammaproteobacteria bacterium | reverse complement strand
GCGGGTTCAACCACGGCCAGCGCCGCGGTGACCGCGATGGCGGCATCAAAGGCGTTACCCCCCTGGTTGATAATTTCGATGCCCGCGTTGGTGGCGAGTGGATGGGCAGAGGCCACAGCCGCAGTGGACGGTTTGGGTGCGATTGCCTGCGCCACGCTCAGTGGGGAAAAGAGGGTCAGTGCTGCGGTGAGCAGTAGTCTTGTGAGGCGCATATGAGTGGGTCTGTGGGTGAGTGCAGTCCGGTGAGTGATGTCAGTCCGCGTGAGGATTGATCCTAGTCGACTTCGCCGGCCTGGATGCGCTCGTATCTTGCCATCAGCACCTCCTGGCTATCGACGTGATCCGGGTCCATTGGGATACAGTCGATCGGGCAGACCTCAACACACTGCGGGGTATCGAAATGACCGACGCATTCGGTGCAAAGATTGTGGTCGATCACATAGATCTCGTCACCCTGTGAGATGGCGCCATTGGGGCATTCGGGTTCGCAAACATCACAGTTGATGCATTCGTCTGTAATCATTAAAGCCATAAGATATTCCTGCTGTGAAACCTGCCGCTGAGCCGTAGATTTTAACGCATTTTGTGACAAAGCGCAGTCTTGATCTCTGGGTGTACAAACTCCGAGACATCACCGCCGAGGGCTGCGACTTCACGCACCAGACTGGAGGATAGGTAGGCGTACTTTTCGGATGGCATCAGGAACAGTGTTTCAATGTCGGCAGCGAGTTTTCTATTCATGCCAGCGAGCTGAAATTCATATTCGAAATCCGAGACGGCACGCAGGCCACGCACAATGACGCTGGCCTGATGCTCGCGTGCGAATTCGACCAGGAGCTGATTGAAGCCGCACACCTCGATGTTGTCGATGCCGTTGAGTGCGATGCGTGCCAGCTCGATCCGTTCATCCGCGCTGAAACAGGGCGCCTTGCCTGGATTGGTGGCCACCGCAACGATGACGCGCTCAAACAGCTGTGCGGCGCGCTGCACCAGATCACTGTGGCCGTTGGTCAGTGGGTCAAATGTGCCGGGATAGATCGCTGTCGTGTCCATTTTTCATTTTCCGTGATGTTCGCTGGTGAACCAATTTTAACAGTCTGTGGCGACAGGCCCAAGGACTGGATTAGTGGCCGCGGATGGCAAGAGCGTACGTCACCTTGCCAGTCTGTTTTTCGCGATGCAGCTGCCAGTCCTCGGGCAGTTGGGGGGGCGGCGTTCCTTTGGCGCGCTCCATATAGATGAGTGCGCGTGGTGCGAGCCACTGCCCGGATTCCAGTTGCGCACAATAATCTTCGATTGATTGTGACTCGAATGGGGGGTCGAGGAAGACGATGTCGAATGGCTGTGGTGGTCGCTGTAGATAGCTGTCTGCACTACTTTGTACGACCTGTGCGTGGTGTGCCTTGAGCAGGCTGGCATTGGCGAGCAACTGTTTTGTGACCGCACTACTTTGGTCGACCATTACTGCTTCGGCAGCGCCGCGTGACAGCGCCTCAAAACCGAGTGCGCCGCTACCACTGAAGAGATCCAGACAGCGAGCGCCACCAATACTGGTTTGTAGCCAGTTGAATAGCGTCTCGCGAATTCGGTCAGGGGTGGGGCGTACACCGGGCTCCGTAGCGAAATCGATTTTGCGACCGCGCCACGTGCCACCAATGATGCGCAGCTGTCCTGCTTTGTGTGCCTTTCCCACCATTAACGTTTACTCAAAACCGGTCACGGCTTTTCCTTTTGGTTTTGCTGGGGCTGGGGCGCCGACCGTCACAGTGATCATCTTGTCGGGATGAACGCGACGCTTGAAGGCATCTTTGATCTGTTCAATGGTAACCGCGTTGATGCGGTCATTATAGGTATCGAGATAGTCGAGTGGCAGGTTGTAGAAACCGATGTTGCCAAGAAAACCGAGAATCTTGCTATTGCTCGCGATGCGCAGTGAAAAGCCACCGGTGATGTTGCGTTTGGCGGCCTCCAGTTCATCGGCAGTCACGCCTTCATCGATGAACGCCTGGAGTGTTGCAAACATCACATCGATCGCGTTGTTCGACTGGTCGTTGCGCGTCTGTAGGCCCATCAAATAGGGGCCCGCCTCTCGCATGGGTGAGAAAAAGCTATAAGCGCTGTAGGCAAGGCCGCGTTTCTCGCGAATCTCATCGCTGATACGGGATGTCAGACCACTACCGCCGAGGATATGGTTACCGACATAGAGCGCGAATTCATCGGGGTCATTACGGCTCATGCCGGGTTGACCAATCATGACATGGGTCTGCGTCGATGGGTGTTCAATATTGATCATAGCGCTCTTTTTGATAGCGGCTGGTGATGCGATCTTTGGCGCTGCATTCCCAGATTTAAGCCCGCCAGTGAGTTGAGCGGCAATGGTTTCTGCTGCTGCACGGTCAAGATTCCCCACCATTGCAATCACAACGTTTTTTGCGACGTAGTACTGTTGATAGTACTTGAGCATGTCATCGCGCGTGAGTGCCGTCACACTCTCTTCAAAACCGAGTGACGGCGTGCTGTACGGGTGGTTGTCATATAACGCCTTAAAAAAGGCTTTGTTAATGATCGATTGTGGAGATTGCAGCTGTGATTGAATTGCTCTTAACGTCTGCTTTTTGTTACGTTCAAAGCTTTCTTCTGGAAAACTGGGTGCGCTTACCATTAGTGCAAAGACTTCGAGTGCAGGTGTTAGGAGTTGTGGGTCGGTGAGGCTGCGCAGTGTCATGATCGACATGTCGCGGTAAGAACCGTTACCGATCTCAGCACCGAGGTTCTCAAAATGTTCAGCAATTTGATCGGCATTGAAATCGCCAGCGCCTTCATCCAGTAGCGAATTGGTGAGGTGGGCGATGCCTTTTTTATCATCATCGTGTGCGCTACCGGCATCGAAGGTGAGCTGAATGTCGACCATCGGTAGACCGGGTGCTGGTACAAAGTAGACCCGTGCGCCGTTTTCGGTGGGAAAAGATACCAGAGCGAAAATAAAAGTGAACAGTCCGAATGCTGAGTGTTTGAATTTGCGCATTATCTGTTGTTGTCCTGTTGGATGATTTAACTCTTTTCCCATTGCGTTATTCACTAAATTAATGGCCATGAGTGCCACCTCCGCTCATGCGGCGTTTTGCCGTTTCAATGTCGATCGGCTGTGGAATCAGGTTTGCAACGGTGAGGTTGTCATCAATCAGATATTTTTTGGCGACTTGCTGGATTTGTTGTGGTGTGATGGCGCGGATGCGCTCGACATATTCGTCCAGCATTTTCCACGATAGGCCGACGGTCTCCAGCGTGCCGATCTGCATCGCCTGATAGTAGACGGAGTCGCGTTGGTACACATCGCTGGCAACTACCTGTGCCTTGATACGCGCCAGTTCGTCTTCACTTACTAACTCATGGTGCAGGAGTTGCACCTGTTCACGAATAGCGACTTCCAGGTCTTGCACAGTATGGCCCTGCGCCGGGGTGCCACTGAAAGTGAGCATGTCATCATGGAGTCCGGTCATGCCGTAGCTGGTACCGATGCTGGAAGCGATTTGCTTTTCACGCACCAGCAATTTTTCGAAGCGGGCGCTTTTGCCGCCATCAAGCACAGCGGCCAGTACCTCTAGTGCGTAGGGCTCCCAGCTATCTTCAGGTGTCAGTGTCGGTACTTTGTATCCCATCATCATATACGGCAGTTCGGCGGGGGCCTTCACCAGTACCCGTTTTTCACCTTTCTGTGGGGCTTCTACTCTTGGCTTGATAGTGGCCACTTCACCGCGTTTATGGACGCCATAATATTTCTTTGCCAGTTGATGGACGGCGTCGGCATCCACATCCCCGACCACCACCAGCGTGGCATTGTTGGGCGCGTACCACATCTCGTACCATTTTCTGAGGTCGTCATTGTTCATGTTTTCGAGATCGTTCATCCAGCCGATCACTGGGTTGCTGTAGGGGTTGTTTACAAAAGCCGTCGAGGCAAACTGTTCGTAGGTGAGTGACTGCGGGTTATCTTCGGTGCGCAGGCGGCGCTCCTCCATCACTACCCGTACCTCTTTGGCAAACTCCTCATCAAGCAGCTTCAGGTTGCGCATGCGGTCCGATTCCATCTCAAAGCTGACTTCAAGACGGCTCTTCTCCAACTGCTGAAAATAAGCGGTGTAGTCTCGTCCGGTAAAGGCGTTTTCACTGCCGCCATTTTCACTGATGATGCGTGAAAACTCACCTGGCGCATGTTTTTCGGTGCCTTTGAACATCATATGTTCCAGTACATGAGAGACGCCGGTGATGCCGTTGTGCTCATAGCTGCTGCCTACTTTGTACCACACCTGCGAGATGACGACCGGCGCGCGGTGATCTTCTTTGACAATCACTTTGAGGCCGTTGTCCAGCATGTATTCATGTACGGCGGGATTGTCACTGGCCCACGAGCTCAGCGAGAGGAGGCTGGCGCAGAGCGCCGCCAATGACTTTTTCAGCATATTAGGTTCCTTGCGTTGGTTAATGCCCATACAATGCCTGTACAGTGATAAGATTAGCATAACGAAACTGTCGGTCTTTGTAATGTGTTCGATAGGCCTAAATTCAACCCGGTAATTATTGTAAGATTTTGATTTATGTTTGGATTCGAAAAAAAGAAGCAGAAAGAGACGGCTGATGCCGAGCTAGAGCCCCAACTAGCGCCTCAGTCACCTGGGATGTTCGGCCGCCTGCGTGATCGTTTAACGCGTACGCGCAGCAACCTTGTCGGTGGCCTTGGTAATCTGATGCTGGGACGCAAAGAGATCGACGACGAGGTGCTCGAAGAGCTGGAGATGATGTTATTGACCGCGGATGTCGGCGTCGATGCGACGCAGCAGATCATCGCTGATCTCACTGAGCGGGTGTCGCGTAAACAGCTGGGGGACAGCGGTGCGCTCTATGCTGCGCTGCGCGAGGATATGCTCAAGATTTTGGCTCCGGCCAGCGAGCCGTTAGTGTGCGACGCTGGAAAACAGCCTTACGTCATTTTGATGGTGGGTATCAACGGTGTGGGCAAGACCACCACCATCGGCAAGCTGGCGAAGAAACTTCAGGCCGAGGGCAAGTCGGTGATGCTGGCGGCGGGCGATACCTTTCGCGCCGCTGCGGTCGAGCAGCTGCAGGTGTGGGGTGAGCGCAATCAGATCGCAGTGGTGGCGCAACCGCGCGCCTCCGATCCCGCCTCGGTGATCTTCGATGCGATGGATTCTGCGCGTGCTAAAGAGATGGATATTCTGATTGTTGATACGGCGGGTCGTCTGCATACCCAAACGAACCTGATGGAAGAGCTGAAAAAGATTCGGCGTGTGTTGTCGCGTCACGATGAGAGCGCGCCGCATGAGGTGATGCTGGTGGTTGATGCCGGTACCGGGCAAAATGCGATCACTCAGGCCGAACAGTTCAACGAGGCCGTGGGGCTCACCGGTCTCACGCTGACCAAACTCGACGGTACCGCCAAAGGGGGCGTGTTGTTTGCGATTGCCAACAAACTCAGCGTGTCGATCCGTTTTATCGGTGTGGGCGAAGGGATCGAAGATCTACGCACCTTTGATGCCGAGGAATTTGTCGATGCGCTATTCGATGAAGAGAAAGCGCAGTAATCTGGGATTTGGAAGCAGGTAGGAGTGAAGTGAGCTCGCATGATCCATTTTGAGAATGTCGGTAAGCGTTACGCCGAAGGTGGTGAAGCGCTGAGTGGGATCAATCTGCAGCTGGATGCCGGCAACATGGCCTTCCTCACCGGCCACTCCGGCGCAGGCAAGAGCACAATGCTGAAGCTGATCGGGCTGATTGAGCGTGCCAGCTATGGCCAGGTGATTATCAACGGCAAGAACTTTTCCAAGCTAGGACGACGTCATATCCCCTATGTGCGCCGCGATATCGGCATCATTTTTCAGAATCACAAACTACTTAACGACCGCACCGTGTTTGATAATGTCGCGCTGCCGCTGGTGATTGCCGGGCAACCGCATCGCGATATTCAGCGCCGCGTGCGTGCCTCGCTCGATAAAGTCGGCCTGCTTGATAAAGAGCGCTCGCTGCCGCTGTCACTCTCCGGGGGTGAGCAGCAGAGAGTCGGGATTGCGCGCGCGGTGGTCAATAAACCGCCGCTACTGGTGGCGGATGAGCCGACCGGTAATCTCGACCCCGAACTCTCTGCCGAAATCATGAATCTCTTTGCCGAGTTCAATCAGGTAGGGGTGACGGTGTTGATCGCCAGTCATGATATCGATTTGATCACTCGTATGGGCAAGCGTGTCCTTGTCCTTGAAAAGGGACGATTGCTCGAGAGTGATAGTGAGGTGTTGCAGTAGTGGCGCGTCAGGCAACGCGTCGTTCGCCGCGTCGTTCAGCGACACTGGTGATGCCGAGTGAGGGAGCCCCGAAACGCAGCGCAAGCGTGAGCTTGGTGCGTCGCTCGAATGGCAAAGGGTGGTTTCGTGGTTATTTGAAGGGGCATTTTCAGGCGCTTTTTCTCAGTCTTGGTCGTGTCAGCCGTCATCCACTTTCCAGTTTGATGACGATTGCCGTCATCGGCATTGCGTTGGCACTCCCCGCGGGACTGCATGTTGCGCTGAAAAATGTGCAGGGCGTGAGTGCCGGGTGGGAAGATGCGGTGCAGATTTCACTCTTTTTAAATCAGGGGGTTGAAGATACGGAGGCGCGTCGTCTGGTCGAGCAGCTTAGTGCGATGTCGACGATAGAGGAGGTCGTGCATATGACGCCGCAGCAGGCACTGGGTGAGTTTCGTCAGTATTCCGGTTTTGGCGAGGCGCTCGATGTGCTCGACGAAAATCCGCTGCCCAACGTGTTGCTGGTGCGACCCACTAAGGCGGCCAGCGAGCCGCTGATGGTGGAGCCGCTGCTGCATCAATTGCGTACCCTGCCGTCGGTCGAGATGGCGCAGCTCGATATGGAGTGGCTGAAACGCCTCTACGCGATCATGGCGATTGGCGAGCGCGGTGTGCTGGTGCTCGCGGCGCTGCTGGCGTTGGCGGTATTGCTGATTGTCGGCAACACCATTCGTCTTGCGATTCAGAATCGCCGCGATGAGATTGAGGTGCAGAAGCTGATTGGCGCCACCGACGCCTTTATACAGCGCCCTTTTCTCTACAGTGGTCTGTGGCACGGGGTGTTGGGCGCGGTGATGGCGTGGTTGTTAGTGAGCCTCGCATTGTGGCTGCTGCACGGCCCGGTGCAGCAGCTCTCGTTGCTCTATAACAGCAGCTTCTCGCTCGGTTCGCTGGAGCCGCTGGCGGTGTTGGTGGTGGTTGGAGTGGGTGGTCTGCTCGGGCTACTCGGCGCGTGGCTTGCGGTAGGACGTCATCTGCGTGATATAGAGCCGACCTAGTCTGTAAGTCATTGATTTTTATTGCTACAGCCCTCTTTTTTTCGCCCCTGGGAACTTCTCTGGAAATTAGCACTCTTACTATGGGAGTGCTAAGATAGGCACAGTGCTATCTTAATTGAGAGGACATTAAGTGATGACAAAAGGTTATGAATTAGGGTTGGCGACGCCTGAGGGGTACATCGTTCCGACAGGCAGCCTCGAAAGCTACCAGCAGGGGATCAGCGAGATCCCAGTGATGTGTGCTGACGAAGAGCGGCAACTGGCGCGGCGTTATCGTGATCACGAAGATCTCGATGCAGCGCGTGAGCTGGTGATGTCTCATCTGCGTTTTGTGGCGCACATCGCGCGTAGCTACAGTGGCTACGGCCTACCTCAGGCAGACCTGATTCAGGAAGGTAACGTGGGTTTGATGAAAGCGGTAAAACGCTTTGATCCCGAAATGAATGTGCGCCTGGTGTCATTTGCTGTCTACTGGATACGCGCCGAGATCCATGAATATGTGTTGCGTAACTGGCGCATCGTCAAAGTGGCGACCACCAAGGCACAGCGCAAACTCTTTTTCAAATTACGTGGCAGCAAAAAACGTCTTGGCTGGTTTAATCAGGCAGAAGTGAATGCGGTTGCGCATGACCTCGGGGTGAAACCTCGGGAGGTGGTGGAGATGGAGTCGCGCATGAGTGGGCATGATGCCTCGTTCGACCCTGCTGCCGATAGCGATGACGATAGCGATCGTCACTTTGCCCCAGCATCCTATTTGCAGGATAGCAGTATGGATCCAACCGTACAGATCGAAGAGAGTGAATGGGAAGCACACAACAATGCACGTCTGCATCAGGCGATGGCAGACCTTGACGATCGTAGCCGTGACATCCTCGCACAGCGCTGGCTAGCAGATGAAAAGAAAACGCTGCATGAGCTTGCCGATCAGTATCAGGTTTCAGCGGAGCGTATTCGCCAGCTAGAAAGCAATGCAATGAAGAAATTGAAGGGTGTGATGCAGGCCTGATAAAAATTCAGGAGTGATAGGAAATAATTACATCCAGCTGCCGCAAGGTAGACTGGATGTTTTTTTATCTGAGGTTCCCCTCCAGTCATAGACGGTTCAATGCTTTAATCTCCCGAAATAGTATGGTATTTCGTCATTTTTTTCCGGTTGTTTCGGTTGTCGGAGGATGGTGTACAATCTCAGGTTCAATTTTCCGCCGCGATTGGTTGCGGATGGTGTTATTTTCGGGAGTCTTTAGTTTTGGAGCAATTTCGCGGAACCACTATTTTATCGGTGCGTCGCAACGGCAAGGTTGTCGTTGGTGGCGATGGCCAGGTATCTATGGGCAATACGGTGATGAAGGGCAATGCCCGTAAGGTGCGCCGTCTCTATGATGGCCGCGTGATCGCTGGTTTTGCCGGGGGTACTGCCGATGCCTTTACCCTGTTTGAGCGCTTTGAGGCGAAGCTGGAAAAGCACTCGGGTAATTTGACCCGCTCGGCGGTGGAGCTGGCGAAGGACTGGCGTACCGATAGAATGTTGCGACGTCTTGAAGCGCTGCTCGTCGTGGCGGATAAAGAGACCTCGTTGATCATTACCGGAAATGGCGATGTGATCGAACCGGAAAACAGTCTGATGGCGATTGGCTCTGGTGGACCATTTGCACAGGCGGCGGCGCGCGCGCTGCTGGAAAATAGCGAACATGATGCACGCACGATTGTGGAAAAAGGGTTGGAGATTGCATCGGATATTTGCGTCTTCACTAATAACAATCTCACCATTGAGGAACTGGACGCTGTCTAGTCGATGACTCGGCAAACCACCATTTATCTGCAGGAATAAAAAGTATTATGTCTGAAATGACACCCAGAGAGATCGTCCAGGAACTGGATAAACATATCATTGGCCAGAATGATGCCAAGCGCGCAGTGGCGATTGCATTAAGAAACCGCTGGCGTCGCGCACAGATCAGTAGTGAAGAGCTGCGCAATGAGGTGACACCGAAAAATATTTTGATGATTGGCCCTACCGGTGTAGGTAAAACCGAGATCGCGCGTCGCCTGGCGAAGCTTGCGAATGCGCCGTTTATCAAGGTCGAAGCGACCAAGTTTACCGAGGTGGGTTATGTCGGCCGTGATGTCGAGTCAATTATCCGTGATCTGGTCGAAGTCTCGATTAAGCTGACGCGCGAAAATGAGATGAAGAAGATGAAGCATCGTGCCGAAGATGCGGCCGAAGAACGTATCCTCGATATCCTGTTGCCACCTGCGCGTGGTGCCGACGGTACGGTGAATCGTAGCGAGGAGAGTTCTGCGACACGTCAAAAATTCCGTAAGAAACTGCGTGAAGGTAATCTCGATGATAAAGAGATTGAGATTGAGGTGAGCATGGCGGCGGTCGGGGTAGAGATCATGGCGCCGCCGGGGATGGAAGATATGAGCAGTCAGTTGCAGGGGCTGTTCCAGAATATGGGCAATCAACGCACCAAGAAACAGCGTCTGCCGATCCGTGATGCCTTTCAGGTGTTGCGTGAAGAAGAGGCCGCCAAGTTGCTCGATGAAGAAGGGATTAAGGCCGCGGCACTGGAGCGCGCTGAGCAGCACGGTATCGTCTTCCTCGATGAGATCGACAAGATCACCAAACGCAGTGACAGTGGCGGTGGTAGTGGCGGTGATGTCTCGCGCGAAGGGGTGCAGCGCGATCTGTTGCCGTTGGTGGAAGGCTGTACTGTTTCAACCAAGTACGGCATGCTTAAAACTGATCACATCCTGTTTATCGCTTCGGGTGCATTTCACCTCGCCAAACCCTCTGATCTGGTGCCGGAGTTGCAGGGGCGTTTGCCGATTCGAGTGGAACTCACGGCGTTATCGGTGGATGACTTTGTACGCATTTTGACCGAGCCAAATGCATCGCTAACGGAGCAGTACAATGCACTGCTTGAGGCCGAAGGGCTGAGTGTGGTGTTTACCGAGGATGGCATTGCGCGTGTCGCCGAGGTGGCGTGGCAGGTCAATGAAACGACGGAAAACATCGGCGCACGCCGCCTGCACACGGTGATGGAACGACTGCTTGAACAGTTATCGTTCGAGGCGTCGGATCTTTCCGGTACTAGCGTGACGATTGACATCGCCTATGTCGAGCAGCATCTCGGCAAGCTGGTAGAAGACGAAGATTTGAGTCGTTACATCCTTTAACTGTTGAGAATATTGAAATAGCTATGGTTGCACCTGATAGATGACAGCACAAACAGAAAAACATCGCCCCACTGATATTCGTCTGCATCAGAAGTCACGGGTGCTGGAAGTGATCTTTGATAACGGCGCGGAGTTTCGTCTGCCGTGTGAGTTCCTGCGGGTTTACTCGCCATCGGCGGAGGTTCGAGGCCACGGGCCGGGACAGGAGACATTGCAGATAGGTAAAGAGTTAGTCAACATTACCACAGTTGAACCGGTCGGCGCCTATGCCGTGAAATTGCACTTTGATGATGGTCATAATACAGGCCTTTATTCATGGGAGTACCTCTATCGGATCGGACAGAATCATCCTGCGATGTGGCAGGAATATCTACGACGTCTTAAAGAGGCTGGGCATGAACGTAAGACGCTAGAAGGTGATGCATGACAGATAAACACACCGCGTCTAATAAGGCGGGAGATGGTACCACTCACTTCGGTTATGAAGAGGTTGATGTCAAAGACAAGGTGCGTCGTGTTGCCGGTGTCTTTGATTCAGTAGCGAAGAGCTACGACATCATGAACGATGTGATGTCGATGGGCGTGCATCGCATCTGGAAAAAAGTGGCGTTGGATACCAGCGGAGTGCGCCCCGCTCACAAGGTGCTGGACCTTGCCTCTGGCACCGGCGATCTTGCGGCACGCTTTTCAAAGATGGTGGGGCCGAAGGGAACGGTGGTGGCATCTGATATCAATGCCAATATGTTGAAAGTGGGGCGCGAGCGTCTCACCGATCGTGGCATTGTTGGCAACATCGAATATGTGCAGGCGAATGCCGAGGCGCTACCATTTCCCGATAACCATTTTAATTTTGCCAGCATTGCGTTTGGCCTACGCAATGTCACACATAAAGAAGCGGCGTTGGCCTCGCTCTATCGCGTGCTGAAGCCGGGTGGCCGCCTGATGGTGCTGGAGTTTTCTAAACCGATGGATGCACTCAAACCGATCTATGATGCTTATTCATTTAAGCTGCTGCCGTTGATGGGGAAGTTGATTGCCAATGATGAAGATAGCTATCGTTATCTTGCCGAGTCAATTCGCATGCACCCGGATCAGCAAACCCTGAAGGAGATGATGGAAGGCGCTGGTTTTGAACGTTGTGAGTTTATGAATATGAGTGGCGGCATCGTAGCCTTGCATAAGGGCTATAAACTCTAATACTGCTTTATTCCGGGCGCTACTTCGATAGGGTTATCTATAATGAGCATCACATCATCGATCAAGTCTACCTCTTTTTCTACGCTTGAGGCGGCGATCAATCAGTGCCTTCAGCTTGATCCTGACGCATTGCACCGGGTGCGTGGTCTTAGCGGTAAAGTGATTGGAGTGGAGCTGCAGGGCGTGAATCTGAAGTTCTATCTGTTGCCTGATAGTGTCGGCTTGCAGTTGCGAGGCGAGCATCATGGTGTGGTTGATGTCTGGTTGCGTGGTGCGCCACTATCGATGATGCGTATGGGGCTGGGTGGTGATCAGCAAAAGGCACTGTTCTCCGGTGATGTCGAGATTGTTGGCGATACCGAGACCGGACAGCGTGTGCGCGACATTATGAATGATCTTGAACTTGACTGGGAAGAGCAGTTGTCGAAACTGGTGGGCGATGTGGTCGGGCATAAAATCGGTAATGTGGTCAGGGGTGTGGCCGACTGGGCAACGCAGACGCGCACTACCGTCGAGCAGGACATCAGTGAATATCTACAGGAAGAGAGTCGTTTATTGCCACATCGTGAAGAGATTGGCCCGTTTCTGGAAGCCGTTGATACGTTGCGTGGTGATGTCGATCGCATTGAGGCGCGTGTGCAGCGCCTGTTAACTCAGCGAGGAGAGGCTGAGTGATCATCAGACCTGGCCAGGTTTTTCGCCTGCTGTATATCAATCGTATTCTGGTTAAACATGGGCTCGACGAGGTGGTGCTGGAGATGCACCTGTTTCGTCCGTTTCGTTTCATGTTGTATCTGTTGCCGTGGAACTGGTTCCGCCGTGGCGCGCGCGCTCCCCACGCGGTGCGCATGCGACGTACGCTCGAAGATCTTGGTCCGATCTTTGTAAAGTTTGGGCAGATTTTATCGACACGCAAAGATCTACTGCCCGATGATATTGCCGATGAGCTGGCCAAGCTACAGGATAACGTCAGTCCGTTTCCCGGTAGCGAGGCGCGCCATATTATTGAAGAGGCCTATGGGCAGCCGCTGAATAAAGTCTTTTTGTCATTCGATGAACAGCCGTTGGCGTCCGCATCGATTGCGCAGGTGCATGTGGCCACGCTGCTGGATGGAAAACAGGTGATCGTTAAAGTGGTGCGCCCGGGGATCAAAAAAATCATTAAGCGTGATCTTGGCCTGCTCTATGTTATGGCTGATATGGCGGAGCGTTACTGGTCTGAGGGGAAACGCCTGCGTCCACGTGAAGTGGTGACAGAATATGAAAAGACCATCTACGACGAGCTTGATCTAATCAAAGAGGCTGCCAGTGCGTCACAGTTGCGACGTAATTTTTCCGGCAGTGATATGCTCTATGTGCCAGAGGTCTACTGGCCGCAGACACGACGCAATGTGATGGTGATGGAGCGTATCTCCGGGACGCCAATCAGTGATATCGAGGCGTTGCGTCGACAGGATATCGATCTGCAAAAGCTATCAGAAACCGGTGTTGAGATTTTCTTTACGCAGGTCTTTAAACACAATTTTTTTCATGCAGATATGCACCCTGGTAATATTTTTGTTTCGCCGGAGGGGCAGTACATTGCGATCGACTTTGGCATTATGGGGACGTTGAGTCCAGAAGATCAACACTACCTTGCGGAGAATTTTCTCGCTTTTTTTAATCGCGACTATCGTCGTGTTGCAGAGCTGCATGTGCAGTCCGAATGGGTACCGAAGGGGACACGGGTTGATGAGTTTGAGTCGGCAATCCGCAGTGTCTGTGAGCCGATCTTTGAACGGCCGTTGAAAGATATCTCGTTTGGTCGACTGTTGTTGCGCCTGTTTCAGACCGCGCGCCGTTTCAATATGGAGGTGCAGCCGCAGTTGGTGCTGTTGCAAAAAACATTATTGAATATTGAAGGGCTGGGGCGACAGCTCTATCCAGAGCTTGATCTATGGCAGACTGCAAAACCATTTCTTGAGCGCTGGATGAGTGAAAATATCGGGGGTCGTGCCTTTGTCAGTTCGATGAAACGTAATGCGCCGCTGTGGCTCGATAAACTGCCGGAGATGCCGCTGTTGCTGCACGAGGTGTTACAGCAGGCGCGCGATGGTGAGCTGAAGATTGAGTGGCAGTCACAGGAACTGCGTAAGATCGAGCGCACGATGCTTGATTCAAATCGGCGTACCTTTGCTGCAATTGTAGGTAGCGCTTTGATCATTAGTGCCGCAGTTTTGCTGGGGCTGGATGGTTATTCGCCAGCAATGGTGGGCGATGCGCCATTGATGTCCTGGCTACTGGGTGGCGTTGGTTTTGTGGTGTTGATGTTTGCGTGGCCACGCGATGAACTCGGCGATTAAATCAATCCGAGTTCGTTAGCGCGCGAGCCCTTTTTCTACCTCATGGCGTTTTGCTGCGCCAGCGAGGGTCTCAATTAATGTTAACGCAAAGTCCATCGCGGTACCGGGTCCGCGTGAGGTGATGATGTTGTCGTCGATGACGATGGCATCCGATGTTATCGTGACGCCACTGCAATCGAGTTTGTCCAGCGAGCCAGGATAGCAGGTGATACGTTTTTCATGCAGCAATCCTGCAGAGAGCAGCACCCTGGGTGCTGCGCAGATGGCAGCAACATGTTTTCCCTGATTAGCCACCTGTTGCAGCAGGGTGTGAATCTTTGGGTCGTTATTTAGATTGTCTGCGCCTGGCAGGCCGCCGGGTAGCGCTATCATGTCGAGTGGTTGTGATTGTACCGTTGCCAGCGTGGTGTCAGGCAGCAGCACAGTGCCACGGCTGGCAATGACGGGTTGTGGATCAAGGCCTGCAGTGATGACAGTGATTGCAGCGCGGCGTAGTAGATCGATGATGGTCACGGCTTCGAGTTCTTCGCAGCCCTGCGCCAGTGGAACAAGTACTGTTGGCATATCAGCTCCCCGCTACCTTGAGCTTTTTTATTGAATGATAGAAGTTTGTGGTGAGCCATCCGCTGGTGGCCGATCTGCTCCGCTGTTAATTTCTTGTGCCGCAAACATGGATTGTGGAATGGTGATCTCTAATAATTGTTTGCGTTTGATAAGTCCTGATGTTTTGATCAACTCAACACCCTGTTGCCTGAGGGTGGGTAATATCTGCTCAAGAAATGCGATGGTCTCAGGGTAGGGGTGGCCAATGGCCATGGCGGTGCCGTTACGTTTTGCGAGCGTTATCAGGTGCTCAAACTGTCTGCTGATCGCTGTTTCACTGCGTATGTTGTCGAGAAAAACGTTGCGATTGATTCTTGGAATTTTATATTCAGCGGCGATTTGGTAAGCGACGGTATGTTCGGTGGTGCGGCTGTCGACAAAAAATAGGTCGTTGCGTTCACTGAGTGCCGTCATGAGCCAGGTCATATGGCCGGGGTGTTGCGTCAGAAGGCTGCCCATGTGATTGTTAATGCCGCTGATATGCGGTATCGCGTTAAGGTTTTCTTTTAACGTGGTGAGAAAATGTTGCTGTGACATGTCGAGCGTGAGGCCGCCTTTGCCCAGATTGTTTTCGCCAATGGCCTGCATCGGCATATGTATCATCACCTCTTTATCCTGCTGGTGAGCCAGCTTGGCGAGTTGAGCTGCATGGCTGGTATGCGGCAGGAATGCATAGGTGATATTGCCGGGTAGTGCGACGGCGCGTTCTCCAGCGGCTAGCTGTTGACCGAGGTCATCGATGATGATACTGATCGCAGGTAACGGTTGCTGGATATTGACCGGGGTGGCGCGATCAAAACCGAGCTTTGCTTCGCTTGTCACCCCCGGAGCGATGGCGGTGATAAAAAGCAGTAGTATCAGCGTGAGGCGTTGGGTAATCATGCGCTATTCAGTGCTGCTCTCTGCATGCTCACCATCACTGGGTAAGGATGTGCAGTCCTTTCAGAAGATTGAGCGCTTCAAAAAGCTGGTAGTCCTTGCTAATGGACTGTTTTGTCTCCTCGTCTTTAGCCTGCTCTTCATCACTGTTTTTATCACCCTTACCGTTGTCCAGGTGTCCTGCGAGATCCGCTTCGGTTACCGGCTCAAACTCCGGCTCGTTGGCAGCCGTCAGGTTAATACGGTCGAGCGGGATGTCGGGTACGATGCCTTCCGCCTGAATTGAACGCCCGGCCGGTGTGTAGTAACGAGCCGTCGTCAGTTTGAGTGCCGCACCGTTGTTCATCGGTAAGATTGTTTGCACTGAGCCTTTTCCAAACGATTTACTGCCCATAATCACGGCACGTTTATGATCCTGTAGTGCACCTGCCACAATCTCGGAGGCGGAGGCTGAGCCGCTGTTGATTAGCACGACTAGCGGCGCTCCTTTTAGTGCGTCATTGGGGGTTGCCTTGAACTTGAGCGCTGAATCGTCGATGCGCCCTTCGGTGTAGACGATTAAGCCCTCTTCCAGAAATGCATCTGATACCTCGACCGCAGCATTTAAAACCCCGCCGGGATTGTTGCGCAGATCGAGAATCATCCCCTTCATGTTGCCATCATACTCTTGCTTCAGTTCGCTGATCGCCTCTTTGAGGTTAGTGCCGGTGTGTGATTGAAACTGGGTGATGCGAATATAGCCAAAACCTGGCTCCAGACTTCTATGTTTGACGCTCTTTACCTGGATGATGGCGCGAGTAATGGTGATTTTAAGGGGTTTGTCGACACCATCGCGAACGATGGTCAGCAGGATGTCACTCCCGGGCTTGCCTCGCATAATTGTGACGGCCTCACGCAGTGTGAGTCCTTTCACTGGGGTATCATCAAGGCGGATCACCAGGTCGCCCGCCTTAACACCGGCACGATCCGCTGGGGTGTCATCGATCGGCGCAACGACCTTGACGAAGCCATCCTCCATGCTGACCTCAATGCCGAGGCCGCCGAATTCACCTGAAGTGCCGACCTGTAGTTCTTTGTAGGCATCGGTATCGAGATAAGCTGAGTGAGGGTCAAGTCCGGAGAGCATGCCGCGAATCGCGTTTTCTAATAGCTCTTTGTCGGTGGCCTCTTCTACGTAATTGTTTTTGATGTTAGCAAACACTTCAGTGAAAGCGCGCAGCTCTTCGAGTGGTAGCGCGTTGGCATCGCTATTGTCACGCTCTGCAAATACGCTCTGGCCGATAGTGAGGGAGACGCCTAGTGCCAGTCCCATAAGTAACAGTAGGACATTACGTGTTTTAGATAGCATTGATATATTCCACTCCATTGATTTTGTTTCGGCGTCAGCAGCGGTAACTTTATCAGAAATCACCGTTTTCGCCATGTTTTCACCGGCCGAAGTACGCTGTTATTTACGTGCCAGCCATGGTCGTGGATTGAGTGGTTTGCCATTTTTACGGATCTCGAAATAGAGACCGGCATTGCTTTGTCCGCCACTCTCGCCGACAGTGGCGATCGCCTCCCCTGTTTCAACCCATTCACCGACATCTTTGAATAAGCTTTCATTATGTCCATAAAGCGTCATGTAGCCATCGCCATGATCGATGATCACCAGCAGGCCAAATCCTCTGAGCCAGTCTGAAAAGGCGATACGCCCATGATGGACTGCATTCACGTGCGCGCCTGCCCTGGCATTGATGACGACCCCCTGCCATTTGAGATTGCCACCCTTGCGACGTTTACCAAAGTAATTTTTCATGCGTCCATTTGCAGGGTAGGTGAGTTTACCTTTGAGTTGACGAAAGGGTTTGATATCACCCGCGTCGGGAGGGATGTCGGCCAGCGCCTCGCTCAGTGATGCTAAGAGTGCTTCAAGCACTTTGCGAGCCTCTTCGAGTTGTACCAGGCGCTGTGCCTGGTTCTTGATATCCTTTTCGATATTGGTGAGGACTTGCTGACGTGAGCGTCGCTTTTCCTCTAGCGAGGCCTTTTCCTTTTTTTGTTGCTGTTGTGCCGTCTGAATCTGCTGCTGTTTGTGCAGAATCTCGCTTTCAAGGCGAGAGAGCGCCTCAATACGCTCATCAATGGTTTTGATGCTGCGCGTCCTGGACTGGTTCAGGTAGTCGTAATAGATAAGGGTGCGACCGATGGCCGATGGATCTTCCTGGTTGAGGAGGATCTTTGCGTAGCCCTGGTTTCCCATCGCGTAGCTGGCGCGGATCTGTTGCGCCAATAGCTGTTGTTGTTGATTGAGTTCGCTCGATTTATGCTTTTTCTCTTGCTGGCGTGTCTGTAGTTCACGCCTCTGTTGTTTGAGTTGTGAGGCGAGTTTTGTGATTGACAGGCTTATCTTGCCGATCGCCATTTCGCTTTTTCGCAGTTTAAGCTGGAGTCTGTTTTTTTGGCTGGTTGATTTTGTCAGCGTGTTGCGTACGTCGCGGATCTGTTTTTTTAACTGTTGTAGCTTTGCTTCTTTGGATAGCGTTGCATCGTCGGCCAAAAGTGACTGGCCGGGTGCAAGCGATAATAATGAGGCGAGCGAAAGCGTCACAACGACGATGGCCAATCTTCTTGAGCGTGGAATGCGCACCTTTTCTGTCATGTCCTGAAAGAGATGAACCTTCAGGATACTACACTCGCTACTTCAGCTGCAGTAGCGAGTGACCTGTCATCTCGGCGGGTTGTTCCAGCCCCATTAAATAGAGCATGGTGGGCGCAATGTCTGACAGGCTGCCGTCATCTGTGATGCTGGCGTCACGGCCAATATAGAGCAATGGTACCGGGTTTGATGTATGGGCCGTGTGAGCTTGCCCGGTTGCCTCATCGCGCATCTTTTCTGCATTGCCGTGATCGGCGGTGATCAACAGTTCGCCACCTGCAGCAGTGATTGCTTGATGGACGCGTGCAAGACAGCTATCGATGGTCTCGATCGCCTTGATGGTGGCGTTGAGGTTACCGGTATGCCCAACCATGTCGGGGTTTGCGTAGTTACAGATGATGGTATCGAATTTGCCACTGGCGATGGCGTCGACCAGTTTATCGGTTAGTTCTATCGCACTCATCTCTGGTTGCAGGTCGTAGGTTTTCACTTTGGGTGATTCGATTAAAATACGTTCTTCACCCTCGAACGCGCGCTCCTCACCGCCATTGAAAAAGAAGGTGACATGGGCATATTTCTCGGTTTCAGAGATGCGCAGTTGCCGCAGCCCCTGAGCCGCAATATATTCACCCAGAACGTTTTTCAGGCGTGTCGGAGGGAAGGCGATACGCGTTTCGAGGTTCTTTTTATATTCGGTAAGACTGATGTAGGCGCCAAGTTGAGGCCTGTCAACCATGGCAAAGCCGGAGAACTCGGTTTCGGCGAAGGCTTGAGAGATTTGTCTGGCCCGGTCGGCCCGGAAGTTCATAAAAATTAAGGTATCACCTGACTCGACCCGAGCGGCCTCTTCTCCTTCAGGGATAATCGTCGTAGCTTGTACAAATTCATCGGTTTCGTCACGCTGATAGGCAGCCTCCAGTCCTTCGAGCGCTGTGTTGGCCTGGAAAGCTGATTTGCCCTGTGTCATTAATTCGTAGGCGGCCTGGGTGCGCTCCCAGCGATGATCACGATCCAGCGCAAAAAATCGTCCAATAATGGTGGCGATACGTCCAGAGTGGTTATTTGCAGCAAAGAGCGCGTCTATTTCTGCGAGCCACGATGATGCGCTTTTGGGTGGCGTATCGCGGCCATCAAGAAAGGCGTGCAGATAGACCTTTTTCGCGCCTCGATCTATCGCAAGTGTCAACGCTGCCTTGATCTGTGATTCGTGACTATGGACGCCGCCATTAGAGAGAAGCCCCATAATATGGACTGCTTTGTCGTTTGTGATCGCTTGATCGATAGCGCCGGTGAGCACTTCGTTTTCGAAAAAGCTGCCATCTTCAATCGCCTGGTCGATGCGCGTTAGCTCCTGATGGACAACGCGACCAGCACCAAGATTGAGATGGCCAACCTCGGAGTTCCCCATCTGGTTTGCGGGCAAGCCGACTTTGTTGCCAGAGCCGTGAATCAGGGTGTGAGGGTGTTTGACCCACAGTTTGTCCCAGTTTGGTGTTTTTGCCTGAAGTATCGCGTTATTGTCAGTAGCTTTGCTGACGCCCCACCCATCCATAATTATCAATGTGACGGGTCTACATCTTGTTGTTTTTGTTGTGGAGTTCATTTTTGAGGGGGGTCCTTGTTGATTTTCCTTGTAAGATAAAACCTACATAAAATCAGCTAGTTATTCGATATGATACAGGTACTGAGTGGTTGTTTGTGTGGGTGTTATGGCTCACCTGACCTTGGGTGTTGCAAGGTGGGGCATGCTAAGGTTTCATTCATTTAAATCAAGCATTTGTTTAGTGAATTGATGTTCAGGCCTGGCCCATCTTTATTGAGAGGCAGTGCCAATATTGACGAATTCCCTGCATCGAAAAATGGGTAAATTATAACCGGTTAAGGAGCGAATCGCCATGGGGGCGGGACAAGAGGCTGGGGTGGTCAATGAACGGGCGCTTGTGCAAACCTCGATGGTGCTTAAAGCCTTGTCTCATCCATTACGGTTGAAAATTCTCTGTCTATTGGGGGATAGTGGACGTGAAGTCTCAGCATTGGAAATTATCGCGGTGCTTGGCACTTCACAGAGTAATGTCTCGCAACATATCTCAATCATGCAAGGCAAAGGGGTAATCACCACACATAAAGATGGTAATCGCGTGATGTATAGTGTCAGTGACGCAAGCATGCTGGATCTGTTTTATATGATGTGTGAACTGTTCTGCGACGATTAGTGTGAGCGTTGTTATCTTCTTTTTTGCGATTTGATCGTAATATTCTGAATATGTCGGTGCTGCCGGCAAATATCATTCTCTTTACATTTTCCCGCTGAAATTCTGACGCAGATGGGCTAGACTGCGTGCCTTTAGTTTTCTTAGATTCTTGATGTTTATTGAGTGTCGACCAGCTTTGCGCTGGCGCGGCAGAGTGGTGATTATATGCAACAGTTTTTCGAATTTATTGTAAACAACTGGTTTTTGTTTCTGGCGCTGATTATTATTTTGACCCTTCTGGGGATGAATATGATTCGACCTAAGCTGTTGGGCTTTAAAGAGGTTAAGCCCAATGAGGTGGTACAGCTGATTAATCGAGAGGATGCGGTCATACTTGATGTGCGTGATAGTAATGACTTTGAGAAAGGCCATATTCTCAATGCGCACCATATTCCATTCGGATTGCTGGAAGAGCGTTTGCATGAGATGGAACAATTTAAGGCAAGCCCGTTGGTGATTTATTGTGAGGCCGGTCAGCAGTCTGCACGTGCAGGCGCTATCATGCAGAAGCAGGGTTTTACGTCGATTTATAAGCTCTCGGGTGGTCTGCTAGCGTGGAAGAGTGCCAACTTTCCATTAAGCGTCGAGTCGTAATTGATGGCGGAGCGGCCAAGCCTGCTTGATTCAAAAATAATTAATTGAAATTGGTGGTGAATAATGTCGGAAACAGATGAAAAAAAAGAGCAAACCGCAGGCGCTGAAAAGCAGTTTGCGATTCAGAAGATCTATGTGCGTGATATCTCATTTGAGACGCCAAATACGCCGCATATTTTTCAGGAGAAGTGGGAGCCGGAAACCAATATGCAGCTGGGGAATAAGGCAGTGGTGTTAGCCGACGGCGTTCATGAAGTGACCCTGTCGGTCACTGTAACCGCTAAAATTGGTGAAAAAACCGCATATCTGACAGAGGTGCAACAATCTGGAATCTTCAATATTGCTGGATACGGTCAGGATGAGTTGTCAGCGATGGTGGGCAGTTATTGTCCGAATATCTTGTTTCCTTTTGCACGCGAAACGATAGCCGACCTGGTGACTCGTGGTGGTTTTCCACAGTTGCTGCTATCACCGGTTAACTTCGATGCACTCTATACCGAGTATGCCCAGCAGCAAAAGAGGCAACAAGAAGGTGGTGAGGGCGAAGTTCAGCATTAAACCATCGCGATTGATGGTAGAGCTTTGGAGATAGTGCAGATGCAAGGTAGTGATGCAGCGAATCAGTCGCTACGGCCGCTAGCGATATTGGGCGCGGGCTCCTGGGGGAGCGCGCTTGCAACCCTGATTGCACGCAATGGACGTGATGTAATTTTGTGGAGTAATGATGCTGCACAGGTTGACGTGATGCGTGAGCAGCGTCGCAATATTGATTTCCTTCCTGATATTGAATTTCCAGACAAACTGACCGTTGATGCCGACCTGAAGCGGGTGTTGGCGGTATGTAATGATGTAATGGTCGCCGTTCCCAGCGAGGCGTTTCGTTCAGTACTTGAGATGTGTCGACCGATGTTTGCGCCGCAGGTGCGTATTGCCTGGGCGACTAAGGGGTTTGATCCTGGGAGTGGAAAGCTGCTACATCAAGTCGCTAAAGAGATTTGTGGGGAGAGGATTGCGTTAGCGGTTATCTCTGGCCCTAGTTTTGCTCATGAGGTCGCTGCTGGTTTGCCAACGGCATTAACAGTGGCATCGAGTGATGTTCAATTTTCTCATGACCTTGCTTGCGCACTGCACAATGATACTTTTCGAGCCTATAGCTCTCGGGATATGGTGGGTGTTGAGGTCGGTGGCGCAGTAAAAAATGTGCTTGCGATTGCGGCTGGAATTTCTGATGGGCTTGGTTTTGGGGCTAATGCACGGGCGGCATTAATTACTCGTGGCCTGGCTGAAATTACTCGCCTGGGCATCGCGCTTGGTGGTCAGGCAGAGACCTTTACTGGTCTGGCAGGGTTGGGGGACTTGGTGTTGACCTGTACCGACAATCAGTCACGCAATCGTCGTATGGGACTTGCGCTTGCAAAGGGCGAGACGTTGTCGTCAGCATTACAGTCGATAGGGCAAGCCGTGGAGGGGGTGCAGACAGCGCGAGAGGTAAGGCAGTTGGCGCGGCGATGTAATGTTGAAATGCCTATCGCAGAGCAGGTTTATAGTGTTCTATATGAGCATCGTACACCGCGTGATGCAGTGATTGCGTTATTTGAACGTGCGCAAAAATCAGAATAGCTTTGATTGAAGGTTAGATTCTGGCTTTATTTTTTGCTCTATTATAGACATGAATGATGTGGTTATTTCTGTACGATTTATTTGATAAACGAACGTCATTTTTTTGGTGTGCATTTCTATTGCTTCGCTAACCTTTTGATAATTATTGGTTTGTTGGTTTAATCTCTTTTCTGTTAGATTGACATGGCGGGGCATTTTGTGTTTAGAATCACTGCGAGGGGAAATAATAAAAAGTTGATAAGGGTTTTGAGGGTTCTGGGGCTTTGAGGGCGGGGTGATATGGTGAATAAAGTCTGTAGTTACGTGCTGCGGTTTTCGATGGGCACATTGGGGTTGTTGCTTGCAGTAAATGCACAGGCCGCATTTCAGTTTGGTTTTGCCAATGAAGCGGATATATTTCGAAGCTTCACCATTGATTGTAAACGAGGTGGTGTTGAGTCTCGCTGTGCTTTGGGTGGTGATACCGGTGCTTACACCAATTCAACGCCTTTTCTTCAGGAATTGCTCTTTGTTGACGGTAATACTTATTACCATTCGGTTGTTGGCGACCCAACAAGTGACTTCGTTCAGGAAGTCTACATTCGTACTGGTGGCTGTTGTTACCCGAATAACTTCCCGCGTTCAGCCAGTGAGTTCAGTGGTGACGGTAACCCAACGCGTGTTGCCATGCGCACGATGGTTAAGGATGCTGAGATGACCCAGTGGTTTATCAAAGAGGAACTCGCTTTTAAACCACTGATCACTCAATCGGTAGAAAATAGTGAATTGTTGATGACTTTTGAGGCGGATATGAGCGCTATCGATTATAGCAACCTCGATACTGCTGGTGATGTTTCGATTAAGTTGCAGTTGCTACAGGATGCATTTGTTAATGCTGGTGATTATGACAATAAGGTAATCCCGAGTTTCTTCAGTGACAAGTCTAACGTCAATCAAATCATTAGTGCCGGACGTTATATATACACGCCGGGCGTTGGTTTCGGTAGTAGTGGCGGTGTGTATACCTCCTGGGATGGTGGTAGTTACGAACAGTATCTGGCGGATGAAAATCTCTTTCGGCGTGCTGAGCTGAACCCTGATCCGAATAGTAGACTTGGTTTTCCTTGACATGGGAAATTGAGAGTGTGATACACCTTAGTTATAAAAATGCCCGGTCTTCCGGGCGTTTTGTTTTATGAGTTGCTGAAATGAAGGCGATGATCCTGGCGGCGGGACGGGGTGAGCGCATGCGTCCATTAACTGATGAAACGCCCAAGCCACTACTGAAAGTGGGCGGGGATTATCTAATCGCACATCATATTCGCTCGCTGGTCAGCGCCGGGATTACGGAGATTGTAATCAATCTTGCATGGCTGGGTGAGCAGATCGAACAGGCGATTGGCAATGGCCACCGCTATGGCGCGCATATTTACTATTCTGCTGAAGGTGCCGTTGGACTGGAGACGGCGGGTGGTATCAAGCATGCGCTGCCGCTATTGGGGCAAGGGCCGTTTATTGTGGTGAATGGCGACGTCTGGACCGATTTTCCATTTGGGACATTACCGGCGATGCCAGTAGGATTTGCTCATCTGGTGCTGGTTAATAATCCACTGTTTCATCAGGGGGGGGACTTTGCATTGCAGGACGGGCATGTGCGGAGTGAGGGAACGCAAAAACTCACTTTCAGTGGTATTGGGGTCTATCGTGCTGAGCTATTTGAGGCGGTACCCGAAGGCTGTGTTCCATTGGCACCGCTGTTGAGGCAGGCGATGGCAGAGGGTCAGGTCAGTGGTGAGCACTATCGTGGTGGCTGGGTTGATGTCGGAACAGCGGAGCGTCTTAATGAACTTGATGATGAGCTTTTAAGGGCAAAAGGCGTGGTGAATAGAGATAAGTGAGTTGCGGCCGGAAATGAGGTAGTTGATGGGCGAGGATATCCCGAGTAGCCATTTTTGTGAGCAGGACTTTGAAAGATTCTCAAAACGGTTACATGAGGAGACAGGATTGCTGCGGCGATGGTTCAGTGAGCAGCGTTTTATCGATGAGTGGCCTCGAGGTGGCTTTGAGCTGGAGGCGTGGTTGGTCGATAGCCGTTGTCGTCCTGTGCCTGTCAATGAGTCGTTTCTGCATCTTTCAGACAACCCACTTGTAGTCCCCGAGCTGGCTAAATTCAATGTAGAGCTTAATGGTGATCCACAGCGCTTGAGTGGTGGTGCGCTGAATGCGATTGAGACAGGTCTTGCTGAAACATGGCGTCACTCCTGCCAGATTGCGACACAGCTTGATGCGTCGCTGCAGATGATCGGGATTCTACCGACGGTGCGTGAGCACGAATTGACACTGGCCAATATGTCTTCCACCGAGCGTTTCCGAGCCCTCAATGAACAGGTGTTTCGGCGGCGTAAAGGGCTCCCGCTGGCACTCGATATTCACGGCATTGAGTCTTTGCGTACCACGCATCGAGATGTGATGCTCGAAGCAGCAGCGACTTCGTTCCAGATTCACTTTCAGGTCAGCATGGCGAATGCGGTGCGTTTTTATAATGCGGCTCAGATTCTTTCTGCGCCGATGGTGGCGGTCTCGGCAAATTCACCCTATCTGTTTGGCAAGGCGTTGTGGGATGAGACGCGCATTCCTCTGTTTGAGCAGTCGGTGGCAGTGGAGCGATGCGGAGTTGGCCGTGATAACAATATTGTTGACCGTGTTAGCTTTGGTTTTGGTTATGCGAAGGAGTCGCTGCTGGAGTGTTTTGAAGAGAACCTGGCGTACTACCCGGTATTGTTACCGGTAGTGCTGGGGGATGTGAGCGACAAGCTGGCATATGTGCGGTTGCATAACGGGACTATCTGGCGCTGGAACCGTCCGCTGATCGGTTTTGACAACGGTGTGCCACACCTGCGGATTGAGCACCGCGTCGTACCGGCTGGGCCGACAGTGATTGATTGTGTTGCTAACGCCGCATTATTTTTTGGCCTGGTGCAGGCGATGGGCAGTGCGGTGACAGCGCCTGAGTCGCAGCTTCAGTTTGAAGATTGTAGAGCGAACTTTTACGGTGCTGCTCGCTACGGATTGCAGTCGCGACCGAAGTGGCTGCGAGGCAAAACCATTTGTATGGCGGAGTTGCTGTTGGAAGAGTTGTTGCCACTCGCGCAGAGTGGGCTTGAGGCGTTACAGATCTCAGCATCTGATATCAGTCGCTATCTTGGGGTGATTGAGCAGCGCGTGCGCCGCAGACAAAACGGCGCGGTGTGGCAGCGCGCCTATGTGAAACGACACGGTGCTGATATGCAGCAGCTGGCGAGCGCCTATATGGAGCGCCAGCATAATGGTGAGCCAGTACATGAATGGAGCGTGTGAGTGAGACGAGAATGCTGACAATATTGGATGCCTTGCCTGATGGGCTATTAGCGCTGGAGGCGAGCCAGTTGGCTCAGAGGTTATCGGGACCGACGTTAATCCATCTACCGGGGAAGCGGTCAGCGCCACTGTTTGTCTCGGTGCTGCTGCATGGCAATGAAGTGAGTGGTTGGCTGGCACTATGCAAGTTATTACGGGAATATCGCTCATCTGCACTGCCTCGCGCGTTGTCAATATTTATCGGTAATATAACGGCGGCGGCGCAGGGGCGACGTCACCTGGATGGCCAGCCAGACTATAATCGGGTGTGGTCGGACGGGAATGGCGCTGAACATCTGATGACGCGGCAGGTGATCGATGAGATGTGCTTACGCAAGGTGTTTGTCAGTATCGATATCCATAACAATACAGGTACCAATCCACACTATGCATGTGTTAATAGTCTGGCCCCTGAGTTTCTCCATCTGGCGCAACGATTCAGTCGTACTGTGGTCTATTTTCTACGGCCCGATACGGTACAGTCGATGGCATTTTCACGGCTCTGTCCTGCGGTGACACTGGAGTGTGGTCGGCCGGGGCAGCCTTTTGGAGTTGAGCACGCTTATGAGTTTCTCAAAAGCTGTCTACACCTTGAGCATTTGCCGCAACAGTCACTCAGCGTACGCGATATCGATCTGTTTCATACCGTCGCCATCGTGAAGGTGCCGCAAGCTGTTACGATCGGTTTTGGTGCTGATAAGGCTGCGCTGCAAATGGTGGCAGATGTTGACCGCTTCAATTTCTCGGAGCTGGCAAGCGGAACGCTATTGGGGCGCATTGAGCGTGGTGCTGTGTCACTCGATGTCCGTAATGAGCAGGGAGAGGATGTTGGTGATCGCTATTTCAGTTATCAGGACGGTGAGATTCGTACCCGAATACCGTTAGTGCCATCAATGTTGACTCAGGACAAAAAGGTGGTGAGACAGGACTGTCTCTGTTATTTGATGGAGCGGGTGAACTATCTTAATGCCTGATCAGTCCTCGCGACTGCGATGGCATAAGCTATCGTAGTCGCGAGGCTTCTTAACCTGTAACAAACAGTTTACTCTGCTTGAACGCACTGTCGATTTCGCTTATGAATGATGCTGCTTCAAAGCGCTGTATAATTGGTCCTTGAGGTTAAGTCGTTTAACTTTAAGATCGAGCATGCGTGCATCCGTGGTGGGTTGCATCTGTTTTTCCAGGACATGAATTGTCTTATCTGTGTTTTCGTATTCTTTCAGAAGATCGGCGAAATCTCCGTCCTGATCTTTGAGATGATGAATAGTGGTTTGTAACTCAGGGAACTCGTGAGTTAGCTGGTGCCGTTCTCCGTACATATTTTTCCCTCCATATGTGTGGTTCAAAGCCTCTTTTGTGCCGACTTTTTTCTGGCCCAAAAATGGCTCGTCGGTAAGCTACATTGTCATGTCTCAACGGTACGCGTCAATACCCTGGTTTACGCGATGTTAGCGAAGATAGTGTATTTTTAGCTGATGTTTATGGATTTCAAACGGTTGTAAATAGTGGTCTGTAATTTGCTACTAGAGCTGATTATTGGGTGATGTGGCTTTTTGATGGGGAATATTGTATCGCCAGTGGTGCTCAGGCGTTGGCTAACAAGTCATTATTGTCGTCATCAGAGAGTTCGTATCCCCACTCTTTTATAAGGTGTTCTTCCTGGATACGTAGTTGATTTTTGCGCGCAAACTGAAGAATGAAACTAAATGCCTCAGGATCATTAAGGCTTAACCCGCGTGATACTATCAGGCAGCGTGCGCCGTTGATAATGCAGGGTTGCACATGTTCGGAGTAGCGTAATTTGTGGTCAGGACCGAAGCTGGCCAGCGCGGATGAAATACGCTCTACCCAGTCTGATGGTCGGAACTTGCGACCGTCCTGGCAGACGCCTTCAATGATGATTTGATTGTTCCCGGCGTTATGCGACATCTTTTTCTCTTACGGTGCGGCGTTATTTGTTGAAACTGGTTGGGTCGTGTGCCGCTCGCGGCTATTATACCTGTATCGCACATGAATTGATAAAGTTTAATAAACGGGCAGGATGCCGTAAGTGATGCCTACACGCTGTGTAGAAAGTATTATTTTCCTGATAATGCAGTGTGGATTGTGCGCACGCGCGTGCTATGGATCTCATTGGCCAGTGCCTTGCCATTGTAGCCCTGCTCGACAAGGGTGTGGATATCGATTTCTACGGCTGCCTGATAAGCGAGTTCAAAACGTTTTGCCTGTGGGTATTCAGTCTCCTCGTAACCAGTACGCCCACGTGAGTCTGCCTTGCACGCAAGCAGGAACTGCGTCAGTCGCTCGGGACGACGGAAGGCATCGAGTGACTCCAGCGTTTTTAGTAGGGTATCCGGACGCAGTTCCGCGGCGCGGTGGCAGTGGGTATGGTAGCGTGCCGCCAGCAGTGCCAGTTCGCGAAAGTTTTTTGGGACGCGCAGTCGCTGGCATAGGGATAGTAGCAGTTTTGCACCGCGCTCCTCGTGGCCGTGGTGGCTGGGCCATTGTTCACGTGGGGTGTTGCCCTTGCCGAGGTCATGGCACAGCGCGGCGAAGCGCACTTCCGCATCGGTGCTTAATTTTGCGGCGCAATCGATCACCATCATGGTGTGAATACCGGTGTCGATTTCCGGGTGATGTTTCTCCGGTTGTGGCACGCCAAACAGTGCATTGACCTCCGGCAGGATGCGTGCCAGTGCGCCACAGTCGCGCAGGGTGGTGAAGAAGATGGAGGGGAGAGATTCGTTGAGCGCGCGTTCGATTTCGGCCCAGACGCGCTCAGGCACCAGTGCATCGACTTCGCCAGCCTCGACGATCTGGCGTAATAGTGCCTGAGTCTCATCGGCGATCGTAAAACCGAGTGGTACCAGGCGGGTGGCAAAGCGCGCCACGCGCAGTACCCGTACCGGGTCTTCGACAAAGGCGGGGGATACATGCCGTAGTAGTTTCTGTTGCAGGTCGCGGCTGCCGTTGAGTGGGTCGACCAGTTCGCCGTCGAGGGTCAGTGCCATTGCATTGATGGTAAGGTCGCGGCGTTCGAGATCCTGCGCCAGTGTCACATCGGGTGATGCGTGTACCTCAAAGCCCTTGTAGCCAACGGCAGTTTTGCGTTCGGTACGCGCGAGCGCGTATTCCTCTTTGGTCTCGGGATGCAAAAAGACCGGAAAGTCCTGTCCCACCTGCGTGTAACCCTGTGCCAACATCTCTTCGGGGGTGGCACCGACCACCACCCAGTCGCGATCCTTGATTGGCAGTCCCAGCAGTTTGTCGCGCACCGCGCCTCCAACCATGTAGATTTCCATCTATGGTGGGCCCCTTAGTGGTGAGATTTAGTCATCACGTCCCGCATAGAGACGGAAGCGATTAAATTGACCGCGCTGATTCTGATTCATCAGATAGCGCGGCACGATGGCTTCGATTGATTGAGGGGTGATGCCGAAGAGCTCGGGGAATTGTTCTCTGCTGATATTATCGACCTGCATCGAGAGGTAATTATCGTAGGTCAGTGGCTTGCCCGGTAGCAGTCCCATGATACGTGCCTGCAGTTTTGATAACCCATCGCCCAGCGGGATCACCCTGCGTTTAATACCAAGGGTCTTGATGGTGAATGCCACCAGTTGTTGCAGGGTGTAGACTCTTGGACCACAGAGGTCGTAGCGCTGCCCGAAAGTCGCTTTTTCGTTGAGTGACTTGATGACCACATCGACCACATCACCCACATAGACCGGTGCGAAGCGAGCATTGGGGCACGCTAACGGCAGATGCAGGACGAATTTGAGCAATGATGCAAAGCGGTTGAAAAGGTGATCGCCGGGGCCAAAAATCACCGATGGGCGCAGGCTGGTAACATTGATTCCTTCATCGGCAGCCATGTGCATGGTGTCTTCACCTTCACCCTTGCTGGTGAGGTAGCGGCTTGGTGCCTTGCCGGCATAGGCGTTAAGCGCGCTCATGTGGATGATGCGATTGATTTTATTGGCAACACAGGCATCGATGATCATGCGTGGCAGTTCGACGTGCAGGCGCTGAAAATCCCCCTTCTTATTTTCATTCAGTACAGCGACCAGGTTGATGACCGCGCTGCAGCCGGCAAGGTGCTGGTGCAGGTTGGAGAGGGTCATGATGTCAGTATCGATCACGCTGACACGTGGTAATACGAGTAGTTCACGACAACGTTCGCGATGCCGTGCCAGTACGCGTACCTGATAACCCGCTTCAGAAAGTGCGCGTACTAGGTGCTGGCCGACAAAGCCGGTTCCCCCCAGAACAGCAATGATTTTTTTATGTATGGCAACAGCCTTTGGATACATCTGCCTCTCCCAATTCACCCAAAAAATTAAAACTTAAAAAATTTAAATATGGCGCGCAAAAACATACCATTATACAAAGACGCTATACTGAACCCCAAGATTTTAGCACTCAATGAGGCGTTGGGGTAATCGATGATTGAGGCATTAGGTTACTATCTTTTGCTCGGTGCCGTGGCTGGGACGTTGGCGGGGATGCTGGGCATCGGCGGCGGTCTGATCATCGTACCGGTGCTCGCCTTTACTTTCGAGGCGCAGGGGTTTGATGAGGCGATTATCATGCATCTGGCATTGGGCACCTCGCTGGCGACGATCATCGTCACTTCGCTCTCGTCGATCCGCACTCATCACCGTCATGCAGCGGTGATGTGGCCAATCGTCGCGCGACTCAGTGGCGGCATCATGGTGGGCGCACTGTGCGGCGCGTTGCTGGCAGATCAGCTTGCCAGTGCATGGTTACAGAAGGTCTTCGCCCTGTTTACGTTGCTGGCCGCGACGCAGATGGTGTTGGAGCTGCGCCCGATCGCGTCACGGCAGTTTCCGGGGCGGGCAGCGTTGGCGGGGGCGGGTGTCGTGATCGGCATGGTTTCAGCGCTTGTTGGTATCGGCGGCGGCACCATGACGACACCATTTCTGTTGTGGTGTAATGCCGCTGCACGTAACGCGATCGCGACATCGGCGGCGTGTGGTCTGCCAATTGCGGTGGCGGGCGCTGGCGGATACTGGATCGCGGGATCCGGGGTTGTCTCTCTGCCGCCGGGTAGCAGCGGCTATCTTTACTGGCCTGCGCTGCTGGGGGTGGTGGCAACCAGCGTGGTGTTCGCCTCACTGGGGGCGCGGCTGACCCACCGTCTGCCAGTTAAGGTATTGAAAAAAGCCTTTGCATTACTACTGTTGGCCATTGGTGTGCGCCTATTGTGGGTATGATGGACTAGCAGGCGGTTAAGCAGTCAAGTATCTAAAATATAATGAAATTGCTGCTATTAGCCGTTACTGATATGGTGCACGTTTAGATTTGTTGCGCAATACGAAATTTAAGCGATAAGCTTGTTGGCGATTGCCGTAGTTTTATAACAATGGTTTTACTAGTGATTTTCTGGGGTATATTTTTCCAAACGGGAAGCGTGATCGATGAGGACAGACAAGCTCGTTAGCGCAGAGATACTGGGCTCATTATCACCACTCGATAAGCTCGATGCGACGGTGTTGCAGCAGCTTGCCGAGGAGACCTGGTTTGAGACCTTGCTCACTGGTGAGACCATCGCACGCCATGGCTCCAACGAACCCTGGACTTATTACCTGGCTTCCGGGGAGGTTTTAATGGAGGCCCCGGGTCGTGAAGATGAAGTGGTGAGCGCCAATAGCGAGCGGGCAAAATTACCACTTAACTACACTAAACCTTGTCAGTGGACAATCCGCACCAATGACAGTGTGGTTATCTTTCGTCTCAGTGATGTAGTTGTGCGAGAAGCGTTGGGCAATGCCCTTGCCCCGGACAGGATTGATGATGACGTACCGCTGGATGAGGCGGCGCTGACGGTGCAGTTGATGGCCGACATTGAGCGCGATGCAAAAGCGAATAAGTTGAATATTCCCAGTCTACCTGATATCGCCTTGCAGGTGCAGGCAGCGATCAAACGAGATGTGAGCGATGTTTCTGAGGTGGCACGCATTGTGATGGCAGACCCGCCGTTGGCAGGTCGCTTGATACAGGTGGCGAATAGCCCAATGTATCGTGGCAAGGCGCCGATTACCACTTGCCAGATGGCGATCTCTCGTATGGGATTAAAGGTGACGCGAGATTTGGTGGTTGGCTGTTCGTTACAACAGATGTTCGACAGTGAATCATCGCTGCTTAAGCATTTTATGCGCAAGGTGTGGCAGCGTAGCACTCATGTGGCGGCGTTATGCGCCGTGATCTCACGTCACGGGCGAGGTGTGGATGAGGATCGCGCGATGTTGGCGGGGCTGATACATAATATCGGTGCGCTGCCCATCATCAGCTATGCAGAGAAATATCCTGAGCTTGTCGAAGATGAGGAAATGCTGAGTAAGATTGTCGACAGGCTGAGTGGTGAGGTTGGCGTGCAGGTGTTGCGTCGCTGGGATTTCGAACTTGATCTTATCGGTGTGGTACGTGGTGCGTGCGACTGGTATCGCGATGCCGGACCAAGGCCGGATTATTGTGATGTGGTGCTGTTGGCGCAACTCTATGGCTTTATCGATACGCCGCAGATGGAGAATCACCCGGCGATCGATGAGGTGCCTGCATTTTCAAAATTTTCATTGGGACGTCTTGGGCCGAAGATGACACTGCGTGTGTTGGAAACGGCGCAGGCGGATATTGAAGAGATAGAAAAGATGTTGCAGGGATAGCGCAGATTGCTGGTTGTTGGTTCCAATGCGGAAGCACCCACATAGGTGCTTCCGGCGGTGATGTGGGTTCAGTGTGGGACAGTTGCGTTATTCTGCAGCTTTTTTAGATAGCGTTATCTTCCCTTTACTCTTTGGCTTTTTAGATTTGCTGTCCGCACGTTTATTGATGAACTTTTCTTTGCCTGGTTTTTTCGCACGTGGGCCATCTTTCTTGTCGGCAAATTTACGCTTTTTGTCGCCACCTTTTGCACCGCCTTTACTGCCAAAGGCACCATCTTTAGTGACCGAGATCGCCAGCGGCTGTTGGCGTACGCGTGCCTTTTTCAGCAGCTGGAAGACATCGGCAGGCATATCAGCCGGCAGGTCGACGGTGCTGAATTCGTCGTAGAGTTTGATGTCGCCAATGTACTGGCTATCGATCTCAGCTTCGTTAGCGATGGCGCCGACGATATCACCTGGCGATGCCTCATGTACCTTACCCACCTCGATGCGATAACGTGCCATCTCGACCTCTGGGTGTTTCTTCAGGCGGCGCGCCTTACCGAGTGAGCCAGGTGCGGCGCGTTTTTCGCGGGGTCTGTCTCTGTCATCCGCGGCGCGATCTCTATCTTTCCGAGATGCTGGAACGGCTTGCTGTTTTGGCATCAGAGGGCGCTCGCGTTGCACCATAAAGGTGAGCGCAGAAGCGATATCCTGCGGGCTGATGTTTTGTTCCTGCTCGATCTGCATCAACACCTCATTAAAAAAGGTCAGGTCTTCAGACTCGATAGTATCGAGGATCTGCTGTTTGAATTCAGTCACCCGTTTGCTACTGACCGCTTCAATGGAAGGCAGTTGCATGCGTTCGATCTTTTTATTGGTGGCGCGTTCAATCGCGCGTAACATGCGGGTTTCGCGGGGTGCCGCAAACAGGATCGCGGTGCCCTTGCGTCCCGCACGACCGGTACGACCGATACGATGCACATAGGCCTCTGTGTCATATGGGATGTCGTAGTTGATCACGTGGCTGATACGCGGCACATCAAGGCCTCGCGCGGCGACGTCGGTGGCGACAATGATATCGATCGCTTTCTTTTTCAGCTGATTGACGGTGCGTTCACGCAGTGCCTGGGTAACATCGCCACTCAGTGCGGCGCTGGCGTAACCGCGGGCCTCCAGTTTTTGCGAGAGTTCGGCGGTAGCATTCTTGGTGCGTACAAAGATGATCGCGGCATCGAACTCTTCGACTTCCAGGATACGTGTCAGCGCATCGAGTTTGTGCAGGCCGCTTACCTGCCAATATTTTTGATCGATAGTGTCGACCGTGGTGGATTCTGATTTAATCTTTACCGTCTTGGGGTTTTTCAGATAGCGATTGGCTACCTTGCGGATCACGTCGGGCATCGTCGCTGAAAATAGTGCGATCTGGCGCGTGTCTGGCGTCTGCTCCAGAATCCATTTGACATCGTCGATGAAACCCATCTTCAGCATCTCATCGGCCTCATCCAGTACCAGTGATTTCAGTCCCGCCAGTGACATCGTCTTGCGGCGTAGGTGATCCATCACGCGGCCGGGCGTGCCCACCACCACATGTACACCACGCTTTAGCTGGCGCAGCTGTGTGTCCATCCCCTGGCCACCGTAAACGGGTAGCACGTGAAAGCCTTTCATATGGCGCGCATAGCTCTGGAACGCCTCAGCGACCTGAATTGCCAACTCACGTGTGGGTGCTAACACGAGTATTTGAGGCGTCTTTTGAGAGAGATCGATGTTGTTCAGCAGTGGCAGCGCAAAGGCGGCGGTCTTGCCGGTACCGGTCTGCGCCTGGCCGAGCAGGTCGTGCCCTTGCAGCAGGTGCGGGATACTTTCTGCTTGAATGGGTGATGGCGATTCGTAGCCAACATCGTCGAGTGCGCGAAGAATAGGGGCCGACAGCGCTAGCTGCGCAAAGCTCTCAGAGGGTGATGACATCTGTAAATACCTGTAGTGTTCGAGGGTCGTGCCTCTCAATATATTGCAGGGGGGAGGGCACGAACTTATCGGTTGATTCCAATAAGGAGCGGAATTATACCTTAAATTATATGTTTTTGCTGCGATTTTTTCGATTGGAGAGGATGAGACGCGTTATCGATTTAGGGTGTGGTGGATGGTTTGTATCTCAATTGCCGTTAAACAGGGTCGCTGAGCGTGAGTAGAAGCTCAACGTCCAGCTGTTGTGAGGCAGCGTGAACCTCTTTTGTATCCATATGAGGTAACACCCCAAGCAGTGGCGCATCGATCTTCTTTTTTAAGGTCAGAATGTTTTTTTCGATCATCAACGTATTGGGGTCGATAATATTGGCGACCCAACCCGCCAGGTGGTTGCCACTCTGTTCAATCGCGGCAGCGCTTAACAGTGCGTGGTTGAGGCAGCCGAGTCGAATCCCTACGACTAGAATCACATCGAGCCCAAATGCCCGCGGGATGGCGGCCATGCTTTCGTTATTATTTAGCGGTACCTGCCACCCACCCGCGCCTTCGACCATAAAATAGTCCGCGCTCGTTTTGATGTTCTCAAAATGAGTGGTGAGTTTTCTAATGGTGACCGATTCTTTCATGTGCTCGACAGCAAGGTGAGGCGCGATGGGGGATGGTAGTGCGACAGGGTTTACCTGTTGATAACTGAGTTCAATATTTGCATGTTGCAAGAGTAGCAGTGCATCATCGTTTTGCCAGCCATCGTCTGTTTGTTCACAACCGGCTGCAATCGGTTTCATGGCGCCGACACGATGACCTTTGTCGGCAAAGGCCTGTAGCAGTGCGCACGAGACAAAGGTCTTGCCGACGCCGGTATCTGTGCCTGTAATGAAATATCCTTTTTTCATGATTTTATTTTTTGATACCCAGTCGTTGCCGCATTCGTTTTAGTGGGATCGCCACACTGCCATCATCGAGTATATCGCCCATGTTATCATCATTGCGCGGTTGTGGTGCCCATGCGTGACCGTAGATCACTTCATAGGTGGCGGGCAACAGGCCATCATCCAGGCGAAATCTTTCGTACGCCTTGATGACCCTTTGCATGCGCTGTTTGCCGGTGAGACCGTGTGGGCGACCGGCGGTGACGTTGTGTGCGCCGACGGCTTTGAGGTCACGCATGAGCGTGGTGGCCTCTTGATAGGTGAGGGTGAAGTTTTCGACATCCATCACCGGATCACTAAAACCGATGCGGCGCAGGGCATCACCGATATCATGCATGTCGAAGAAGGCGTTGAGGTGGTTGTAGTTATCGACGCCGCTCCAGCTGATGCGTAGCTCTTTGAGTGTGTCCGGCCCAAAGGTGGTGAACATCAGTAGGCCACCGGGTTTGATGACGCGCTGAAATTCGCGCAAGGCGCGTTCTAGATCGCTGCACCACTGGAGGGTGACGTTGGAAATGATCATGTCGACGCTGTGATCACTGAATGGTAACTGTTCTGTATCCGCGCAGATAAAACCTTCTGGTTGATCTGTGGTTTGTTGGCGGGCATAGGCGAGCATTGCGGGGGCGAGGTCGAGTGAATAGACGCGACTATTGGGATAGCGTTTTGTCACGGCACTGCTGAGCCGCCCGGTGCCGGAACCGATGTCGACAATTACATTGGGCTCAATCCTGATCATCTCCAGCCGTTCCATCACGCGGTTACCTACTTCATGTTGCAACACCGCCGCTTCATCATAGCTGCGGGCAGCGTGATCAAAGGCCGCCTGTACTTTGCGCTTATCCAACTCGTAGGGCTGGAGGTCATTTTTTTTATGGGGACTCATGGATTACTGCTTATGGGTTGCTGTTTATGGTTCGCGGGTCTTTGATAAATTGTTCGATTAAACTGGTGAACTGTTCGCGGTGGGACAGGAAGGGTGCGTGGCCTGCTCCGTTGATAATTTCAAGTTGTGCGTTGGGCAGCAATTGCAACATCTGCCTGGCAGTCTGTGGTCGCGTCAATGTGTCGCGTTTTCCAAAGATCATCAGCGTTGGCTGCTGGAGCTGGGGTAATTGCTTACGTAGATCAACATTTTGTAAAATCTGTAGCCCCCCTTGCAGTGCGGCCGCTTGCGGCGCGGCATTTGAATTCATCAGCTTACGCAGTGTGGTGCGACTGTCGTCACTACTCTGGATCTGCAGTGCAAGAAAACGTTGCAGGGTCTGCTGAAGGCCATCGTTAAGTGACTCGGAGAATGACTGCAGGACATCGGGCGAAATGGCATAGCGCCAGTCATCGTCACGCACAAACCGGGCGACGCTGCCAACCAGTATCAGACGTTTAATCTTTTCGGGGTGACGTAGCGCAATCTGCATCGCGATCATGCCGCCGAGCGACCAGCCAATCACGTTGCCCTGTTGTGGTAACGTCTCGGCAATGATGTCAGCCAGCCGTTCGATAGTGTAGTCGCCCACGGGCATTGGGCTACGGCCATGACCGGGCAGGTCGATACAGCTGACGCGTGCGCTACTGGCAAGTGTACGCGCGGTCTCTTCCCAGATGGCGCCATTGAAGCCCCAGCCATGCAGCAGGGTGATTGAGTCGCCATTGTTACCGCTTGTGAATGTATTCATTTCAGGCGGCATCATGTTTGATCACTGACTCAAGTGCCGCTAGCAGTCGGTCAATGTGTTGCTCGCTGTGATTGGCGGAAAAGGTGATGCGCAGTCTTGCAGTGCCTGCGGGGATTGTGGGTGGACGGATCGCGCTGATCAGGATGCCTCGTTGTTGCAGTTGTTCACTAATGCGCAATGCCTCATCCGAGCTGCCAACAAGCAACGGCTGGATCGGTGTCGTCGATGGCATGATGTTCAGTCCCAGTTGTTCAGCACCTTTTCTAAAACGTTTGACCAGTGTCTGTAGTTGTTCCCGGCGCCAGTGCTCTGTCTCTATTAATTTAAGACTGGTCAGTGTTGCGTGTGCCACCGCAGGCGGCAGTGCCGTAGTGTAGATGTAGCTGCGCGCGTGTTGAATCAATGTTTCAATGAGCTCATCACTACCCGTGACAAAAGCCCCAAAGGTACCAAACGCCTTACCCAGTGTGCCGACCAGTATCGGTACGTCGTGCAGCGAAAGTTGGCACTGCTCGACGGAGCCTCGTCCATTTTTACCGATGACACCGATGCCGTGGGCATCATCGACCATCAATGTCGCCGCGTGTTGTGTCGCAACGGTTGCGATTTGTTGCAGTGGTGCGATGTCACCATCCATGCTGAAGACGCCGTCAGTAACAATAAAGGGATGGCCATCGTCTTGCTTGTTGAGGCGCTTTGCGAGCACATCGACATCGTTATGTGGATAGCGGCGCAGCGTGGACTCGCTGAGACGTGCGGCATCGATCAGCGAGGCGTGGTTGATGCGGTCTTCGTGCACCGTATCCTGTTTAGCCGCCAGCGCACTGATCACACCCAGGTTGGCCATGTAACCACTGGAGAAGAGTAGTGCGCGCGGACGTTGTGTGAATTCGGCAAGTGCCTCTTCAAGTGCGTGGTGTGGCTGGCTGTGGCCGCTGATGAGGTGCGACGAGCCGCTGCCGACGCCATAACGCTGCGCCCCTTGTTGCATCGCCTGGATCAATGCGGGGTGGTTGGCGAGGCCGAGGTAGTCGTTGCTGCAAAACGACAGCAATGGCTTGCCGTCGCATTGCAGTTCAACGTCCTGCGCACCGTCGATCACCCTGCGTGAGCGATAGAGGTGTCGTTGTCGTCGCTCTGCTAATCCAGGAGCCAGCCTTGCAGCAAGATCGATAGCCATCTATATATAGAAGACTATCGGCTCAGGAGGCGATGGCGCTGCGGCGATGTTGAGTATCTTCGCGTGCGGTCAGGTGGAGATCCTGAATCATCTTGATGTCCTGTTCGACCTTGCGTCCGGCGGTGGTGAGGTAGTCACCGATCATCACGCCAGAGGCACCCGCCATAAAGATCATCGATTGCAGGTCGCCGAGGAACTGGCGCCCACCGGCGATACGGATTTCGGCGCGTGGCAGCATGTAACGGAAGACCGCGATGCTCTTGAGGATCTCATGTGGCACCATCGGCGTCTGCTGATCGAACGGGGTACCGTCCTGTGGATTGAGAAAATTCAGTGGCACCGATTCGACGCCGAGCTGGCGTAGTGTGTCGGCCAGTTCGATGCGCTGTTCCAGTGATTCGCCCATGCCGAGAATGCCACCCGCGCAGACGCGCAGACCGGCCTCGGCAGCGTGACGGATGGTATCGATATTTTCCTGATAGGTGTGTGTGGTGCAGACGTTGTCGAAGAAGCTTTCGGCGGACTCCAGATTGTGATGATAGTTTTCCATTCCCATCTCTTTGAGCATGTCGGCAGTAGCACGATCAAGCGCGCCGAGGCTGGCACAGCGACCGATCTCGCTATTTTTTTTCAATTCGCTGAAATATTCTTTTAATTGCGCGCGCTCTTTTTCCGAGCGTACGCCCCACCCTTTGGAGACTACGCCAAAGTCGCTTGCGCCCCATTCGCGTGCTTGTTGTGCCTGTGCCACCAGTTGCTCAGACGGGATGTAATCATAAATCGCTGAGGTGGTCTTTTTATGGTGACCGCTTTGTGAGCAGAAGGAGCAGTTTTCGGAGCAGTTGCCGGAGCGTACGTTCGAGATGGCGCATACCTCGATTTCATTGCCGCGATATTGGCGGCGGATGCGGTCGGCACCGGCCATCAACCAGGTGAGGTAGTCGTCATCGAGCTGGATCATCCAGCGGCCTTCTTCACTGGTCATTTCGCCGCCATTGAGAATGCGCTGGGTAATTTCGTCGATACGGCTGTAATTTTCGCTCATGGTGACTCCTGGAGTGATTTTAGGACGGGAGAGTTGTTCTATTCTATAAAGGGTGCAAATATTGAGGGGTGTTGAGCTGGCTGTCAACCGTCAACTTCCATGGAGCGGAAGACGTGAACAAGTGTTTAGAATCTGTACGGCGGTACCTGCTACCATCTGTCTGTGTGGCCTGTGGCCAGGCGGCAGAGGGGACGCTAGATCTCTGTCGCGGTTGCCTGGCTGCTATGCCTTATCTGGGTGTGGCCTGTCGCCAATGTGCTTTACCGTTGGCGCAGCCTGGTATTTGTGGAAATTGTCTGCGCACCCCACCGCCATTTGAGCAGACCTTTAGTCTGTTCCGTTATACTCACCCGGTGGATCATCTGATTCAGCGGCTTAAATTTAATCGTCGGCTGGTCAATGCACGCTTGCTGGCGGCGCTGATGGTGGCGGCGCTTCAGCAGCAGCAACAGCGGTTACCCGATATGATCGTGCCGGTGCCGCTGTATAAGCGACGGCTGCGCACGCGTGGCTATAACCAGGCGGTTGAATTGGCGCGACCTGTGAGCAGGCAGCTGGGTGTGCCGATGGCGTTGCACGGTTGTCGACGGGTGCGTGAGACGGCGGTGCAATCTGATCTCCCCGCAAAACAGCGTCGCGCCAATATCAAAGGGGCCTTTGAGGTGGACAGTTCACTGTATGGGGCGCATGTGGCGATTGTTGATGATGTGATGACGACCGGTAATACGGTGACTGAACTGGCGCGAGTGATGCGAGATCGCGGTGCTAAAGTCGTCGATGTATGGATTTGTGCGCGTGTTCCGTAGATATGGTTGGGTTGAATTGTATGCTGTGGTAGATTGGCGCGAATTGATTATTATTCAGATCCCGGTGGATCGAAGGTTAAGGAGTAAATGCATGTTTAAGCGGTACGCCCTGTTTTTAGGTTTGGTGTTGATGACAACTTCTGCTGTTAAGGCCGATACATTGGACCTCAATCTCAACAATGATAGTGTCCAGTTACTCTATATTTCACCTTTCACCAGTGATGAAGGCCTCGGCGGCGCCAGCCTGGAGGTGGGAATGGTCTATACCGAAGCGGATGACTATCTTGGCATCATCGGGCTTGATATCAAGGGTGAGGCGGGCAGTGGCTCGCCAGGTTTGATCGCTGGTGTCGGTGTTCGTGGTTACGGGGTAGGGACTAATCGAGCCGATATCGGCGCGCTGGCGATTGGTGGGTTGTTGCAATATTCACCACCGTCACTGAGTCGCCTGGGCATTGTCGGACAGATTTATTATTCACCCGAGATCCTGACGTTTATGGATGGTGAACACTTGCAGTCGGCCGAATTTCGGGTTGAGTACAAGGTGTTGACCCAGGCGGTTGTCTATCTAGGTTACCGCAATATTGATGCGGATCTCGATAATGGAGGCAGTATCGACATCGATGATGGCGGTCACCTCGGTCTCCGTTTTATGTTTTAGTGTCGAGTTCTTTGCGACAGCACATTGTCGCCGCTGCGGTGGTGCGTGACGGTAAGGTATTACTTACGCGCCGTCATACCGATGCCCATCAGGGCGGCTTATGGGAGTTTCCCGGTGGCAAGGTTGAGCCGGGGGAGGGTGTTACCTCTGCACTCGCGCGTGAGCTTGATGAAGAGCTGGGCATTTGTCTTGAATCATTGACGCCTTTGATCTCGATTCCGCATGACTATCCAGATAAATCGATCATGCTGGATGTGTGGCGAATCGATCGCTTCTCAGGCGAGCCGCATGGCCGTGAGGGGCAGCCGTTAGAGTGGGTTGCGATCGATGCACTGCAGCAGCGTGAATTTCCACGGGCAAATCTGCCGGTGATCACGGCGATGCAATTACCTCCGTATTATTTGATTACGCCAGACCCTGCGAAAGAGGGTGGGCAGTTTCTGGATAGATTGGTGGCATCGCTGCAGGCCGGTGTACAGTTAGTGCAGTTGCGCGCCAAATCGTTGCGACAGGATGAATACTGCGCACTTGCCACTGAAGTGAAGGTATTGTGTGATCGTTTCGGGGCGATGCTATTGCTCAATGGGGCTGTAGATGTGGTGCTCGAGGTCGGTGCTGATGGCCTACATCTCTCTGGCAGCGAATTAATGTCTCTGAGTCGCCGGCCTTTGGGGCGAGACTTCAAGCTCTCAGCTTCCTGTCACAATGCGACGGAATTAAAACATGCCTGCGATGTTGGCGTCGATTTTGTCGTTCTTTCACCGGTGATGCCGACCAATACTCATCCGGGTGCTGAAACATTGGGTTGGCAACAGTTTGCGCAATTGCTTCAAGCGGTCTCAGTGCCTGTCTATGCACTGGGCGGGATGACGCTTGATGATCTGCCGACGGCGCAACGGGCCGGCGCGCAGGGGGTGGCAGCGATTGGGGCATTGTGGGGACTGGAGCAGCAGCTTTTATGATTAGCGGTCGTTGACGTCGCTCTCTTCTTCTGCGGAGATTTGTGGTGCTCCAGGGATGCGATGTTCCTCATCTGTCCATTTGCCAAAATCGATCAGATGGCAACGCTCACTGCAGAAGGGGCGCCAACGTTGCTGCGTTGACCATTTGACCTCTTTTTTACAGGTGGGACAGCTGACATTCATGAGAACACCGCTAGATTGCGCAGGTGGTGAGAATGAAGCCGATATCCTGCGACGACTGTGTGGGGCGGTCCTGGAAATTGGTGCTCATGAATCGCACTGTGAAGCGGTGTTTTCCACCACTGATCTCCGCGAAGCAGGGAATATTTTCCGGGATCGTAACGCGGATCAATTGAAAAGGGGCGCTGGTTTCGAGCGTGCGTTGGAAAAAGCCTGATTCTGCAATTTCGTTGGTCGACGTGGCGCTGTCACGGATGAGTTTCAGGATCAGGGCGATCGCAGCGCGAATGTCATCGAACCTTGAGATCCACTGTTGTAGATCTTCCTGACGTTTAGCAATCGGACGTTCTAGCCAGTAGTGGTAACTTGGCAGGTCGAAATCACAGGTACCGCCAGAAATGCTGCTGCGCTGTTTGATACCGCTGAGGAATTCGTTTTGGCGCAGCTGATGACCAATCTGGCCCTGAGAGCCGTGTAGTAGGTCCACCAGGCGATCAATTTCATCCAGTAACTGAGTCAGCATTTTATGATCGATACCGGGCGTGCTTTCGAGGCGAGAGAGCCCTGCACTGATGCGCTCGAGCTCCATGATCACCTCGGTCTTGAGGTCGGCGCGGCTGAATATATTTAGCACATCCAGCAGGGAAGCGAGCGTGGCGCGACTGTCCCACGCGGAGTCTCGTGGCAGGGTGTAGTCGATCTGCTGAAAAAGAAAATCCAGTCTTAAAAAAAGACGAATTCTCTCATTCAGTGGTTGTTCGTATGTGATTTGCCTCATTTTTTTCGATTGAGCTAGTTATGAGTTTCGCTTTGTTTTACAGACTGCTGAATATTAAGGATTTTTGTCGTCCCACTAAGGGCTCTATCGACCCCATTGTCTATCACCTTAAGTAGAATGGCAAATTAGACTGTTATACGGTCTTGCCTAATGAGAGATATTTTTGGTGGTGAGACTCGACCTGCTGTTGCAGCCTTTCCAGATCGCCATCGTTATGGATGATATCGTCGGCAACGGCAAGGCGCGCGGTGGGTGTTGCTTGTGACGAGATGATCTCCGCTATTTCAGCCTGTGATTGATTATCTCTCAGGGTCACCCGTTTGAGTTGTTCTGTTTCAGGGGCGTCTATCACCAGGATACGGTCAGCAATCTCCATCTGGTTTGTCTCGACCAGTAATGGGATGGCGACGATGCAGTAAGGGGCATTGAGTTCATTGATCCTGCGAGCCATTTCCTGGCGGATACGTGGATGCAGAATCGATTCGAGCCACGTCTTATTGTCTACGTCGCTGAAGATTATCTGACGTAGCTTTGCACGGTTGAGGGTGCCCTCAGCTGTGAGGATAGATTGACCAAACTGTTTTACAATTTCGTTGAGCGCTGGTTGTCCCGGCTGCACCAGAAGGCGCGCGATTTCATCGGCATCGATGATCGGGGTGCCCAATTTTTTAAATAGCTGACAGGCGGTGGTTTTACCACTGCCAATACCGCCAGTGAGCGCTACAACCAACATGAGATAGCCCGCATGAGAATAAATAGAACCTTTGTTTGTACAAAGGTTCTATTTAGGGTGAGATGCTCATCGTTGTCAAATATGACTGAATGATTTGATCGCCCCATAGCAACGTGATCCAGCCTGCGGTGGCGAGGTAGGGGCCAAATGGGATGGGGATATTTCTATCTCGGCCGCGTATCACAATGAGCGTGATGCCGACTGCGGCACCTACCATCGAAGATAGCAGGATGATAGGTAGCAGGGATTGCCACCCCAGCCATGCGCCCAGCATCGCGAGCAGTTTGAAATCACCGTGCCCCATGCCGTCTTTGCCGGTGGTCCATTTGAACACAATGTAGACAGACCAGAGGCTAAGGTAGCCGGCCAGTCCACCGATGATGGCGGATTCGGCATCGGTAAAGATACCAGCAAGGCTAATTCCCAGGCCCAGCCATAAAAATGGCAATGTGATACTGTCAGGGAGTAGCTGGTGGTCGAAGTCGATCACGGTGAGTGTGACGAGGCCCCATGTTAGCAGTAGCGCAGCCGCGGCTTCCCAGGTAGGGCCGAAGTGCCACGCCACGGCTATCGATAATAGTGCGGTAGTAGCTTCGATAATAGGGTAGCGAGACGGAATGCGCGTGCCACAATCACTGCATCGACCTTTGAGAAATAGATAGCTCAGAACGGGAACGTTCTCAATCGCTTTGATCTCATGATTGCATTTTGGGCAGTGTGAGTTGGGCGTGATCAGATTGAACGGGGTATCTTCCTCTTCAGTGGAGGATGGCTTTCCAAAGAGATCGTTACATTGAGCATGCCACTCTTTTTCCATCATGACCGGTAGACGCAGGATGACGACATTGAGAAAGCTGCCGATCAGTAGCCCCAGAATGCCAATCACGGCGATGAAGACAATGGGATTGTCGATAAAAAGCTGTAGCATAATATTTATTCAGACTCTGGTTTGATCTGTTGATTGGTGATTCTTTTTTGAGATTATACGACAGAGCCCATTTTAAAGATTGGCAGATACATTGCGATTACGAGTCCACCGACAACGACGCCCAGAAAGGCCATGATCAAAGGTTCCAGCAGACTGGTGAGGCCATCAACGGCATCATCTACCTGTTCTTCATAATAGTCGGCCACTTTTGAAAGCATGCTGTCAATGGAGCCAGCCTCTTCACCGATGGCGACCATCTGAATGACCATGTTAGGGAACAGGCCTGACTGTTTCATCACGACATTGAGTTGGTTGCCGGTTGATATTTCGTCACGCATTTTGATGATAGCGGTCGTATAAACGATATTACCCGCCGCCCCTGAGACAGTGTTCATAGCCTCAACAAGTGGTACACCTGCTGCAAACATAGTAGAAAGGGTGCGGGCAAAGCGGGCAATGGTGGCCTTGGTGATAATGGGACCGATGATTGGTGCCTTAAGTACAACTTTATCTAACAAATGATTGAATTTTTTTGAACGCCTTTTTAGTTCCTTTAACGTATAGACAAAGCCGCCAGCGATACCAACGATTGCCCACCACCATGCCTGGAAAAATACAGACAGGTTAACGACGAATAGTGTGAGTGCAGGTAGGTCGGCGCCAAAGTTGCTGAACATACTCTCAAATTGGGGAACCACAAAGATCAAAAGGATAGCGGTGATGATAAAGGCGACGACGACCACGGCGATGGGATAAAACATCGCCTTTTTGATCTTGGCCTTCATCGATTCTGTTTTTTCTTTGTAGGTGGCGATCTTTTCGAGCAGGGTTTCGAGAATACCGGCATGTTCACCTGCAGTGACAAGATTAACGTAGAGATCGTCAAACTGAAGCGGGTGCTTTGCAAGCGCATCGGCAAAGGTATTGCCTCCTTCAACGTCACCTTTTATTGCCATAATGAGTGTCTGCATTGCGGGGTTATCATGACCTTTTCCGATGATGTCAAAAGACTGTACCAGCGGTACGCCGGAAGACATCATTGTTGACATCTGTCGGCTGAAGAGCGAGATATCCACGGGGGTGATTTTGCCTTTCTTAGCCCCACCAAAGAGCGGTTTCGGCTTTTTCTTCACCTTTTTTGGGACGATACCCTGGCGGCGTAATTCTGCCTTCACTAGCGCTGCGCTTTTACTTTCGGTTTCACCTTTAACCTTGGTGCCTTTTCGGTCGGTGCCTTCCCATATAAAGGTGTCTTTGCTCGCAGTATTAGTAGCCATTTTAATTTCCTAAGGGTTAGTCGGCAGTGACGATTCGGTTGAGTTCTTCGAGGCTGAGAATACCTTGTCTGATCTTTATTAGCCCGGAAGCGTGAAGATCGTTGACGCCTTCTACTTTTGCCTGTTCAGCGAGTTGTATTGCATTGCCGCCTTCCATGATAAGTTTTCCCATGCCCTCTGAAATTGGCATGACCTGGTAAATACCGACACGGCCCTTGTAGCCGCCGTTGCATTGATCACATCCAACAGGGCCATAAATAGTGAGATCATCGAGTTCCTCTTCCTTGAAACCCTCTTTTAACAGAGCTTCCTTGGGGAGATCAACGGGTTGCTTGCAATGGCTACACAGACGGCGTCCCAATCGTTGCGCAATGATCAGACTCACTGCTGAGGCGATATTGAAGGGTGCGATACCCATGTTGATCAGCCGCGTCAAGGTTTGCGGTGCATCATTGGTATGAAGTGTGGAGAGCACAAAGTGACCTGTCTGCGCCGCTTTGATCGCAATCTCCCCTGTCTCAATATCACGAATCTCACCCACCATGATGATGTCTGGATCCTGGCGTAGAAATGATTTCAATGCGGCCGGAAAGGTGAGTCCTGCCTTGGGGTTTACGTTGACCTGGTTTATACCCGCGAGGCTAATTTCTGCCGGATCCTCCGCGGTTGAGATATTGCGGTCATCGGTATTGAGAATGTTGAGCGCGGTGTAGAGTGATACCGTTTTACCACTCCCTGTTGGGCCGGTAACCAGCACCATGCCATAAGGTTTATGGATGGCGTCCATGAAGAGTTTTTTCTGGTCTGGTTCGTACCCAAGTGCGTCGATGCCGAGGGTGGCGCTGCTGGGATCAAGAATACGCATAACGATCTTTTCACCAAACAATGTGGGGCAGGTGCTGACACGAAAATCGATCGCGCGGGTCTTTGAAATCTTCATCTTCATCCGTCCATCCTGAGGGACGCGGCGTTCCGAGATATCCAGTTGAGAGAGTACTTTGATACGAGCAGAAATCTTTCTTACCAGCGAAATGGGTGGGGAGGCGACTTCCTGGAGGATGCCATCAACACGAAAACGGACCCGGTAGACCTTCTCATAAGGTTCGAAATGGAGATCAGATGCCCCTTTGTTGATGGCATCGAGCAATACCTTGTTGACGAAGCGCACTACCGGGGTATCGTCTACCTCGGAGTCATCGCTATCATCTCCCATGCTATCTTCATCACCGCCGGATATGTCGATATCATCCAGATCGGTGTCGTCAAGATCATCCATGCTGGTGTCTTGCTCATTTAAGACCTGTTCAATGATTTTGGCGAGTTTATCTTCTTCAACTAGAATTGCTTCGGCATTGGCGCCTACATTGAATTTGAATTCGTCCAGTGCTTGCTGATTAGTTGGGTCAGATACGGCGACAAAGAGGCGATTACCACGCTTAAATAGTGGTAGCGCGTTATGTTTCTGGATCATTTTATGATCGATCAGCTTAGTCGCTGCGATCTCTAAATCCATGCTGTTGATATCGAAAACAGGGGTGCCAAATTCTTGTGCGGCAGCGTGAGCGATGGAGCTACTGTCTAATATTTCATTTTCTACAAGATAGCGAACCAGGGGTGTCTTTTTTTTGCTCGCCTGTTCATTGGCTTCAATGGCCTTATCTTCTTCCAGCAGTCCGTCTAACACCAGTTTTCTGGCGAGACCGCTGAGGTTAATACTGGTTGCTGGTGTACTCATAACTATCAGAATTAATTGAGTTATCTTATCGTATGAAAGCTATCGGCTATGCGCAGCAATTGTTTAGGGGGTTAGAAAGTGTTTATGACTTACCGCTAACGATAGGCATCAGGTCTTTGACGCACATTGTTAGTTCATTCTTCGTTTATTCGAAAAACAACGGGTTGCTAGCAATGAGTGGTGTTGTTTTAGAGGAGTCCTAAATATAAAAAAATGGCCCTCTACAGAAACTGTAGGGGGCCAGAGGGGAGGGTAGTACTAGCTATTATGTGTCATAGCCTGTTTTTGATTTTGTGCAGTTAGTGCCAGTGGTTACGTAATCCCAGCTGATGTCGGTCGCATTGACAGTGCCAGTAGCTGTGACAACGCAAGCGCCCAGAGTGGCATCGCCGGTGATGACGAATACTGCTGTGCCACCTGTACCATTGGTGCTGGCAGTAAATGTGCCTCGAGAGATAGTGATGGCGCCTTCTGCAGCAGTCGTTCCCATGACTACACCGATTTCAGTATTATCATCACAAGACATTGGGTCTCCTGCATTTTCTTGAATACAGACAGCGGTTGCTGTTCTGACGGAAGAGATTGCGGCCGTGCCATCCTGGAATTTGGCGCGTGTCACATAATCCTGAAATTGTGGAATCGCGATGGCGGCCAAAATACCGATAATGGCGACCACGATCATCAATTCAATCAGTGTAAAACCTTGTTGTACTTTTTTCATATTTGTTCTCCTGAGTATATAAATGGTTTAGCTTTTCTGGCGTTGCTCTTGTTCTCCATATACCGGAGATATGCTTGCCTCGCACATTGGTATCTGCATGCACCGTGCCAAACTTTAGTTTTTTGTAGTAGACGGGCTGTGCGATCTGTTTTTGCCTGTATTTTGTGACGGAGGTCACAGAATAGCACTGATTTACAGAGCTTTATAATGGCACGGCTATGTGATCTCATGGTTGTCAGGGTGCGCATTTTGAACAGAATCTGTGCTTAAAGCGCAGTTGGTGCCGGTTTGTATGGCGATATGTGCTGGCGACAATTCATAGCCCCAGCTTTTTCATACGATAGCGCAATGCGCCAAATGAGATGCCGAGCAGTTTGGCTGCGGCGGTCTTATTGTATTTGGCCTGTTCCAGTGCCTTTACGATGGTTTCCTTTTCGATATCACCGAGCAGGGGGTCGAGTGGCCTATTTTTGCCTGAAGGCGTCGTTGGGGGAGTGGTGCTAGTGATCTGCATCTGAGGCGTGTGATGAATCAACTGTAGATCTTCCGTTCGGATACTGCTGCCTTCACACAGGGTCATGGCCCGTTCCAGAATGTTTTCCAATTCCCGTACATTACCTGGAAAATCGTAGTTAAGCAGTGCTGTCAGTGCCTCATCATGTAGTGATGGCGTATTGCCCCCTTCATTGACGGCAAGCCGTTCCAATATATGGGTGATGAGCAGCGGGATATCATCAGATCGTTCTCTTAATGCCGGGATATGGAGCTCGATGACGTTGATACGATAGAAAAGATCCTGACGGAATTTTCCTTCCTTGACTAGCTGCGCGAGATCCTTGTGAGTGGCGCTGAGAATGCGTACATCGATGTTGATCTCCTGATGTTCGCCGATGGGGCGTACCGCTTTCTCCTGGATGGCGCGCAGGAGTTTGACCTGCATGTGAAGTGGCAGGTCGGCCACTTCATCGAGAAACAGCGTGCCGCCATCGGCGGCCTGAAAGAGGCCGTCCTTGTTCGTGGTGGCACCTGTAAAGCTTCCTTTTTTGTGGCCGAAGAATTCGCTTTCCATTAGCGCTTCGGGAATTGCGCCACAGTTGACCGGTATAAAGTGTTTGTCTGCGCGAGCGCTCTGTTCGTGAATCAGGCGTGCAGCGAGCTCTTTGCCGGTACCTGACTCGCCGTTAATATGCACTGGGGCCTGGCTACGAGCAAGTTTAGCGATGGTGGCGCGAGTGCTCTCAATGGCGCCGGATTCACCCAGTAGTGTGAGCGCGGCTTCCTGTTTGGTCGTCTGGTTTTTGGGGCTGAGTTTTAGTGCGGTAGTGACCAGCGTGCGCAGCATGCCGAGGTCCACTGGCTTGGAGACAAAATCGAATGCACCCGCCTTAAGCGCCTGTACCGCAGACTCCATGTTGCCGTGTGCTGTGATGACGGCTGAGGGGATCTCGGGGTAGCGATCCTGTATATACTGTACGAGGTCGATGCCATTGCCATCCGGGAGTTTCATGTCGGTGAGGCAGAGATCGACATCGGGATGTTGCAGCAATACCGCTTTGGCTGCCGTCACAGATGCCGCTGTATAGCAGTCGATCCCCATGCGTAGCAGGGTGAGTTCCAGTAATTCGCGGATATCGGGTTCGTCATCGACGACCAGTGCGGTAGGTTGATTCATATTAGTGCTCTATCCATGTGATAATTACGAGTTCAGTTAGCTTGTCAACGTTCACGGCAAGGTGCGCCTCGCGAACAATAGTGCTCCCTCGTCAAGAGGTGGAACGCAGTCCGTGGGCGTTGACAAGTTAACCCGAAGGGCGTCCCTATAACATTCCACAACTACTTTGCAGTGCTCGACAAGGGAATGGCCATTGCTTTCGCACTGTGCCTTGCTGCGAAACGCCACAGGGGCGCTGAATCCGTAATTATCACGGGGATAGAGCACTAGATTACCTGTCGTCGTCTTGGGTCGGCAAAGGTGATGCGAAAGCAGCCGCCGCCATCGAGGATTGATATGTAGTTAAGGTGGGCCTGGTTAGACTCGCATAGTTCGCGAGAGATATATAGCCCCAGCCCTGTGCCGTTTGTTGCCGTGGTGAAAAAGGGTTCAAAGATATGTTCTGCAAGCGTAGGGTCGATGCCCTTGCCATTGTCGATAACATCAAGATAGGGGCTGTTCGACTCTATGTTGAGCCCGCCCTGTAGCCAAAGTTGTGGCGTTCCATTTTGATCGCCATGGCGTAATCCATTTTGACAAAGGTTGAATAAAACCTGGTGTAGCTGGCTAGCATCAAAGCGAATGATGTTGATCTCTTCAGGCAGGCTATGGTGTATTTGGGTGCGTAGTACCTCTTCATTAAGATAGAAGTCGTCGACGAATGATGCGAGCCATTGATTGAGGTCGATCTCCTCAGGATTAGAGCGATCTCGCCTGTTGAGTTGCATGATGTTTTCGATAATAGTATTGATTCGCTGGGAATGCTGCTGAATGATCTCAGTGAGGCGTTTTTCACTTTTGGGTAACTGAGGCGTTTCGGCGAGCAGTTGTCCAGCATGGCTGATGGCGCCGAGCGGGTTACGAATTTCATGTGCAATACTGGCAGTGAGGCCGCCAAGTGATGCAAGTTTTAATTGTTGCGCCTGCTGTGCGACTGCCGCCATATCCTCAAGAAAAATCAGCGTGCCAGCATCTATTTCCTCTCCCAGACGGGCAAAACGCGGCATTATATTGATCGCAGTGTCTGATGATTTGAATGCTTTAGGTTCATCATCTGGGTGAGTCCACCAATGTTCGATTTGTGCTGTCAGACTGGTAGGAAGGTCGCTGGTTGTCTTTATAGCAGACTGCGTCTGTGCTTCTAGCAGGTGACAGGCTGAGGCGTTGATGAGGCGAATGTGTTTGTTGTGATTGATGACCAGAATGCCTGTTTGCATGCGCTGAATAATGTATTCAGTCAGTTGCGCCATGTTGGCGAGGTCAACGCCACGTTTCTCTGCAAGGTTCTCACTCTCGCGTAGCCTTCTTGCAAGTGCCTGTGTAAGGATGGCTGTCGCGAAAAAACTAGCACCAAGTAAGCCTGCCTGGGTGTAATTGACTTCCAGTAGCGGTCTGCTCCAGTGAGCGTAGATCTGCTCTGTCAGCACAGCAAGGGTTGCGACTGATGCGAAAATGATTGCGGTGCGCCCAACGATCAGGAGGCTTCCTGCCGCGACAGCAATCACTAATAATATTCCCATTCCGCTGCTAATACCGCCACTTGCCTGCATTAACAGGGTGATGATGATGATGTCGATAAAAACATGAGCGTAAATCTGGTATTCAAACAGGGGGGCCTGTCGTTTGATGGTGATGATATTTAATAGACCAACTATCAGGTAAATAATGCTGGTGACGTAAAAAAACAGGAAGTTGCTTGACCCTAATGGGTAGGGGACTGCATCAGAGTAGCAGAGTATGGTGGCAAGGCCTGCGAGCGTGATTCGATATAGGTTTAGCAGACGGAGGGGGGTCCATATCTGTATGTTGGACGAATATTCGATGTGACTGTTGTTTTGCATGATTGTTTATGTTTTCTGATATTGATCAGTCGTTCAAAATGTCATTTTTATGGTAAGTCGATGTCAGGATAGATCATGTGCTGCTGACAATAGTGTTTCCGTCAATTTTGTTATGTATTAGCTATCGTCAGATGATAAGTTTTTATTAGTTTCCAAGTAGTTGACAGTTTTTTGACGTTTCATTTCTGTTTTGTTGGCACACACAGACGGTAGTGCATGTCTGTGAATTGGGGCTATGCTGACGGTATCCCTTGATCCTTTTCTCTAGTATCTTATTTTCATGAATAACGCCTTGATTTATCTTGCTTCCCAGTCCCCACGTCGACGAGCTTTATTGTGGCAGCTCGGCATGGCTCATGAGGTGATCTTGATTGATGTCGATGAGACACCGCATAGTGGCGAGTCTCCAGAGTTGTATGTCACCCGGATGGCGTTAGAGAAGGCGCGTGCGGGGCGAGAGAGTCTGTCTGTTGTCGACCGGCCGGTGCTGGGGGCGGATACCGCTGTGGTGATTGATGGCGAAATTTTAGGCAAACCGCGAGATGAGAAGGATGCACGGCGGATGCTGCGGCGTCTTGCCGGACGGACGCATCTGGTGATCAGCGCTGTGGCGCTGGTGAATGCGACGGCTGAAGAGAGCCGGCTCAGTGTCAGTCATGTCACCTTTCGTGACATCAGTGATGAAGAGGCTCACGCCTATTGGCAGAGTGGTGAGCCTGTGGATAAAGCGGGCGGTTATGGCATTCAGGGTTGTGCAGCGATGTTTATCGAGCGGCTTGAGGGGAGTTATTCTGGGGTGATGGGGTTGCCACTGTTTGAAACTGCGGCTTTGCTGCGTGATTTTGTTGTTCAGCTACCAATTTTTAATACTAATGAGGCTGAATAGTCCTGTGTCTCCCTTACTGAGCATGTTTATTGGGCTTAAAAGGGGTAAACTCCATTGGTTACATATATATAGTTAGCTGCTTTGATGGAAAAATAGCCAATGAGTGATGAAATACTGGTGAATGTGACGCCGCAGGAGACACGTGTGGCGGTGGTGGAAAATGGCCTGTTGCAAGAAGTCTATATCGAGCGCACCTGTAAACGTGGTCTGGTGGGAAATATTTATCAGGGCAAGGTGAGCCGTGTGTTGCCAGGCATGCAGGCGGCATTTATTGATATCGGGCTTGATCGCACTGCTTTTTTGCATGTTTCAGATATCCAGTTGTCCGAAAATGAAGCGGGCGAGAGTGATAATGGCAATGGTGGCGCACAGCCGGAGGTGGCGATCGAATCACTGCTGCATGATGGCCAGAAGGTGATGGTGCAGGTGATCAAGGATCCCCTGGGGAGTAAGGGAGCGCGTTTGACGATGCAGATCAGTATGCCTTCTCGTTATCTGGTTTTTATGCCTGCGGAGAACCATATTGGCATCTCCCAAAAGATCGAGGATGAAGCGGAGCGTCAGCGTTTACGTTTGATTCTTGAGCGTGGAGTGGGTGACGCTGGGGGCGGTTACATTGCACGCACCGCTGCCGAAGGGGTGCAGGAGGCTGAGTTGCTGGAGGATATGGCATTTCTGCGTAAGCTGTGGGCCTCGGTGCAACAACCAGAGCCGTCGGCGAAGCCGCGAGACTCGATGGTGCTGTATGAAGACCTGCCATTGGTATTGCGGATGTTGCGTGATTTTCCGGCAGCACAGATCGATAAGATCCGCATTGATTCACGTGAGGCCTACCAGCGCGCACATGACTTTGTGACACGACTTATCCCTGAGTTGGTGCCGCGCATGGAGCACTATCCCGGTGAGCGACCGATATTTGATCTCTATTCAGTGGAAGATGAGATACAAAAGGCGCTGGAGCATACTGTGCAGCTTAAGTCTGGCGGGCATCTCTGTATCGATCAGACCGAAGCGATGACGACCATAGATGTCAATACGGGTGCCTTTGTCGGTCATCGTAATCTTGAAGAGACTATCTTTAAAACGAATCTTGAAGCGGCGCAGGCGATAGCACGCCAACTGAAGCTGCGTAATCTCGGTGGCATCATCATTATTGATTTCATCGATATGAATGAAATTGAGCATAAACAGCAGGTATTGCGAGCGCTTGAAAAGGGGTTAGCAAGCGATCGAGCTAAGAGTTTTATCTGTGATGTATCGCCGTTGGGGCTGGTGGAGATGACCCGCAAACGGACCCGAGAGAGTCTTGGCCATATTCTGTGCGAACCGTGCTCTGTTTGTGGTGGCACTGCATCCGTGAAAACGCGCGAGACGGTCTGTTATGAAATCTTTCGCGAGTTGATGCGCGAGGCACGGCAGTTTGATGCCAATAAGTTTCTGGTGCTCGCCTCGCAGGAGGTGGTAGATGTGCTGCTTGACGAGGAGTCGACCAGTGTCGCTGAGTTGGAGGAGTTTATTGGTAAGCCCGTCCAGTTGCAGGTAGAGACACTCTACACCCAGGAGCAGTTTGACGTGGTATTGATGTAGCCGATTTTTGTTAATTACATGTCTTGTTTTCGAGCAAACGCGTCGTGATCCGAGCCACATTAATCAAATGTTGGGCATTGACTGCGATCACTATTATTGTGATTGCCTTGCTGGTGACCAGTGCGCGTATTTTATTGCCCTATCTGGGTACATTTCATCAACAGATAGAAGAGACGATTAGTCGTGCGGTGGGCGCAACGGTAAAAGTGCGCTCGATCAATGCCGCCTGGCATGGTGCCGGGCCGCAGCTGAAGATGCACGGGGTTCAGGTATTGAGTGGCGACACCGAGCTGCTTCATTTTGAGAGTGGTAGCGTTGGCTTCAATCTTTGGCACAGCCTGTATGATCGCGCACTGCAAATTGAAAACCTTGTGGTATCGGATGTGGAGCTGGTGATTACACGTGATGAGAACGGCAAGATCAGCGTGGCAGGTTTTGAGGCTGCATCATCACAGCATGACAGTGAGGAAGAGCAGGCGCAGCGTCAGTTGGAGGATGAGCAAGCGTTACTGCGCTGGTTTTTTTCGCAGTCACGCATGGTCATTGAGTCGAGTGACGTAACGTGGCATGACTTGAAAGAGGGGGGGCGCGAATTGCACTTCTCCAATGTGGCGTTTGAAATACGTAATCAGGGGGATCGACATCAACTGGATGGTTCCGCCCAGCTCCCGCTTGAATTTGGGCGCACGCTTTCATTTGCATTGGATATCGAAAGTGATTTGCAGTCTGATCAAGCGTGGAATGCGCAAGGTTATGTCGAAGGCGCTGGATTACAGTTAGCGCAGTGGCTTGAAGGGCAAGCATTGGCTGGCGTGCGAGTGGATAATGGGCTGGTCGAAACGCGTTTATGGTTAGAATGGCGTAATGCAGTGATACAGCGTGCTGAAGGTGAGCTTTCAGTGAGGCAATTATTGTTGACACCCATTATGGCAGTGGATGAAGCAGGTGGGCGCATTCCGATGAAGGTCGATCTTGTATCTGGCAGTTATACATGGAAACGTCAGAAACGCGACTGGTCACTCACTATCGACAATTTTATGCTTGGTCGTGACAACAGAATGTGGCCACCGAGTCAGTTAAGTGTGGCGAGATCCGATCGGCTTGAAGGCGAACAAGCCATAGAAGCGCGCCTTGGTTATGCTCGTATTGACGACTTAAGTGCGTTCTTAATGATGAGTGATGTCGTGAATGAAAAGCAGCGGCAGCAGCTACAGGCGTTTGCACCGAGTGGTGAGCTGCGGGGAGGTTATCTCCATTTCAGGGATCCTTCCCGTGAAGAGAAACAGGATTATCATTATGTCGTTGCCAGTGGTTTCGATGGCCTTGGTGTCAATGCAGTAGGTAAGTTGCCAGGTGGTCAGGGGATAGATGGCCGGGTGAGGTTTGACAATAATGGTGGCTATCTTGCATTGGACAGCGTGAATGCCTCGGTTTCAATCCCGAAGCTTTTTCGCGCTCCGCTTGCGATGACAACATTGGTGGGCGATGTTTATTGGCAGCAGGCAGCGGATAAATGGCAGCTTGAGAGCCGGTCACTACAGCTGAAAAATGATGATGCAGAGGTATCGTTGGCGTTGGCGCTTAAGAAAAGTGAAGGGGCGCCGGAGATAGCGTTGCTGTCTCAATTCAAGGCGCCCAGTATCACTAATATCTCGCACTATCTGCCGGTTGGTGTCATGCCGAGTGCGACCATCGACTGGCTTGATCGCGCCATTGTCGCTGGGAATGCTTCGGCTGGAGAGGTGATTTTATATGGCCCACTCGACCGCCGTTTCCCATATGAAGATAGCGATGGGCTATTTGATATCCGTTTTAACCTCACCGAGGGCATACTCGACTATGCCCCGGAGTGGCCACGGCTCGAAGAGATGGAGGCCGAAGTGATCTTTGCGGGTAGCAGCATGGAGATCAACGCTGTTGCCGCAAAGAGTCTTGATGCGGACGTGATGCAGGTAAAGGCGCGGATTGATAACCTGCGTGCCCGGCCCGCGCTGTTGCAACTTGATGGCAAGGCGCAAGGCCATGCACGTGACACGCTCGATTTTGTACGGCGTAGCCCTTTGAATAAGCGTTTTGGTGCGTTTGCAGAGGGTGTCGAAGTGACTGCCGGGCGCAGTAAACTCGATCTTTCACTTAAATTACCGCTAGCGAATCAACCCGCGAAGGTGAATGGTGTGGTGCACTTTGAGGCAGCCGATTTTTATCTGGCTGATCGCGCCGTCGATATCCTGGATGTGAACGGTGATCTACAGTTCTCTGAAAAGGGGATTGAAATCAAGCAGGCGCAGGCCCGGCTGTTAGGTATGGATAGTCTGCTGCACGCCAGGACGCTACCGCTACCGCAGGGGGGGGATACTGTGATTACTGCCGATGGCCGTGCAACTGCTGCGGATGTGCGGCGTCTGTTGTCAAACTCACTGCTTCAGCATGTCGATGGTGCGGCGGTATGGCAGGCGCAGCTTACGATACCTTCTGAAGGCGTGGCGGAACATGGCGCAAGTTTCAAGGTGACATCCGACCTGCAAGGGATGGCAGCAGACCTCCCCTTTCCGCTGGGTAAAAATGCGGCAGAGCCTGCAAAATTTGTCCTTGAGACGGCATTTCCTCGCGAGCTGGATGTGCCGGTGGTGCTGCATTATGGCTCGCAGCTACGTGGGATTTTCGATGTTGATAAGTCGATGGCGTTACAGCGAGGGGGTATTACTCTGGGGGGGGAGGTGCCAGAGTTGCCGGAAAAGGCGTTGATCAGTGTGGACGGGAAGCTTGAGCGCCTTTCGCTAGAGGAGTGGATGCCGCTCTTTGAGGCAACAGATGACGGTGCCGATAAGCGTAACGAGGCTACGCCAGTAGAGATCGGACGGCTCAATCTGGAAATAGAGCAGGCGTCGGCATTTGGTTATGCGTTTCACTATACCTCTCTTGCGTTGATTCAGGCAGCGGGCCTTTGGCAGGGGACCATTAGTAATCATCTGGTGGGCGGTGCGCTGAAAATACCAATAGACTTCGAGCGCGATTCACTGGCCATGGTGCTGGATTACCTCATTTTGCCATCGGCAGTAGAAGATGAGGGCGCAGGCGATATCGGTGATAAAGCGGACGATGCCAGGATGAATCCACAAAATTTGCCCGCAATGAATATTAACAGTCGCTATTTTAGCTATGAGGGGCAGCCACTTGGCAGTCTGAAGTTGTTGGCTGCAAAAACCCGGGCCGGTTTGCATGTAAATCACCTGCAGCTTTCATCACGGTTGATGAATGCACAGATCAGTGGTGATTGGGTGGTGGCCAATGACGAGCAGCATTCTGCATTTAAGATGAGTATTAAGAGTCAGGATCTTGGGGGTATGTTGGCAAGACTCGATATTGCTGACAGTATCCGCGGCGGCAAGGGTGATATCGGAATTATTGTCCGCTGGCCGGGTCCGCCGACGGCCTTCGCGATGGCGCATCTCAATGGTAATATGCACCTCAAAGTTGAAGATGGTCGACTGCTGGATGTGGAGCCGGGGGCAGGTCGGGTCTTTGGGTTGATTAGTTTGCAGGCGTTGCCACGCCGGTTGACACTTGATTTTAGCGATATGTTTAAAAAAGGATTTAGTTTTGATCGCATGGAAGGTGATTTTGAGATCCATGGCGGTGATGCGACCACCACGAACTTCAGTGTTGTTGGGCCATCGGCGTCGATCAGGATGACCGGTCGGGTGGGGCTGGTCGCAAAAGATTACGACCAGGATGTGATTGTAGAACCTCACGTGGCATCATCGCTACCGGTAGTGGGCGCGGTGGTTGGCAGTTTGGGCATTGGTGCCGCTATATTGTTGGCGCAGAAGCTACTAAACCTCGATCGGGTAACACAGGTGAGATACAGTGTGAAAGGGCCGTGGGAAGCCCCGGTTGTCACGCGTGAAGCTGTCACGACGATTGATAGTGACGCAGAGCAATGAACAGGTTTCCTCGGAAGCGAAAAAAGGAAGAGTGTTGTGTTAGTGGATAATAAAAAACAAGCAGGCCATTTCAATGGTCTTAACGAAATGATTCAACTGCGAATGATTAAACCTCTGTTTAATGGGAGGACGTTATGAGTCGCGTTGCAGCGATACAAATGGCCTCTGGCCCCAATGTTGGCGCCAATTTGATTGAAGTGGAGCGACTGATCGCGAGCGCGGTTGAGGATGGCGCTGAACTGATCGTGTTGCCTGAAAATTTCGCCATTATGGGGATGACAGAAGAAGATAAGGTACCGCTGCGCGAAGCAGAAGGTGATGGTCCGATTCAGAGTTTTATTGCACAACAGGCGAAGGATAACGGCGTGTGGATTGTCGGTGGCACGATTCCACTCGTCTCCGCTGATGACAACAAGGTCTACGCGGCATGTCTATTGTATGACGCCGAAGGTAATCAGGTAGCACGTTACGACAAGATTCACCTCTTTGATGTGATACTTGAGGAGAACAGTGAGAGTTATACCGAATCACAGACCATCGAGGCAGGTGACCACTGTGTCGTAGTGGATACCCCATTTGGGCGCCTCGGCCTGGCGATCTGTTATGACCTGCGTTTTCCTGAGCTTTTCCGCGCTTTGCTGGATCAGGGGGTAGAGATCATCGCGGTGCCGTCTGCATTTACTGCGATCACCGGTCGCGCGCACTGGGAGACGCTGGTGCGTGCGCGTGCGATTGAAAACCTTAGTTATGTGATTGCCGCTGCTCAGGGTGGTTATCACGTCAATGGCCGAGAGACCTACGGCGACAGCATGATTGTCGATCCATGGGGCGGCGTGCTAGATCGGCTGTCAAATGGCTCGGGTGTTGTCTGTGCAGAGATCGACCCGGTACGGCTTGCGCAGACGCGCCAGAGCTTTCCGTCGATATCGCATCGCAAATTTTTTTGTGAGATGAAGTAATGGCAAAGCGAGTGATGCATCAACAGGACAAGGTGAAGCGATGAATATTCCGATAGATTCCTCAATTGATAACGTTCAGCAGCTGATGCTGGCGCCGAGTGGGTTGGAGTTGAATAACCTGGAACAGGTGCTTTCCAGCATCATGTGCCACGATGTTGATTATGCCGACCTCTATTTTCAGGCGAGCCGTTTCGAATCATGGACACTGGAAGATGGCATTGTGACTGATGGTGTGCACAGTGTTGAACAGGGTGTCGGTGCCCGCGCAGTGAGTGGTGAAAAGAGTGGTTTTGCCTATTCAGATGAGATTGCATTGCCAGCGCTACAGGATGCTGCATTAGCGGCGCGAGCCATTGCGCGTCAGGGGCAGGACAAACGGGTGCAGACATGGTCGCGTACCGAAGGGCATAGCCTCTATCTGCCGACCGATCCATTGGCAAGCCTTGGAGATCGGGCAAAGATAGACTTGCTGGAGTTGCTTGATCGCGAAGCGCGTAAGCTCGATCCAAGGGTCAAGCAGGTGACCGCTTCGCTTGCAGGTGGCTACGATGTTGTGTTGTTAGCCGCAACCGATGGCACCCATGCAGCGGATGTGCGTCCATTAGTGCGACTTAATGTCAGTGTCATCGTGGAGCAGGATGGACGACGCGAGCAGGGCAGCTCGGGAGGTGGATGTCGCCGTGATTACCAATATTTTATCGATGAAGAGCGCGGTCTCGGTTATGCCAAAGAGGCGGTGCGTCAGGCGCTGGTTAATCTGGAGGCAGAGGAGGCACCGGCCGGCACGATGCAGGTGGTATTGGGTTCAGGCTGGCCCGGGGTGTTACTTCATGAAGCGATTGGTCACGGCCTTGAAGGCGACTTCAACCGCAAAGGGACCTCAGCCTTCTCGGGACGCGTCGGTGAGCGTGTTGGCTCCGATCTCTGCACCGTGGTTGACGATGGCACGCTGGCGCATCGTCGCGGTTCATTGAATATCGATGATGAAGGGATGCCGTCCGAGAATACTGTGTTGATCGAAAAGGGTGTGCTCAAGGGGTATATGCAGGACAAGCTCAATGCGCGCCTGATGGGCGTTGCATCCACTGGCAATGGTCGCCGTGAATCTTACGCGCATCTGCCGATGCCACGCATGACCAATACTTATATGTTGCCGGGCCAGCATGCACCGGAAGAGATCATCGCATCGGTCGACAACGGCCTCTATGCGGTCAACTTTGGTGGCGGGCAGGTGGATATCACCTCTGGCAAGTTTGTCTTTTCTGCCAGTGAGGCCTACATGATTGAAAACGGCAAGGTGACCTACCCAGTAAAAGGCGCGACGTTGATTGGCAATGGCCCCGATGTGCTGCAGCGTGTGACGATGGTCGGTGATGATCTCGCACTTGATGCGGGAGTGGGGACCTGCGGTAAAGAGGGGCAGAGTGTGCCGGTCGGTGTGGGGCAGCCAACATTGCTGATCGATGGCCTCACCGTTGGAGGTACCAGCGTATGAGCGGGGATATTGCAAAGGCGCGTGATATATTGAAGGATCAGGCATCATTGGAGTCGGTCGCTGCCCAGGTGTTGCAACTGGCAAAGGCGCAAGGGGCGACAGCCGCAGAAGCGGCACTGAGTGAGGAGTCTGGTCTGTCGATTAATGTGCGTCTTGGCGAGGTCGAGACGATTGAGTTTAATAAAGACAAAGGGATCGGCGTTACCGTCTATTTTGATAAGCGAAAAGGGACGGCGAGTACGGCTGATTTTTCGACGTCGGCACTGGAAGATGCGGTACGCGCCGCGTGTAGCATCGCAAAATTTACCGCGGAAGATCCTTATGCGGGACTGGCCGACGCCGACCGTATGGCAACGGAGATCCCTGATCTTGATCTCTATTACCCCTGGGATGTCTCTCCCGAAACGGCGATCGAGCTCGCCAAAGAGTGTGAAGATGCCGCGCGCAGTTTTGACCCGCAGATTTCAAATTCTGAAGGCGCGAGTCTCTCCAGTCATGAGGGGACACGTGTCTATGCCAATAGCCACGGTTTTATGGGCGGCTATTCGACTTCGCGTCACAGCATGAGTTGTAGTGTGATCGCCGAAGATGAGAATGGCATGCAGAGAGATTACTGGTATTCAGTCGCACGTGATCGACGTGACCTTGAAGCAGCCGCCGAGATTGGTAAAAAGACCGCCGCGAGAACATTGCAGCGTCTGGGAGGTCGGCGCATTGATACCTGTAAGGTACCGGTGCTGTTTGCTGCGGATGTGGCAGGCAGTCTGGTGTCGCATATGATCTCTGCGATCCGGGGTGGCAATCTTTATCGTAAGTCTTCATTTCTACTGGATAAGCTTGGCGAGCAGATCTTCCCTGAATTTGTCCATATTCATGAGCGACCGCATATGAAGAAGGTGCTGGGCAGTGCGCCATACGATAGTGAAGGGGTGGCAACCTATGCGCGTGATCTGGTACGTGATGGGGTATTGCAGGGCTATGTGCTTGATAGTTATTCCGCCCGTAAACTTGGCATGGCCAGTACCGGTAACTCGGGTGGTGTGCATAATGTACTGATTGAGCCGGGGGCGCATGACCAGCAGGGACTATTGCGCGAGATGGGCACAGGCCTGCTGGTGACAGAACTGCTCGGCATGGGTGTCAATACGGTGACCGGTGACTACTCACGCGGCGCGGCCGGTTTCTGGGTCGAAAATGGTGAGCTAGCCTATCCGGTTGATGAGATCACGATTGCGAGTAATCTCAGCGATATGTTCATGCAGTTACAGGCGGTGGGCAATGATGTAGACCATCGTGGCAATATCAAGTGTGGCTCGTTGCTGATCGATGCGATGACCGTTGCTGGGACATAACCGATAAAAATCATCTGCTCATAATCTGATCGGACCTCCATGATGGATAAAAATAATAATCTGGTAGAGGCGCGCGGACTGACCTTTCATTTCGGTTCGCGGGTGATCTTCGACGGCATCGACCTTGATCTGCAACGCGGCAAGGTGACTGCCATCATGGGGCCGAGCGGTACCGGCAAGACGACGTTGCTACGTCTGATCGGTGGCCAGATCCGACCCTCTGCCGGCACTATTCACGTCGATGGGCATGAGGTGCCTCGTCTATCACGACGCGAACTGTTCGAACTGCGCAAGCGCATGGGGATGTTATTTCAGAGCGGTGCACTGCTGACGGATCTTTCAGTGTTCGATAATGTTGCCTTTCCCCTGCGTGAACACACCGCCTTGCCAGAGACGATGGTACGTGATCTGGTGTTGATGAAGCTTGAGGCGGTCGGATTGCGCGGTGCGCAGCGACTCATGCCGAGTGAGTTGTCGGGTGGCATGGCGCGACGGGTGGCGCTGGCGCGTGCGATTGCGCTTGACCCAATGATGATCATGTACGACGAACCGTTTACCGGGCAGGATCCAATCTCAATGGGGGTGCTGGTGAAGCTGATTCGCGATCTGAACGAGGTGCTAGGGTTGACCAGTATCATTGTCTCGCACGATGTGGCCGAGGCCTCGCAGATTGCTGACTATATATATGTGCTATCGCAAGGCGTCGTGGTGGGGCAGGGAACGCCGGATGAGTTGCATCAGTCTGAATCTGAGTGGGTGCGCCAGTTTATGCAGGGGATGCCGGATGGCCCGGTGCCGTTTCATTACCCGGCAGGCGACTATGCCGAAGAGTTGTTGTCGCGCGGGGGCGGACGATGAACACCTTTCAGCAGTTGGGTCACGGTGCGTTGACGGCGTTTCAGCGCCTGGGGCGTGCACATCTCTTTCTGTTTGCGGTGCTCGCGGGGGTACCCTCGCTGCTGTTGCGCCTGCGGTTGCTGATTCAGCAGCTCTTCTCCGTCGGCGTGTTGTCGTTGGTGATCATTGTCGTCGCCGGACTCTTTGTCGGCATGGTGCTGGGGCTGCAGGGTTACAATACGTTGGTTGATTTTGGCGCGGAAGAGTCACTGGGTGTGATGGTGGCGCTGTCGTTGGTGCGTGAACTGGGTCCGGTGGTGGCAGCGCTGCTGTTTGCCGGGCGTGCAGGCTCCGCATTGACTGCTGAAATCGGCCTGATGAAGGCAACCGAGCAGCTGTCCGGGATGGAGATGATGGCGGTTGATCCGTTAAAGAGAGTCATCGCCCCACGTTTTGTCGCTGGGGTGTTGTCGATGCCGCTGCTGGCCGCCATTTTTAGCGCGGTTGGCGTGATGGGTGGTTACTTTGTGGGTGTTGGGTTGCTCGGTGTCGATGAGGGTGCCTTCTGGTCACAGATGCAGAGTCGTGTCGATTTTAATGAAGACATTATGAACGGCGTGATCAAGAGTATCGTTTTTGGCGTTGTGGTGACATGGGTGGCGGTGTTTGAGGGGTATGATGCGGTGCCGACCTCAGAAGGGGTGAGTCGTGCCACTACCCGTACCGTGGTCTACGCCTCACTGGCAGTGCTGGGGCTCGATTTTGTTTTGACCGCCCTGATGTTTGGTGAAGTATAGATGTTTGGCGAGGTATAAGGAGTATTGCAATGCAAAACACAAGATTAGTAGAGACCCTGGTGGGAATCTTTGTTGCTGCGGGAATGGCCGCGCTCTTTATGTTGGCGATGAAGGTGAGCAATCTCAACGCATTTTCTGATGTCGAGGGGTATGAGGTTAAGGCGCAGTTTGAGAATATAGGCGGGCTGAAGGTACTGTCGGCGGTGAGTATCGGCGGTGTGCGTATCGGCCGCGTGTCAGCGATCGACTTTGATCAGGAAGATTATGAGGCGGTGGTGACAATGATGATTGATCCCAAATACAATCGCCTGCCGACCGACACCTCGGCAAGCATTTTTACCTCAGGCCTGCTCGGTGAGCAGTACATCGGTTTTGAACCGGGGGGTGAAGAGCTGTTTTTGAAAGATGGCGACAAAATAAGCCTGACCCAGTCGGCGATGGTAATGGAGCAGATCATCGGCCAATTTCTCTTCAGCAAGGCATCAGAAGGAGGAGCGGCTGAATAATGGTTGCTAAGCGCTTATGGTGTTTTATTGCAGTGAGCATTGCAGGTAGCTCACTGGTGTGCGCCGATGAGTCGACGCCTACAACATCGTTGTCGCTTGATGACGCGGTCGAGCGTGCGTTGGAGAGTGATCCACGCATTGACGAGCGGCAGCGCCTGGTTGATGCTGCACGTGCATTATTGCAGAAGGCTGAGGGCAGTGATGACACCCGTGTGGATGTCAACGCCTTTGTTGGTTTGACCACCAAGATAGATGGCGGTTTCTTTGCCGCCGATGGCACTACCCCGCGTGCTGATAAACATGAATATAGCGGCGTGACCAGCTGGAGTTCGGTGCGTTTCAGCATCATCAAGCCACTCTACACCTTTGGCAAAATCGGGCACTTTGCAGATGCTGCCAAGGGCAACATTGCAGTCAAGCAAGAAGATGTACGCATTCAGCGTGCCGACACTGTGATCGATGTGACACGCGCCTATTACGGTTATCTGGCGGCGCGTGATACCCGTTATCTGTTTGAAGATGTTGAAGGGCGTGTGCAGAAGGCTCTGAAACTGGTGGAGCGCTGGCTTGAAAATGATAGCGGTGATGTGCGACAGGCCGATCTGTATGCGTTGCAGAGTGGTCTCGCACTGGTGAGGCGTTATTATGCAAAGGCGGAGTCTGTGGAAGCGATTGCATTGGCCGGGTTGAAGATGTTGACCGGTATTGGCAGCGATGTTGAGCTTGAACTGGCCGATAGCCGGATCCGTCCGGTGGATCTGCCGCTGGAGACGCTTGAGGCCTTGCAGCACAGGGCGCTGGAGCGACGTCCCGAGATGATGCAGCTGGAGGCGGGGTTGCAGGCACGGCGTTCACTGGTGGCGGCGCATCGTTCGGCCAATCTTCCCAATATCTACGCCGGGATTGCAGGTGCCGCGTCCTATGCCCCAAGGCGAGATAAGCTAGAAAATCCCCATGTTTACGATCCATTCAACGATTATGGCGCAACCCCGCTGATTGGGATTAAATGGGACTGGGCCGACGGTGTACAGGCGGCCGAAGTGGCGGGGGCGAATGCGGAGCTAGCGGCGCTGGTCGAACGTTCTTCATTTGCGCAGCAGGGGATCCCATTTCAGGTTGCAGAGCAGTATTACAATGTGCAGGGGCACTACAAGGCAGTCACCGAGTTGAAACAGGGGAGCCGTTCTGCACGTCGCTGGATGGTGAGTCGCTACGTCGATTTTGAGGCGGGACTCGAAGATTCAGAGGCGGTAATGGCCGCATTTCAGGGGTACGTGCTAGTCTACAGCGATTACCTGATGGCGGTGAACGACTATAATATGCACGTAGCACAGCTGCGTTATGTGACCGGAGATTATTTATGAAGCGCTTACCTCTTATTCTCTCTCTGTGGCTTTTTGCCCTGTTGCCGATCAGTGTCGCTGGGGCCAATGCACCAGCGCAGCAGCTGGTGATGGACACCACCAGCAAGATGCTTTCGTTGATAGAGGCTGATCGAAAGAAGATTGAGGCGCAGCCAGTCTATATCTATGAGTTGGTCGAGGGTGTTGTGTTGCCGCACTTTGACTTTGATCGCATGGGACGACTCGTGCTGGGTAAGCATTGGCGCAAAACGAGTGAGGCGCAGCGCGAACAGTTTATCAAGGAGTTTAGCTTTCTGCTGGTACGCACCTATGCTACCGCGATGATGGATTATTCTGGTCAGGAGGTTAACTATCTGCCCTTTCGAGAGGGGAAGGATAAAGGCGATGTGGTGGTCAGGACTGAGATCGACCAGAAAGGTGGCTTCCCGATACCGATAGACTATAGTCTGCATCTCAAGGACGGTGAATGGAAGGTCTATAACGTCAAGATCGATGCTGTTAGCCTGGTGCTGAACTACCGTACTACCTTTTCCAGCGAGATTCGCAAATTGAACGGGATTGATGGTTTGATTGCTCAGTTGCAAAAGCGCAATCAGGATGCGCGCAATGGCCAGTAGCGCCATCAAGCCGCGAATTGAGTTGCGCAACGATGGAGTGTTTCTGCTTAGCGGTGAACTGAGTTTTTCCAGTGTGCCGGGATTGTTACGCGAAGCTCAGTGTATATTGCCGAGTCATACCGCGTCTGCTGAGGTGAGCGCTGGTGTCACGATGGACCTGCAAGGGGTCGGCCGTACCGATAGCGCAGGACTGGCCTTGCTGGTAGAGTGGATGCGAGAGTCTCGCGCTCAGGGTGTTGAAATTAACTTTCTTAATATCCCGACACAGATGTTGGCACTGGCTCACTTGAGTGGCCTCGAAGGGGTGTTATCGTTGCCGGATGCCCCATCATAATCTGAATTGTTTGTGCTTAAAGCGCTTCTAGTAGCGCGAATCATCTCGTTTCGTAGCAATTTCTGGTACCATAGCGCCATATTTTGACCCTAAACAATGGCAGTACGCGAGTAAATTTGCGGCTGCTGATAGAGATTGATGATGCAAATTGATGAAATAAAAAAGATGATTGAGGCAGGAATGCCTGATAGCCAGGTCAGCGTGAGCGGTGACGGTTCTCATTTTGAGGCGATTGTCATTAGTGAGGCCTTTGACGGCAAGGGTATGTTGCAACAACATCGAATGGTCTATGCCACATTGGGCGACAATATTGAAAACGCGGCGATCCATGCGCTGTCAATGAAGACCTACACCCCTGGGCAGTGGGAAGAAGCGCAGAAACGCAGGGTACTTTGATCGTAACAGGGTCGAAACTGGATCCTGATTGGGATCGCAACCGAATCTTGGACGCTGTCCGTTTCATTTCTATGACGACTTAACAAAGATTAATAATGGATAAACTGATAATTACCGGTGGTACGCAGCTTGATGGCGCAATCCGCATGTCCGGTGCAAAAAATGCTGCGCTACCGATTTTGGTGTCGACGTTGCTTGCCGATGAGCCAGTGACGGTATGTAATGTACCTCATCTACACGATATTACCACCACGATGGAGCTACTGGGTCGCATGGGGGTGATTCTCAGTCTGGGCGATAATATGGAAGTAGAGGCAGATGCCTCGGGCATCACTAATTTCCATGCGCCGTATGAGCTTGTGAAGACGATGCGCGCCTCGATTCTGGTGCTTGGCCCATTGTTGGCACGCTTTGGCGAGGCCGATGTCTCGCTGCCAGGTGGTTGTGCGATTGGTACTCGACCCGTTGATCTGCATATTCACGCGCTTGAAGCGATGGGGGCGGAAATTACCGTTGAAGGCGGCTATATTCGAGCGCGGGCCGGACGTCTGAAGGGTGCACGTATCTTTATGGATATTGTCACCGTAACGGGTACCGAGAATATCATGATGGCGGCGACATTAGCGGAAGGGACTACCGTAATTGAAAATGCCGCGCGTGAACCAGAAGTGGTTGATCTCGCAAACTGTCTCAATAGTATGGGGGCAAAGGTCAGTGGTGCTGGCAGCGACACGATCACGATTGAAGGGGTTAAGCGTCTCGGGGGCACACGTTATGCGGTATTGCCTGATCGTATTGAAACGGGTACTTATCTGGTAGGTGCCGCGATTGCGGGTGGCAAAGTGCGTGTGCGTGATACCCGCCCCGATATTCTCGATGCGGTACTGGCGAAGTTACGGGAGGCGGGTGCAAAGATCACCACCGGTGAAGACTGGATAGAGCTCGACATGGAGGGCAGGCAGCTCAAGGCGGTGGATATCAGGACTGCGCCATATCCGGCATTCCCGACCGATATGCAGGCGCAGTTTACAGTGTTGAATTCAGTGGCAGAAGGCACGGGAACCATCACCGAAACAGTCTTTGAAAATCGTTTTATGCATGTGCCGGAGTTACAACGTATGGGTGCCAATCTGAGACTGGAGGGTAATACTGTGGTCTGTATCGGCGTCGAAAAGTTAGTCGGTGCGCCCGTGATGGCGACCGATCTGCGCGCCTCTGCCAGTCTGGTATTGGCAGGGTTAGTCGCCGAGGGTGATACGGTCGTTGATCGTATCTATCACATCGATCGTGGGTACGATTGCATTGAAGAGAAGCTTGCACTGACGAGTTAATGAAATGAGTGCAACGATTACCATCGCCCTGTCGAAAGGGCGTATCTTTAAGGAGACCCTGCCGCTGCTGGCGCATGCCGGCATTATTCCGGCCGATGACCCAACCACCAGCCGCAAACTGATTCTTGATACTAACCTCGATGATGTGAAGCTGGTGGTGATTCGTGCTTCTGATGTGCCGACCTTTGTTGAATACGGTGCTGCCGATATGGGCGTGGCCGGCAAAGATGTGTTAGTTGAATATGGCGGTGACGGCCTCTACGAACCGCTTGATCTGAAAATTGCCAAATGTCGCATGATGGTCGCTGGGCCTGAAGATGGCGTTGTCGATGAGAGCCGCATGCGCATTGCGACCAAATATGTCGAGACCGCTAAACGCTACTTTGCCGAGCAGGGCAAGCAGGTCGAGATCATCAAGCTCTACGGCGCGATGGAACTGGCACCGATTGTGGGGCTGGCAGATCGCATTGTTGACGTCGTCGATACCGGTAATACCTTGAAGGCTAACGGTCTGGTGCCGATGGATCACATCGCCGATGTCAGTTCACGCCTGATCGTCAACAAGGCGTCGATGAAGATGAAGCATGAGCGCGTTAAGCGTTACATCGATCTGATTGCCGAGGCGGTTGCCCAAAAAGGTTAATATCCCAATGATTATTATTGAGAATTCAGCCTGCTTGCAGTGTGACTTAATGGAGGTGGCCCGTGGTTAAGATAGTACGTCTGGATGCTGCTGCGTCCGATTTTAGAAGTCAGCTCGATGATCGTCTGGCGTGGGAGAGCGTTTCAGACGATGCGGTGAACCAGACCGTGCGTGACATCCTCGCCGATGTGCGCCAACGTGGCGATGCCGCAGTGGTGGAATACACCAACCGTTTTGATCGCCTCACCGCTGCGGATATGGGAGCGCTGGAGATCCCGCTGTCACGCCTTAAAGCCGCACGTGAGACGGTGGATGCTAAACAGTGCCAGGCGCTGGAGCTGGCGGCTGAACGTCTATATGCCTATCACGAACATCAGAAGATGGCGTCGTGGTCTTATACCGAGGCCGATGGCACGTTACTTGGGCAGCAGGTGACGCCGCTGGATCGCGTGGGGCTTTATGTTCCCGGAGGTAAAGCCGTCTATCCATCCTCGGTATTGATGAACGCCATTCCGGCCAGGGTGGCGGGTGTTGCGGAGCTGATTATGGTGGTGCCGACGCCTGATAATATCGTGCATGATATGGTGCTGGCGGCGGCAGACATTGCGGGTGTTGATCGCGTTTTTACTATTGGGGGCGCACAGGCGGTGGCGGCACTCGCCTATGGTACAGAGACGATCCCGCAGGTCGACAAGATCGTCGGCCCCGGTAATATTTATGTTGCGACCGCCAAGGGAATGGTGTTTGGCAATGTCGGTATCGATATGATTGCAGGTCCTTCCGAGATTCTTGTGATTAGCGATGGTGAGACCAACCCCGACTGGATCGCGATGGATCTCTTTTCACAGGCTGAGCATGATGAAGATGCGCAGTCGATTCTGGTTTCGCCTGATGAGGCACACCTTGATGCGGTACAGGCGAGTATCGAGCGTCTGCTGCCGACGATGGAGCGTGCTGAGATTATCCGCCACTCGTTGAAGGCACGTGCGGCCTTTATCAAGGTGGCTGATCTCGAGCAGGCCGCCGAGGTTTCAAACATCGTCGCCCCGGAACATCTGGAACTGTCGGTCGAAGACCCACAGGCGTTGACGACAAAGATTCGCCACGCCGGTGCGATCTTCATGGGACGTTATACCGCAGAAGCCGTTGGTGATTACTGTGCGGGCCCCAATCATGTGTTGCCGACCTCACGTACGGCACGTTTTTCATCGCCGTTGGGTGTTTACGACTTTCAGAAGCGTTCCAGCCTGATCATGTGTTCGGCACAAGGTGCCTCGAAGTTGGGCAAGACCGCCTCTGTACTGGCACGAGGCGAAGGACTCACGGCGCATGCCCGTTCTGCTGAATATCGTATCAAGGATGACTGAATAGTTGCCTTAATGATTACATGAGGATAACCGTTAAATAACCCGTTAAATAATCTGGTAACCACGCATACAGGTGAATAGATCACGTTTCTGTTGCTTTTCTCAGCAGGCAGATAAGAGTATGCTTAACACTAAGTTGTGATGAACGCAGCTTGTAAGGAGAAGATAGATGACTGCGCGTAGGGCCACAGTCAGCCGCAATACTTTAGAAACCCGCATCACGATTTCCATCAATCTTGATGGAACCGGCGTCTCAAACTTTGAAACTGGTGTCCCGTTTCTTGACCACATGCTTGATCAGGTGGCACGTCACGGCTTGATTGACCTCGACGTCAAGGCCGATGGCGATCTGCACATCGATGCTCATCACACGGTCGAGGATGTCGGCATCACGCTCGGGCAGGCACTGACCCAGGCGCTGGGCGATAAGCAGGGCATTCGTCGTTATGGGCACGCCTATGTGCCGCTCGATGAAGCGCTGTCACGCGTTGTGATCGATCTCTCCGGGCGTCCGGGGATTGAGTATCACGTCGATTATCCACGTGCCCGCATCGGTGATTTTGATGTCGACCTGCTGCTGGAGTTTTTCAATGGTTTTGTCAATCACGGGCAAGTGACACTGCACATCGATAGTCTGCGTGGCAAGAATGCACATCACGTTGCTGAAACGATCTTTAAAGCCTTTGGACGCGCCCTGCGAGTGGCCGTTGAGGCCGATCCACGCATGGCCGGTATCCTGCCATCAACCAAAGGACATCTGTGATCTGGTTTGAGTGATGCACATCAGATTGATCAACATATGTAGAGGTTTGGGAAAGTAGTATGGCAACAGTCGCAGTCATTGACTATGGAATGGGCAACATCCGTTCTGTTTCGAAGGCGTTAGAACATGTTAGTGGCGGTAGTCGAGTGATCGTTACCCACGAGGCAGAGGCCGTATTGCGGGCCGATCGAGTGGTGCTGCCAGGGGTTGGCGCATTGCAGGACTGTATTAGCGAACTCAAGCGCCTCGGACTGGATGAGGTGATCCGAGAGAGTGTGCGTAATAAACCCTTTCTGGGGATCTGTCTCGGCATGCAGGCATTGCTTGATAGTAGTGCGGAGAATGGTGGTACCGAAGCGCTGGGCATCATCCCTGGCGAGGTGCGTCACTTTGCCGATCAACTACGGACAATCCCCGCTAGCAATGGACTGAAGGTGCCGCATATGGGCTGGAATCAGGTGCATCAAGTGAAATCACACCCGATGTGGCAAGGCATTGCGCAGGATAGCCGTTTCTATTTTGTACATAGTTATTATGTGGCCCCTGCCAGTGAAGCGGTGGTGAGCGCGACGACGCCGTATGGTTTTGATTTTACCGCGGTGATCGATCAGGAAAATATCTTTGCAGTACAATTTCATCCGGAAAAGAGTCAACACGCAGGGCTTGCGCTGTTGTCGAATTTTCTGAGTTGGGACGGAAGTAATTAATGACCACTACTATAGCCAATTTGTTTGAGGAACAATCATGTTAATGATACCTGCTATTGATCTTAAGGATGGGAAATGTGTGCGCCTGCGTCAGGGGCGGATGGATGACGATACGGTATTTTCCGATGACCCGGTTGCGATGGCCGGGCGTTGGGCCGAAGCAGGAGCAAGACGTCTGCATATCGTCGACCTCAATGGCGCGATTGAAGGCGAGCCTAAAAATGCCAGTGTGATTCATGAAATAGCCGATGCCTATCCTGATCTGCCGATCCAGGTCGGTGGCGGTATTCGTGATGAAGATACCATCCAGGCCTATCTGGAAGCGGGGGTTAGTTATGTGATTATCGGTACCAGCGCCGTTAATGAGCCGCATTTTGTCGGTGATGCATGCAGCGCCTTTCCTGGGCATATTATTGTTGGGCTTGATGCCAAAAACGGCAAGGTGGCTATTGATGGTTGGTCAAAGTTGTCGCACCACGATGTGATCGACATTGCGCAGCACTTTGAGCGCGATGGCGTTGAGGCGATTATCTATACCGACATTAGTCGTGATGGCATGATGGGAGGCGTCAATGTTGAGTCCACTGTGGCGCTGGCGCAGGCGATTACGATCCCGGTCATTGCTTCCGGCGGGGTTAGTACGATGGATGATATTCGTGCATTGGGTGCGGTTTCGGAAGAAGGGATCATGGGGGCGATCATTGGTCGCGCGCTCTACGAAGATGCGCTTGATTTTGCCGAGTGTCAGCAGCTGGCAGACACCTTTGCCAAATAAGCATTCCCTGAATAGTCAATTACGTATAGCCAATCAGGTCTAGCATGAGCCTCGCAAAACGCATTATCCCCTGTCTCGATGTCGATGAGGGCCGAGTGGTTAAAGGGGTGCAGTTTGTTGATATCCTTGATGCCGGTGATCCGGTTGAGGTGGCGCGTCGCTATGACGAGCAGGGCGCAGACGAACTGGTCTTTCTCGATATTACCGCCAGTTCAGATGAACGCGAGACCATGGTGCACGTGGTCGAAGAGGTGGCGAGTCAGGTCTTTATTCCGCTGACGGTCGGTGGCGGTATCCGTGAGCTGAGCGATATTCGTCGCATGCTCAATGCCGGGGCCGACAAGGTCGGTATCAACACCACAGCGGTCAATAATCCCGAGTTTGTGCGTCAGGCGGCTGAGCGTTTTGGCTCGCAGTGCATTGTGGTGGCGATCGATGCCAAGCAGGTCGGTGACGGCAAATGGGAGATCTTTACCCATGGCGGGCGCAGCGCCACCGGTATCGACGCCGTTGAATGGGCCGTTAAGATGGCCGATTACGGCGCTGGTGAAATCCTGCTGACCAGTATGGACCGAGATGGCACTCGCGATGGCTACGACCTCGCACTGACTCGCGCCATCAGTGAGGCAGTGCCGGTACCGGTGATTGCCTCGGGCGGTGTTGGTACGCTGGATCACCTGGCCGATGGAGTGATCGACGGCAAGGCCGACGCAGTGCTTGCCGCGAGTATCTTTCACTTTGGACACCACACCGTGCAAGAGGCCAAAGATGTGATGGCGGCGCGCGGTATTGAGGTGAGGGCAGTTGATGTCTAACTGGCTCGATGGAGTAAAGTGGAACAGCGATGGGCTGGTGCCAGCCATCGCGCAGGACGCAATGGATAACAGTGTGTTGATGGTGGCGTGGATGAATCGCGAGGCGCTGGCGCTGACGGTTGAGAGCGGCCATGCAGTCTACTGGTCACGTTCACGTCAAAAGCTGTGGCACAAGGGGGAACAGTCCGGCCATCAGCAGACCATCAAAGAGATCCGGCTCGATTGCGATAATGACGTGATCCTGCTCAAGGTCGAACAGCTCGGTGGCATCGCCTGCCACACCGGGCGCCATGACTGCTTCTTTAAGTTATACCGCGATGGCGAGTGGCTTGAAGTCGAGCCGGTATTGAAAAATCCTGAAGATATCTACCGTTAAGGTGTTGCTGTCCCTGTCCGTTTGTCACCATTTCTGATAAATATATTGAGTTGCGGCGTTACCCCTCAGAATTATTTTCTGGTTCAGCGTGATCAGACGAGAAAATAAAATACGCGCTCGTATTGAATTCCAACTGTAAGCTTTTGATGCAGAGCACGACTATCCCTGTATCTATCCTGTCGCCAGTACCAGCTGTCGAAGATAGATGTTTTCCCGGTTCCCCATGTTAAAGCGGCTTTCCCCTCCTCAAAATAGAGCTCGCTTACATGCTTCCCTTAGGCATGAACAATGAGTGGGGGAGCCGGGTTTTTTAATGGTTTTGTTTAATCGCTGTGCCGGTGTTTCGGTTTCTTGCGGCATGTGAGTATCTTTTATGAGTGTCATCGAGACGAAAAATATCGAGTGCCCCTATTGTGGGGAAGTGATAGAAATTCTGCTGGATTGCTCAGTTTCGCATCAAAGCTATATTGAGGATTGTCAGGTATGTTGCCGTCCAATCAACATTAATATGTCACTGGACGAGCGTGGTGAGTTAAGCGTTATTGTGACGCATGAAAACGAGTGACTTCGGAAGCCAGCTTTTTGGGTTAATAAAATTAAAATTATTGTTGCAAATGAGAATCATTCGTATTAGTATCTTTCTTCATTGGAGATGGTAGCCAGCATGCTCCGTTGAAATTACCCCGTTTTGATCGGGGTGACGTCAGCGACACAGCCAAGTCTCGTTCATTGTGAATAGACCAGCAGGAGGCGTGTTATGAGTTATCAAATCGATGCATATCTGGAGCGAGGACTCCCTTCATTAAGGGTGATTGATGCGCACAGTGGTGAAGCGCGTCTGCATTGGCAGCAACCCAAAACTGCCAATGATGTCGAGATGCGACAGGCGTGGCAGGCGCTGTTCAGGCGATTGATGGTGCTTTCCTGTGCGGATTGTGGGGCGCCGCGCACGCAGGAGCAGTTAAGGACCGGTGTCGTGCGGCGCCAATCCAATCCGAGTGCAAAAGAGACCATTATAGTTCCACTGTCGACACATCAGCCGGATCGAGTGAAAGGCAGCAATGTTGTCTACCTGCCCGTTAGGCGCAGCGGGGCAGTGCGGTGAGTATGCATAATAATGTTGAACTATGTGCTTGCAAGGAAACCCCAGTGCCGAAGCTGCGAGAAAGTAACAGCCACCGCCGGCACCATATAAGCAGTGACGAAATGATGGCAGGGCGACGTGAGCTGGTGATTATGCACAGTGGTGAGTTGTATCTGCTCAGGATAACTAGCAAAGGAAAGTTGATCTTGACTAAATAATCGAAGGAAACATCGTGGCAAGCAGTAGATGATGTTCTTGTAAGTTAGCTCGAGTTTCCGGCTCCCCATTCTTAATAAGCAGTCTCCCCCTCCTCAAATTTGAGGCTGCTTACATGTCTCCCCCTGGACATGGCCAACGTGTGTGTGGGAGCCGGCTTTTATCATTTATGGGTATAAATTTAGCCATGCCAAATAAGTGGTTAAATCAGTACGCGGGCTGAGCCGCGCAGAGTGGCTTTTGCTTATCCCCGTTTTGTATTGTAACGAATTTTAACCTTTGATTTCTTAGGTTATATATTATTTATAAGGCTCTCCGAATCTCCAGCGTAGCCGTTAAGATATGCTTATAATACCTTGTAAATCCACTGGTCATTGCTGATTATCGTCATTTATGATACTTTCCCGTGCTAAATGGTGGGCTAGCAGCCACATGCGCTGCAAGCGAGTGTCGGTCCTCATAACACTTAAGTGGTGCCTACAGATATACTGAAAGATCTGGCATTGTACATGTCTCCAGAGAATGAGGACTGTGCGCACTCTTTAGTATTAACACCTTGATGAGTGGTAACGTTTTTTGGAGAATGAACAATATGAATCGCAAGACATTTCTTAACACCTCGGCATGCCTGGTTTTTCTATCGGCTTTACTGACGGCAGCGGCACAGGCCGCGGTATCGAGTTCGATTGTGCAGCTTACCAATACTCAGGACAGTGTTTCCGCGTTCCCGGATTCTTCTTATCCTGACATCTCCGCAGATGGTACCACCGTGGCATTTTATTCCAACGCCGATCTGATCGCGGGCGGAAACAGTGCTAACGTCGATGCGATTTACGTCATCAACAGCGATGGT
>CALZHD010000002.1:80484-81698 GCA_945787155.1 uncultured Gammaproteobacteria bacterium | reverse complement strand
ATGCGTTAAGCCTGCTTTGATATTCTCCTTCCAGTTCCATAGCACCTCTGTAGGTACTGGCGGACTCGTTTCGCATGCAAACGAACCATCCAGTTGATAAATACCCCAGCCATCTGGTGCACCAAAATTCGGCATATAACTAAATTTCTCGATGCCTTGAATAGTCAACACCTCATTAAATTGATGCACACGCGGTTTCTTAGCCGAGCCACTTTCATGGCAGGCCATCAGCCAAGCCCATGAATGCGGCGCAACAGGAGCAGTATGATTCCAGATATATGGCTCAATAACACTCTTATCTGGATTAAGACCACGGATATCAAACGTTATAGGAGAAATCCCCGGAATGGCAGGGGACGTTGTTACCGCAGATACTGTCGCTTGCTTATTAGTAACATCACTTATTTCAGATTCTCCTCCCGCACCAAAGAAATTGGCACCTCTAAATAGCTCTTGCTCAAAATAGATCGACCAATCACTCCTGGGAGAAGTCTGGCCTGCAAAACCTCTATAATCTACCGTTTTATTTCTATCATCGCATACTGTACTCAGGCCGTTACCCGGTCTCCGCTCATGATTGGACGCAAAGCTCCAAGCTATTTGGTCAGGCATTATATTTTCAATATACCTCAACTCAGAGTATAGGAAGTATAAACCCCCTTTTCACTGAAAAACCACCCAGCCCACCCCGCACGCGGCCAGACGTAGTCAATCTCATCTGATGCAGTGACTTAGTTGGCTAAATCGGCCGGATTCCGGCCCAGTTCCTCCCTCAAACCAATCCGTCAGCCGAGCGCCACCCTTGCCTGGTGTCGCCGGCAACGTCCTTGTCCTTCCCGAACGGATTTTCCTTACCCAAATAAGCTCGTTTGCGGCGGGCCGCGACTCTCGGGCAATCGAAACGCATCCTGGTATTCACCTTTTTCCTTCAGGTGATTCAGGATCTTCCGGAGAGCCTGCCCCGCGAGCGCAGCGAGTGCTTTGGGCATCACCACCGGGTCTTCGATGCAGGCAATGACTTTCATGGCGCCGCCGCATTCCCGGCAAGTCTCGATGTCGATATTGAATACACGCTTTAATCTTTGCGCCTTTATGCCCTTTGGGTGCAGGTCATGGCCGCGCGGCGTTCGGCCGGCGTTTGGTGTTGCGCCTCATTGGGCACTTTGGGCTTGCTGCCTTTACCCCGCTTGGCGGGCGTCACCAGAGCACGGTGC
>CALZHD010000002.1:0-80470 GCA_945787155.1 uncultured Gammaproteobacteria bacterium | reverse complement strand
TCAGTTGGTAGCGAACGTTGCCATTGGGCGTCAGCGACAGCCGCTTTTCCGATACCGCCGGGCGGCTGATTTACCGGCACAGCCGTTCCAGCTTCTTGCGATCATCGGCCCTGGCCGCCACCCCAGCGTGCAGCGAGAAGCCAGCCACTTTACCCACCGTGTCACCGAATTGATCCTCCGGATCGCAAGCCGGCAACGTTTGCAGGGTGAATACCTTACGGCCTGCTTGTGGCCCGACCGCAATACGGTAAGTGATCGAATGCCCCAGCAGTTGAGCTATCGGGTCTTCATCGACCGCATCCCCGGCGAGATAACTGTTTTCGGCATCCCGTTCCAGTAGGCCTTGCCGCTCCAGAAATCGTCCCACTCGCTGGGCAATGGTATGTGCCAGTTGTGCGAGTTCCCGGCTGGTCGGCGCCTTGACCCAGCGGAATCTGGACAACCCATTGCAACGCTCGATATACACGCCATCCAGAAACAGCATGTGGAAATGGGCGGAGCTGATCGCCCAATGGATGCAGTTGGGCTTTATACACGGCGTAATGAACACGGATAATATGTCTGTCCCTGGCGAAACAATCGACTACGGACCGTGCGCATTCATCGACACCTATCAGCACAATAAAGTATTTAGCTCCATAGATCGAAACGGCCGCTACGCCTATAACAATCAACCGGGCATTGGATTATGGAGTTTAACTCGGCTGGCTGAAACATTATTGCCATTGCTCGCCGATGACAACGAGCAAGCGGTAGACCGTGCACAAACCTTGCTAGGCGCTTACGCTACTCACTCCGAAAATGCCTGGCTGTCAGGCATGCGCAGTAAGTGCGGACTAACAGCCGTTAAAAACACCGAACAAGATGATAAAGCATTAATCGAAGCATTACTGAATACCATGGTAGATAACAATGCAGATTTTACGCTAACATTTACCGCCTTATCGAAACTAGACAACCATATATCACAACGTGACGAAGAAACTCGCAAACTATTTGACCAGACGAGTGAATTTGATAACTGGGCTATTAAGTGGCGCGAGCGTGTACAACTGGAAACGCAAGGTAACGAAGAGCGCCAAATATCAATGCAAGCCGTCAATCCGGTTTACATTCCGCGCAATCATCAGATTGAACCTGCGATCCGTGCAGCCGAAGATCGGGATGATTTCTCGGTATTCCATGAACTGCACGAAGTACTTCAAAATCCATACGTCAAACTACCAGGTAAAGAACGCTATGAATCGTCACCTGAGCCGCATGAAATCATTGAAAACACATTCTGCGGCACTTAAGCTTTGAAAGTTTCTTATGCGTTTTTGGGTTCTTATGTAGTGCATAGCTAAAAAACCATTCACCGATATTGTGCAATTTACCAGTTAAATGAGCGGGAGTCATTGGTGAATTGAACCGGCCGAGAAACGGCATACTGGTTTATTGGATACATTTAATAATTTAAAAGCATCCGCTTAGAGTGTTTTTCCTGCATCCGCCCGCAAAGATTGACGTAATCAGGCATCAATCTTGTATTACCAACCAGTGTAGTGGCTTTTTAGAAGGATCTTTTTTCACTTCGTTAGCAAGGAGGTGCACCATGCTAGCTGCTGAAATTCAAACCTATCAATTCGAGAAACTGCGTAATTCCCCTTTCACCAGCGATTTCAGCGACGAACAATGCCACGATTTATCGGCAGTGCTGGAGTTTTGCGTTCTGGAACCGGGTGACACATTGCTACGTGAAGGCGAATACAGTGATCGTGTTTATTTGATTCTATCCGGGGCCCTTGCGGTCGTAAAACAAATTGGAGGTCAGGATGAAGTGCTGACATTCATGAGTGAAGGCAGTGTTGCCGGCGCTATGGGCTTCGTAGGTGGTCAAGAACATAGCGCCACCATTCGGGCGAAAGTAAAGACCGAACTGTTAAGCCTGCATCGTGATGACTTTGAAAGTATGGTCAACACCAATCCGGTGCTAGTGTATCGCGCGATGCGGGCATTATTTCGTTCCGTGCACGGTATCGTTCGGACCATGAACGAGCATTACGTCCAGCTCACCAACTACATTAGCAAACAAGGCGGGCGTTACTAATACAGGCTCAAACGTTTTCTATGTGATATATTGCTGCATATGGTTGCATTATATATCGCAATAGCATTCACACTGGGCCTGCTCGTCCGTTTTATTGGATTACCGCCATTAGTTGGTTATTTGGCCGCGGGTTTTGCCTTAAATGCCTACGGTGCTGCTGATGCTGATCTGTTACAACACGTTGCGGAAATCGGCGTTTTATTGCTACTGTTTTCTGTTGGCCTGAAGTTACGCTTTAAGAGTTTGGCGCGAGCGGAAGTTCTCGGCGGGTCGGTTCTGCATATGGCGATCGTCGTCGCTGTGATAACAGCGCTGGGCTATGTTTTCGCGGGCTCGGAACTGCAAACAGCGGCGGTCATCGCTTTAGCGCTGAGCTTTTCCAGCACCGTCGTTGCCGCTAAAGTGCTGGAAGAAAAGCGCGAGTTACGTGCTTTTCATGGCCGGGTCGCTATCGGTATCTTGATCGTTCAAGATTTGCTGGCTGTCGCTTTCCTAAGCGCGGCAGCCGGCCAATCACCCTCACCCTGGGCATTTGGTCTACTATTGCTTCCGTTTGCGCGCGGCGTTATTCAGAAACTATTAGATGTTAGTGGTCACGACGAGCTGTTGGTTTTATACGGCTTACTGCTAGCGCTGGTAATCGGCGGAGCGGGTTTCCACTACCTAGGCCTTAGCCCAGAATTAGGCGCTCTGGTTCTAGGCGCGATGTTAGCTGAACATCCCCGCTCCAAAGAACTTTCTGACAGCCTATGGGGTTTAAAAGAAGTTTTCTTGGTCGGCTTTTTTCTGCAAATTGGTATGGCGGGCATTCCGACTCTGGAAACCTTTGGCTATGCGCTGCTACTGTTGCTGCTCCTGCCACTAAAATGGGTTTTATTTTTTGTCGTATTGCTTGTTTTCAGGCTACGCGCTCGGACGGCATTTTTGGCCGGTTTAAGTTTGGCGACATTTAGCGAATTCGGCTTAATCGTCGCACACGTCGCCGCAAACAACGGTTGGCTTTCGAATGATTGGCTAGTCCTGATGGCGGTTGCAGTAGCCATATCGTTCGCCATCGCCGCACCAATCAATCGGATTGCACACGAAATTTACGACCGCTACACGTCAAACCTGTGCCGATTTGAATCGTCGAAACGGCACCCTGATGACGAACCTATTTCACTGGGCAGTGCATCATTGTTGATAATGGGTATGGGTCGCGTGGGCACAGGGGCATATGATTTTCTGCGCGGAAGACAGCAACGTGTTGTCGGACTAGACTCCGACCCAGGCAAAGTAGAACATCATAGAATGGCGGGACGTCGGGTACTCTACGCCGATGCAGAAGATCCCGGATTTTGGCAAAACATCAAACTCGACGGCATCGAAGCGGTGCTACTTGCGATGCCAGACCTGGAAGCCAACAAAATTGCTGTAACGCAACTGCGTAAACGTGGGTATCGCGGTCACATTAGTGCGACAGGCGTATTTCCTGAGCATATTACTGCGGTCATCGAAGCTGGCGCTGATGTTGCCTACAACTATTACGATGAAGCGGGAGTTGGATTCGCCGAACATGTTTGGGAGGCCTTAGACAAAGCTCCATATCAACATTCCAATTAGCTAAATTCGTTCGCACCAATGACAGGCAAGCAACACGAATATTTCCCGAATTAGTGCACGAACCGTTAACCTGCCTTCGATAAAACAGTCACTTACAAGTGGTCCGAATTTTGCTGCATGTAAAGACATAAAGATCCTGAATCGATTGGGGGGAAATATGTCAGCCGTCATTGCACATCATCATCAGCTTTTTACCAAACACATTTACAACCACGACATCATGAACTGTACCGCTGAAGGAGTTGTCGGCAACCACCTTTATTCCGGCCGAGCATTGGGCATCACGTCGCCGACAGACAAGATTCAAATGCACCACGATTTAAAACCGTTATGGAAATATATTGCAGCTCATTACGATCGAATCGGGCTCCCTCATACCAAAGACGTTCTATGGCATATCGATTTGCAGCAGATCGGCTGCGAAATCGGCTTCCATCCCTCCGTCTTCTATTTCGGCGAAAATGAGTTTCAAAACTGGGGCGATCATCTGTGGTACGAAACGGTTGATTTCATTAACTCAAAAAATAATTTCATGGCCGTGGCCGAACAACTTGGCGTCGACGTTCCTAAGACCCGTTGTTTCGATAGCGCAACCGACATTACCGATGAAGCTATTCAAACGATGAACTACCCGTGTTATTTAAAAGCGGCCATATCTGTATCCGGCGTTGGCATCTATCGCTGCGAAAATCAACATGAACTAATCGCTAACATCAAGCTATTTGATGCTGCCGTTCCCGTGCAGTTACAAGAAGAAATCAAGACTGACATTTTCTTGAATATGCAATACATTTGCGAAGGTGACGAAGTTCGTCGACTTGCCGCAAGTGAACAGATACTTGATGGCTTCACTCATCAAGGTAACCGGGTTCCCGCATGTTACGAACCGTGGCAATCTGTTGATGACATGGCCTTATGGCTTAAGGATCGCGGCATGAAAGGTATTTTTGCGTTTGATGTCGCAGTAGTACAAACCGATTCAGGGCTTCGCTTTCCAGCCATAGAATGTAATCCGCGCTTTAACGGCGCCTCCTATCCTACACTCATTGCGCAAAAGCTTGGTATCAGTGAGTGGCGCGCCATCACCGTATCCACAGAACACAGAGACCTACGTTACGTAGATCTAAGCGGCATCGAGTTTGACAAAGAAACGCAAGAAGGTGTCATTCTAGTAAACTGGGGTACTGTACTAGCAGGGAAACTAATGGTTCTTTTGGCAGGTACAGCCTCACGCCAAGAAGAATTAAGGATAGAACTCGCATCGCGACTCTGATAAAGTTTTTCTATGACACAAGCTGGCTATTCGATTATGGTGCACGGTGGCGCGGGGGCTCTGGATAATGTTCAGAACCAGGCCACTGCTATACGCTATCTCGAAAGTCTGCGCGGAATCCTCGAACATGGTCGTAAAATCATGGAACTCGGTGGTTCTGCATTACAAACTGTCGAAGCCTGCGCGTCGCTGCTGGAAGATGATCCACTTTTTAACGCAGGATGTGGCTCGGTATTAAATGAAAACGGTCGCGTTGAAATGGACGCCGCTATTATGGACGGACGAGATTTGTCGGCCGGCGCGGTTGCTGCAATCGAAAATATTGCCAACCCTATTCAGTTAGCACGTCTGGTACTGAGCGAAAGTGAACATGTTATGTTGATCGGCGATGGAGCCATGAAATTTGCCGACCACTGCGGTATGCCACGCACCCCTGTCAGCTACTTCCTCACCGAGGAACGCGTAGAACAATTAAAGCAAGCCCAACGTAAGCACAAAATGATGCTTGATCACGACGATACCGAGGCCGATAGCGAGGATCAAAAGTATGGCACTATAGGTGCGATCGCTCGCGATCCTGAAGGTAACCTCGCGGCAGCTACATCTACCGGCGGGATCGTCAACAAACGCATGGGGCGCGTTGGTGACTCTCCGATCGTTGGATCAGGCGTTTATGCAGACAATGAAACCTGCGCCGTCTCGGCAACCGGTTATGGTGAAGACTTTATGCGTACCGTCATTGCAAAAACAATTTCTGATTTCGTCTATATGAAAGATCTTGATGCAACCCAGGCCACCAAGGCGGGAATAGATTATTTGGCACGAAAAGTCCGCGGCCGCGGCGGGGTCATTGTTATTGATAAAGACGGAAACTGTTCCAGCGGACTAACGACAAAGAAAATGATTCACGGCTGGATCGAACACGGCGGCCAGACCACTGTAAGATTCTAATGGCACGTTATCTAAGTATTTTATTGGTGCAGCTTGCATCATTTTAAAACAAAAGATCGTTAAATCTCACTACGCTCCTCGCTATCTCCTTGTTTTTTAACTCTGTTTGGCATGGCATCAATATTGCAAAATTCAATATTAAGAGTGTTCAGTGGTATGCACAATGCCATACCAAAAATAGACTACTAGGGTTCCGATCGCTTGCGATGCCTGGTCCGAGGGCAGTCGACCTGCTTACCTCTCATGTCAATGCGACCTGCAGGTTACACGGAGGGATAAAAGCCCGGGAGGTTATCGATGCATGTCATTGAGCCTCCTTGCTTTCAACGTGTTTTAGCCTGGAGGAAATATGAAAACGCACCTGAAAAAAATTATCACCTTAGTTGTTATCGCCCTAGCCTTATCGATTACGCAACCAGTACTGGCCAAAGACAAATTTCGCATTGCCTGGAGTATTTACGTCGGCTGGATGCCCTGGGACTACGGAGAAAACTCAGGAATCGTTAAAAAGTGGGCTGATAAATATGGCATCGAAATCGAAGTTGTTCAAATTAACGACTACATTGAATCAATAAACCAATATACCGCCGGCGAATTTGACGGCTGTGTTATGACTAACATGGATGCGTTGACCATACCTGCAGCGAGCGGCGTAGATAGCACAGCGCTGATTGTCGGAGATTTCTCTAATGGTAACGATGCTGTCATCCTAAAAGGAAAAGACTCTATAGAAAACATCAAGGGGCAGAATGTCAATCTGGTTGAATTGAGCGTTTCACATTATTTACTCGCTCGCGGCCTGGAATCGGTCGGTCTAGCAGAGAAAGATGTCAAGGTGGTAAATACCTCTGATGCCGACATGGTCGCAGTCTATGGAACAGATGATGTTACTGCCGTCACGACGTGGAATCCGTTAGTTAGTGAAATTCTCGCCATGCCAAAGAGTAAAAAAGTGTTTGATTCTAGCCAAATACCTGGCGAGATCATCGACCTGATGGTTGTAAATACTGAAACCCTTGAAGCCAACCCTAAATTCGGCAAGGCCTTGGCTGGCGCCTGGTATGAAATCATGTCCGTGATGTCGGGAGACGACAAAAAAGCGAAAGAAGCACGTATGGCGATGGGCACTGCTTCAGGTACCGACCTGGAAGGATATAACGCACAGTTAGCATCGACAAAAATGTTCTTCGAGGCCAGTGATGCAGTGAAATTCACCGAAAGTATGGCGCTTCAAGAAACAATGAAAAAAGTTGCCGAATTCTCCTTTGAACATGGACTACTAGGTGATGGTGCGCCCGACGCAGGCTTTATCGGCGTAGAAACGCCGTCTGGTATATACGGCGATGAGAGCAATGTGAAATTTCGCTTTAATCCAAGCTACATGAAAATTGCTGCCGACGGCGAACTGTAATCCACTAACCAGTCAGGGCCGGACTAACCCGGCCCTTCGGGAATGAGGCCGGCATGAAACGCTTAATTAATCGCCACCCTGATAATTGGCTTAAGTATACCCTAGGTACTTTGCCCTTCGTTGCTGTATTAGTGCTGTATGTCTTTGCCTCGGACGCGCGACTCGCGGAAAACCCAAAAGACAAGTTATTGCCTTCACTGTCATCGATCGCTACTGCTGTCGATAAAGCAGCGACCGAACCAAGCAAGCGTACTGGCGAGTATATACTCTGGAATGACACAATCGCGAGCATATCACGCCTGGCGATGGGCGTCGGTGCGGCGGCTCTGATAGGCTTAATATTTGGCGTTATGAACGGTGCCATCCCGCTAATACGTGCAAACCTATCACCGTTTATTACCGTTGTTTCGTTGATCCCACCCTTAGCTTTGTTGCCTGTCCTGTTTATCGTTTTCGGACTCGGCGAACTATCCAAAGTCGTGCTCATTGCAGTCGGTATTACACCGTTTATTATTCGCGATCTACAGAACAAAGTACTGGAACTGCCACGCGAACTGATAATAAAGGCACAAACACTGGGAGCCTCAACTTGGCTATTAATCATTCGTGTCATATTACCCCAGGTATTACCACGCCTAATTGACGCAGTAAGACTATCACTTGGCGCGGCATGGTTGTTTCTAATCGCGGCCGAAGCGATCGCCTCTACCGATGGGCTTGGTTATCGGATCTTCCTGGTACGACGTTATATGTCGATGGATATCATCTTGCCCTACGTGGCATGGATTACCCTGCTCGCATTCATGACCGATTACATTCTACGAACCATATCGACGCGAGCGTTTCCATGGTTCCACGCGATGAGTAAGTAACTATGGCATTGATTGAAGCAAAGGCGCTGGCAAAATCCTACGGTGACAACATCGTACTCGAACAAGTCAACACCAAGGTCGAAAAAGGTGAATTTATTACTATAGTTGGCACATCGGGTTGTGGCAAAACCACATTTCTACGTATGTTACTTGGAATTGAGCAGCCAACGCGCGGCAAACTACTCTTGGGCGGTAACCCTTTTCCTGATGAGCCGAGCCCCGAACGCGGCATTGTATTTCAACGCTATTCTGTTTTTCCCCATCTTACGGTATTAAAAAATGTCCTAGTCGGTCTTGAGCTCGAATCATCTCCATTTACAGGAAGGCTATTTGGCAGTGAACGGGGCGAAGCGATAGCCAAAGCCAAAGAAATTCTCAACTCAGTCGGCCTATCTCACGCCTTGAATCTTTACCCTCATGAAATGTCGGGCGGCATGCAACAACGTTTGGCCATTGCTCAGGCGCTGATAAAAAACCCAAAAATTCTTTTGCTTGATGAACCCTTCGGCGCGCTTGACCCTGGCATTCGAGGAGATATGCATCAACTTATTCTCGATTTATGGCGAAAAACCGGCGTAACGATTTTCATGATAACCCATGACTTGCAAGAAGGATTCTATCTCGGCACCCGCCTATGGGTATTTGATAAGATTCGCTTAGACAAGGATAATCCCAACTCCTATGGCGCATGTATTACCTATGACATTCCGGCTGGTAATAAAGATAATAATACATACCACGAAATTGATGACTCGCTCGATGAAAGCCGTCGCGTGCTAGTCGGCTAAGCTGTTAACAAGGAAAGTCATGAATACTGAAATACTCTATCAAGATGAATTACCTGGCGGGACACATTGGTCCATGCAAATGCGTAAGGGAACAATGCTTACGCTAATAGATAAAGACGGCGGCGCCAATGTTGGCATGCTGTTCTACAATCCCAGCAACTATCTAGAGCGCTATAACGCGCCGGACACCTTAAAATGTCAACATACCTTTAAATTGACTAAAGGCAATTGTTTGTATTCCGACATGGGCCGAATTTTTTGCTCCATCATCGAAGACACTGTTGGTTGGCATGATACCGTGGGTGGCAACGCAAACAAAGCACTGGTTAAAAAGAAGTGGGGCGAACATTCTTATCAGGACTACCGCAATGACTGGTATCTTAACGGTCACGATAGTTTTCTTGTCGAATTAGCCAAATATGGTTTAACTGAACGCGATATGGCGGCTAATCTAAATTTATTTAGCAAAATTGTAGTTGACGACGACGGCAACATGTCATTCGATTCCAATCATGGCCGCAGCGACGGCAGCGTAACTTTGCGTTTCGAGATGGATACACTAGTGGTGTTACACACCTGCCCCCACCCTATGAATCCTGCACTGGAATATCCAAAACACCCGGTAATCTATCAAATCTCGAATGCCGATCCGGTGACTGATGAAGACTATTGCCGCAACTTTCGCGACGAAAATCAACGGGGATTTAAAAACACCGAGTTGTATAACATCGGCTGTGGCTGTTAAAGGAGAAAAGCAATGATAAAACCCAGCCCTTTGACAGAAGACACGGCCCAGTACAGACAAATCGTGCCAGCCGGTGACTACTTCGTAAAAGTTATTAAAAAAAATGAAACCATGCGCATATTGGACCTGAACGGTAACCAGGCCGCCGATACGCTGTTCTATAACGCCGACAATCCCGCTGAACGCTATAGTGCGATTGATACCGTGCGCGAACAAGGTAATGTCTATTTAAGCACCGGATCAAAACTATTATCTAACGAAGGCAACCTGATGCTGACCATTGTTGCCGATACATGCGGCCGCCACGACACATTAGGTGGCGCGTGCGCTACTGAAAGCAACACAGTACGTTACGCACTGGAAAAGAAAACCATGCATGCATGCCGTGACAGTTGGTTATTGGCTGTTGCTCAGCACGAAGAGCTCGGCTTGAGCAAGCGTGATATTACACATAACATTAATTTCTTTATGAACGTACCCGTAACGCCGGACGGAAAACTCACTTTCGAAGATGGGATTTCAGACAGCGGTAAATATGTAGAAATGACGGCAGCTATGGATATCATCATTCTGATTTCAAACTGCCCGCAACTGAACAACCCCTGCAACGCGTATAACCCAACACCAATTGAAGTGTTGGTCTGGGGACAATAAATACATGAATATTGGCTTAACCGCCACTTCGATAGACGACTATCGACGCAATAGTGACACCGGGACGACCCGCTTTTACTGTTTAGCTGACCATGTTTAAAAAAGTATTGATAGCAAACCGCGGCGCTATTGCGTGCCGTATTATTCGCACGCTAAAGAATATGGGCGTTATTTCGGTAGCAGTATATGCCGAATCCGACGTCGATTCATTACACGTCTCGCAGGCCGATGAAGTTTTTTCCTTAGGTGACGGACCAGTCACCGACACCTATCTTAATCAAAATAAACTTTTCGAGATTATCGAAACCAGCCAAGCCGACGCGGTTCACCCTGGATATGGCTTTCTAAGCGAAAACGCTGCGTTTGTTAAACGCTGCGAGACTAAAGGCGTTACTTTTCTCGGTCCAACCACGGACCAAATGGCGGCTTTCGGTTTAAAACACTCTGCTCGCCAACTTGCCCAGGATAATCAAGTTCCCTTACTACCCGGTAGCTCCTTACTTGATGATCTCGATCATGGTATCCGCGAAGCGGAACGCATAGGCTACCCGGTTATGCTGAAGAGTACAGCCGGCGGTGGCGGCATCGGAATGCAGTTGTGTCGCACGCCTGATCAACTCAGTGATAGCTTTGAATCAGTGCAGCGCATGAGCGAAAACAACTTCTCTAATGCCAGCTTATTTATTGAGAAATTTGTCGAGCGTGCACGACATATTGAAGTACAGATATTTGGCGACGGCCAAGGCAACGTCCTTGCATTGGGAGAGCGCGACTGTAGCGCCCAACGACGCAACCAGAAAGTCATCGAAGAAACTCCCGCACCTAATTTGCCAGGCCCGGTACGGGAATCAATGCAGCAAACTGCGGTTCGAATTTGTGCAGCAGTTAACTACCGCAGCGCCGGCACCGTTGAGTACATTTATGACCCCCATGATGAGCAGTTTTATTTTCTTGAGGTCAACACTCGATTACAGGTTGAACACGGCGTAACCGAGCAAATATACAATATTGACTTGGTGAAGTGGATGATAGAACTTGGTACCAACAGTCTGTCCCCGCTCCCGGAAATCGAAGCCACTCTTCTTCCACGCGGCCATAGTATTCAGATTCGACTTTACGCCGAAGACCCGAACCACCAGTTTCAACCAGCGGCCGGTTTACTCAGCCATGTTCAGTTTCCCGAACCAGATAACACACGCTTGCGTATTGACTACTGGATTGAAAGCGGAATAACAGTATCGCCGTTTTATGACCCTATGTTGGCTAAAATCATTGCCTACGGCGACAACCGGGAAGACGCTATCAATACGCTCTCGAACGCCTTATCGAATACCACCGTTTACGGTATCGAGACCAATCTCGATTTTTGCCGGCAAGTTATCGAGTCGAGCGCCTTTCAATCAAGCGACATGTATACAGCGCTGCTAAACCGTTTTGCCTACCATGCCACCACGGTAGACGTGCTATCTTCCGGCACTCAAACCAGCATTCAGGATTACCCGGGCAGAAAAGGATATTGGGATATAGGGGTACCACCATCCGGCCCCTTTGACAGCTTGTCGTTTCGACTCGGCAACAGACTTTTGAACAACGATATAAACTGTGCCGGCCTGGAAATTACGCTTAACGGGCCGAGCTTGCGCTTCAATAGCACGACAACCATTGTACTGACCGGTGCAAAGCTGGAAGCCTGGCTTGATGATCAAGAAGTACCGCTATGGAAAACCATCACGGTTGAGCGCGGGCAGACGCTTAAACTGGGGAAGGTGCTTGATAGTGGCGCTCGTAGCTACTGTCTATTCAAGGGTGGCATATCTTGCCCCGAATATCTCGGCTCGAAGTCAACGTTTACCCTCGGTCAATTTGGTGGCCATAGCGGCCGGCTGCTACGCGTTGGGGATGTATTAAAACTTCATAGCGATGATTCAGCCAGCCCGGCGAGCTTACCCGATGAGCTTATTCCGAGTATCGGTAACTCGTGGACCTTGCACGTTATTTATGGCCCCCACGGTGCACCGGATTTCTTCACCGCTGACGATATAGAACGCTTTTTCACATCTCGCTGGGAAGTTCACTATAACTCCAGTCGTACCGGAATCCGCTTAATCGGCCCGAAACCCGACTGGGCTAGAACAAGCGGCGGCGAGGCAGGCATGCACCCCTCCAACATACATGACAATGCATACGCAATCGGAACAGTCGACTTTACCGGCGACATGCCAGTAATACTCGGCCCTGACGGCCCGAGTCTGGGCGGATTTGTTTGTCCTGCCACGGTGATTCAAGCGGATTTGTGGAAACTTGGACAACTAAGAGCCGGCGACTCAATCACATTTATTCCGGTGAACATCGATACCGCCGTCAAACTGGAAGCCGCACAAATTGCCAGCATCGAAGACTTGCAGCCACGGCAGATCTCCATTGAAGCGGCGATTCCCGAAAATACTGTTCTGAAAACAATGCCTGCAGGCGACGGCAACGTCGACGTGGTCTATCGGCCGAGTGGTGACCATTATTTGCTAGTAGAATACGGTCCCTTGATTTTGGACATCGATCTTCGATTTCGTGTCTACACCTTAATGAACTGGATCAAGGAACACCTTCTCGATGGCGTAGAAGAAATTACGCCTGGTATCCGCTCACTGCAAATCCACTATGACAGTCAGCAGTGCTCCATCGCCTCGTTACTGACGTGGCTTGAACAAGCCGAAAGCGCACTGACGAACCTGGAAGATCAACGTGTCCCGTCGCGCATCGTGCATTTACCGCTTAGCTGGGATGATGACGCGTGTCGACAGGCAATTGATAAGTACATGCAATCGGTCCGCAAAGATGCGCCATGGTGCCCAAGTAATCTTGAATTTATTCGTCGCATCAACGGCCTTGATTCCATTGACGAGGTAAAAAACATCGTCTTCGACGCGAGCTATCTTGTGATGGGGCTGGGTGACGTCTATCTTGGCGCTCCCGTCGCGACACCGCTCGATCCCAGGCATCGTTTGGTCACAACCAAATATAATCCAGCGAGAACCTGGACGGCAGAAAATTCAGTCGGCATCGGCGGTTCATATCTTTGTGTTTATGGTATGGAGGGCCCTGGCGGCTACCAGTTTGTGGGCCGTACCCTACAGATGTGGAATCGTTACCGTAGTACCGAGGCGTTTAGCAAACCTTGGCTATTACGCTTTTTTGACCAGATCCGCTTTTATGAGGTCAGCGCGCAGGAACTAAACGAAATCAGGCGAGACTTCCCAAAGGGCCGCTACCCTATCCGTATCGAAGAGACGAGTTTTAGCCTGAAAGAATACAATTCTTTTCTAGAGCAACATCAAGATGAGATAAAGACATTTACGGCGAAGCGACAGCACGCATTTGACGCAGAGTTGCAGCGTTGGATAGAAAGCGGCCAGATCAACTTTGAAAGCGAGCAACACCTCGCCGATGATCAGGCGCAAGAAGAAACACTTAATGACAACGAGATCGCGATCGAAAGTAACGTCGCCGGCAGCGTTTGGAAATACTTAGTTAAACCCGGTGACAAAGTCGCACCCGGCCAAGGCGTCGTGATTCTTGAATCGATGAAGATGGAAATTGAAGTCATTGCCTCTGATGGAGGCACAGTTAAGTCAATCGTAAAACCCGAAGGCGCACAGATACTCGCCGGCCAGCGCCTTGTAATTATGGAAACAACATCGTGAACATCACAAACCTAACCATTTCACAACTAAAATCAAACTATCGCAGTGGCGATTTTACGCCGCGCCAGCTTATGACACATTTATTGGAAAAGGCACGAACTCTCAAGCAATACAACACTTGGATCGAACTGTTTTCGACACAACAGATTGAGCCGTATCTGGATTGTCTCGAAAACCAGGATATCGACAACTTGCCTTTATACGGAATACCGTTTGCTATCAAAGATAATATCGACTTGGCCAGCACCCCTACTACTGCGGCATGCGAAGCGTTCCGCTATCAGGCGAGCGAATCTGCAACCGTGGTACAAAAACTGATAGATGCCGGCGCGATACCCTTGGGTAAAACCAACCTGGATCAATTCGCGACCGGCCTAGTCGGAACGCGCTCACCGTACGGCGCAACCAAAAACGCATTCAACCCCGAATATATCTCCGGCGGATCCAGTTCCGGCTCGGCAGTCGCCGTTGCCCAAGGTCTAGTCAGTTTTTCCCTTGGCACCGATACTGCCGGCTCGGGGCGAGTGCCGGCAGCCTTCAATAATATCCTCGGCATGAAACCCAGTCGTGGATTACTCAGCAATCACGGTGTGGTGCCCGCGTGTAAAACGCTTGATTGTGTCGCGCTTTTTGCCACCACGACTGAGGACCTGGAACTCATTTTCGAGCAATGCGCTGCTTTTGATGAGTACGATCCCTATTCACGCCACAACCCGCCAGCCAATACAGGCTTAACGTCAGTGAATAAGGTGTTCAGCTTTGCTGTACCCAAGGACGATCAAATCAAGTTTTTTGGTAATGACGATTACCAGCAACTGTTCACCGAAACGGTTTTACAGCTGGAAACGCTCGGTGGGGAAAAACGTGTGATTGACTTCTCCCCATTTATTGATGCCGCCGCATTACTTTATCAGGGCCCATGGGTAACGGAACGATATCTGGCGTGCCAGGCTATTCTCGATGAGAATCCAAATGCATTACTGGAGGTAACCAGAAAAATCATCGAACCAGGAAAAGACTTTCTCACTACAACCGCGTTCAAAATTCAATACCAACTACAAGCATACAAGCAGAAAACCGATGAATTAATTACTTCGGTTGATTTCCTGCTCACACCAACAACGGGAACAATCTACACCATAGATGAAGTTGATGAGGATCCGATTAAGCTTAACTCCAATCTCGGCTACTACACTAACTACATGAACTTGCTGGATTATGCCTCGATAGCAGTCCCTGGCGGCATAACCCGAAACAACCTACCCTTTGGCGTAACCCTGATTTCCACGGCTTTTAGCGATCAGCGTTTACTCGCCTATGCCCAACGACTTCAACAAGCACTCGGCTTGAGTTTAGGCGCTACCAAATGGCCTCTTCCCAAGCACGCCGTTCCGAAAGGCGGACCGAAGCACAGCGTCGACATCGTGTTGTGCGGCGCACACATGTCGGGCCTGCCATTAAACTACCAGTTAACAGACCGTGGAGCACACTTGATCAGGCAATGTAAATCATCCACTCAGTATCGCCTTGTTGCCCTACCCGGCGGACCACCACATCGCCCCGGTATGATTAGGGTAACCAATGATGGAAACGCCATCGAGGTAGAAGTATGGCGTGTTCCCATAGCCGAAATAGGTAGTTTTCTAGACGACATTCCTCATCCTTTAGGGCTGGGAAAAGTCGAACTCGAAGACGGCAGTTGGGAAACGGGCTTCATATGTGAAGCTTATGCAGCAGAGACAGCGACCGACATCAGTCACCTCGGCAGCTGGAGAACATACCTGGATAACAACAGCTAGACGAGAGAGTATATAGGAAGTATAAACCCCCTTTTCACTGTAAAAACACCCAGCCCACATCGCCAGCATGATCGCAAGTTCATGAATCCGATCAGCGAATTACATCAAGGCTATCGACGTGTCTACGGTGCGGCACGCGTACACTAGGCACTCCTTCAAAAAGGCTATAGTTGCAGTCGTAGACGCATTAATCGTTTGATGCGTAGCATGAGCCGTAAAGGCACCCCGCTTGATAACGCCTTTGCAGAATCCTTCTTTCATACGATGAAAGCAGAACTCATTCATCGCAAACAATTTGAAAACGATATTGAAGCGGTCGCCCATATTGTGGAGTTTACTGAATTCTATAATCGTGAACGATTGCACTCGGGGACAGACTATCTTTCGCCGGAAGATTATGAAAAACTGTGTGCGTAAAGTGTCCACGAAAGTGGTGTTAGTTCAGCCCCCTTAGCTAAAATCGTTAGGCAGGCTGTCGGAAAGCTTTAATATGCCAGTGATTTCAGCGTTATGCGTTAAAAGGATATGAAATAATAAATTCATAAAGAAAGCTAAGCTACGGCCTAAATGGAATGTAAAACAGAGCCAGAAAGCAACTTTCTACTATAAGAATTAATTGCTCACCAGCCCTGCTTTACTCTATTTAATAAAAAGCATTTCCTGGTACTTAGGTAATGGCCATAACATATCAGACACTTCATTTTCGAGCGTATCTGCATGAACGCGCACATTATCCATCAAGGTGCGAATAGTCGTTGCTGCATATTGCATGTGCTCATCTGTAGAGCTGAAGTCTTCTTTTTCCATGGCTTCACTTAATGCGGCTACAGCTGCCATCATAGCATTGGCTTCAAACGCAATGATTTTGGCTGTAGCATCATCAAGAGTGATGCCCAGGCTTTTCATGCCAGTACCTGCTTCAGCCAAATCAGAAAGATAACTGATTGCCGCTGGGTAGATTAATGTCTTTGCCATATTCACTACAAGCTTGGCTTCTACCTCAATCGACAGTAAATATTGCTCTGCGTATACCTCGTAACGGCTTTCTAATTCTAACGGTGTTAATACACCGGTAGACTCAAACAGTTTAGTGATTTCTTCATCTTTCAAATATGGTAGTGCATCAGCTGTGGTTGGCAAATTTTTCAAGCCACGCTCCTTAACAGCCATTTCATGCCATTCAGAAGAGTATCCATCACCACCAAATATTGCGCTACCGTGTAATGACAATAGTTCTTTCAACACCGATATAACCGCTGTTGTTTTATCGGCCCCCTCTTTAAATGCCGCATCTAACTTTTCTGCTATCCAGTCAAGTGAATCTGCAAGCATAGTGTTCATGGCAATCAATGGGCCAGAAACAGATTGTGACGAACCCACAGCTCTGAATTCGAAACGATTACCAGTAAATGCAAACGGAGAGGTTCGATTTCTGTCACCAGAGTCTCGTTTGAAGTTGATAATTTGTGAGAGACCTAAGTCCATGACACCACCATCATCGGTTGGCGCTAATTTGCCGTTCTTAATGTCTTCAAATATTGTTTCTAGCTGATCACCAAGATAAACCGATAAAATAGCAGGTGGTGCTTCATTGGCACCAAGACGATGATCATTGCTGGCAGATGCGATAACGGCACGTAATAAAGGACCATACTTATGTACACCACGAATGACTGCACCACAGAATAATAAGAAGTTTAAATTTTCTTCAGGGGTATCACCTGGATCAAGCAGGTTGCCCTGGGTTGAATTCCCCACAGACCAGTTAACATGTTTACCAGAACCATTAACACCAGCAAAAGGTTTTTCATGCATTAAACAGACGAATCCATGAGCTTTGGCTGTATTTTGTAAAACAGTCATTAATAATTGTTGGTGGTCGGCAGCAACATTTGCTGCTTCAAAATAGGGGGCTATTTCAAACTGACCTGGTGCCACTTCATTGTGATGCGTTTTAGCAGGAATTCCTAAGCGGTATAACTGGTCCTCTGCGTCTTGCATATATACCTGCACACGTGAAGGTATAGCACCAAAATAATGATCATCGAATTCCTGTCCTTTGGCAGAAGGTGCACCAAATAAGGTACGACCTGCTAATAATAAATCAGGTCTGGCGTTAGCAAATTTAGCATCTACTAAAAAATATTCCTGTTCTGCACCGCAGCTTGAGTTTAAAGGAGCAATCTCACTTTCACCCATTAAACCAAGTACTTTTTGTGCTGCGCTATTCATTGCATCGTTAGAACGAAGCAATGGTATCTTCTTATCCAGCGCTTCACCTGTCCACGAAGCAAACACACAAGGTATCATTAGTGTTGCACCATTTTCGGTTTGCATAATGTAGGCTGGACTGCTTGGGTCCCACGCGGTATAACCACGGGCGGCATTAGTTACACGTATACCACCGTTTGGAAAAGATGAGCCATCTGGCTCGCCTTTTATTAACAGGCTTCCATTAAATTTTGAGATAGCACCACCATCAAAATCTGTAACAATAAATGCATCATGCTTTTCCGCAGTAGCATTCGTCATCGGATAAAAGATATGCGAGAAGAATTTCACACCTTTTTCTAATGCCCAGTCTTTCATTGCAGAGGCAACTTCTTCAGCGACTTCAGCTTCCAGTGCTGTGTTAGTTTGTGTCGTTTTCTTTATGCTTTCAAAAGCTTCTTTGGAAAGTACTTTTCCCATTTTTTCCAGGTTAAAAACATCAATCGCCCAAATGTCCTCTAACGATTCTGTTTTATTAACAACAGGCGCTGTCCGACTGGTTATATTTTCAACCGCTTTTAGGCGGGATGCATTTACACTCATTTTCATTTCCTCATTAATAATCGCAAGAATATTTCATTTAATACTATTTAAGTGGGCAATATCTGTGCCATGAAAATTTTTATTCCTACAAATGCAGGTAAATACATTAATTACTAAATATCTCAATAAGATATATAAGTTGTACGATTAATATCACACGTGGACATATAAAAATGACGCATCATTGTTGTGCATCTTTTTTAATCTGCCTTCGCTTGCACCATAAAGTACGCCTAGGCAGTTGCTGTGGCGTGAGTTTGCCAGCCATGTTCTGTGGCACTACCCGCATACCGCAACACGGGCAATGAACCCTCTATATAAAAAGTCATTCTGGCGTCAGCACAAGCGTCATTTCGACGCCTGGAAACATGGCAGGACCGGAGGTCCACTGGTCGATGCAGGTATGCAACAGCTATGGGAAACCGGCTGGATGCATAACCGGGTGCGTATGATCGTTGCCTCGTTCCTGACCAAGAACCTGGGTATCGGCTGGCAACAGGGCGCCGACTGGTTCCGGGATACCCTGGTCGATGCCGCGCCGTACTACCGCGTGTTCAACCCGCAAACGCAGGCGAAACGATTTGATGTGAAAGGCGAACAGGAAGCGTAGCTGGAATGGGAAACTCAACACTCACTGCCGCACAGGCTGTTCGGGTTGGACTTTATCGACCAGCAGCGCCGCACTCTCGGCCATGCGCCGCGCCCCGCAACTCGGGCAGAAGCCGCGTCGTTTACAACTAAAGGCTACCAGGTGCTCGGCGTGACAGGACTCGCAGCGCACCCGCAGGAAACCATGTTCGAGACGGCCGCATTTCAGGTAATCCTCGAACTCCCGTCGCATATACGCCGGCAACTCCCTGCCCTGCTCCGCCAAATGGCCAGCGAACGCCGGGGAGTATTCTTCGACGATCCGATAGAGCAGGGTTTGCTCGGTCCGGTGGCGCTGGTAACGACCAGCATCCTCGTCCCGGGTGGACGTCCTGGCCGCCACTTGGGGCATAATCTGCGCACTGTAGAACCCCTTCGGGTTTCATTCAGCACTTCTTCACTTACGCTCAGGTCGTCCTTGCGATTCTGTATGGTTATACAGTCTATCGCTTGGCTGCTAGATCTTGAAGCCTCAGCTGTGATGCCAGCCAGTGCCAGACATTGCCTGTCAGTGCCGGTCACTCCCACTCAATCGTGGCAGGCGGCTTACTAGAAATATCGTAGGTGACACGCGAGATCCCGGAGACTTCATTGATGATGCGGCTGGAGACGGTCTCCAGCAGTTCATACGGCAGGTGTGCCCAGCGTGCGGTCATGAAGTCGATGGTCTCAACGGCACGCACCGCGACCACGTATTCATAACGACGTTGATCCCCGACGACGCCGACTGACTTCACCGGCAGAAAGACGGTGAACGCCTGACTCACCTTATGATAGAAGTCATGATTGTAGAGTTCTTCGATGAAGATTGCATCGGCGCGGCGCAGTAGATCGGCGTACTCTTTCTTCACCTCACCGAGGATACGCACCCCAAGGCCTGGCCCCGGGAACGGATGACGATAGACCATGCCGTGCGACAACCCCAGCTCGACACCAAGACGCCGCACTTCGTCTTTGAAGAGCTCACGCAGTGGCTCGACCAGTTTCAGTTTCATCTCTTCTGGCAGGCCACCGACGTTGTGGTGCGATTTGATCACATGGGCCTTGCCACTCTTGGCGCCGGCCGACTCAATCACGTCGGGATAGATCGTCCCCTGCGCCAGCCACTTCACATTCTTTAGCTTCTCACCTTCTTCCTCAAAGACTTCGACAAAGAGGTTACCGATGATCTTGCGTTTCTGTTCCGGGTCATCGACCCCTGCGAGTGCGTCTAAAAAACGCGCCTCGGCATCGACACGGATCACCTTGACCCCCATATGCTCAGCGAAGACTGCCATCACCTGATCGCCTTCATTGAGGCGCAATAGGCCGTTATCGACAAAGACGCAGGTAAGGTGATCGCCAATCGCCTTATGCAGCAGTGCGGCGACCACCGATGAATCGACCCCGCCGGAGAGCCCCAGCAATACCTCATCGGTACCGACCTGTTCACGCACCTGCTGGATGCTATCATCAATAATATTTTCAGCCGTCCACAACTGTTCGCAGCCACAGATAAAGTGAACAAAGCGATCGATAATACGCTTGCCCTGACGGGTGTGAGTGACCTCGGGGTGAAACTGCAGGCCATAAAAGCCACGCGACTCATCGGCGATACCGGCGATCGGCGCGCTATCGGTACTGGCAATCAATTTAAATCCTTCCGGCAGCTTGTTAACACGATCGCCATGACTCATCCACACATCGAGGATGCCGTACCCTTCCACTGTAGTGTGATCTTCGATATCGAGCAACAATTGTGAATGGCCACGGGCACGCACCTGCGCATGGCCGTATTCGTGATGGTCGGCACTCTCCACTTCACCACCCATCTGCGCCGCCATCGTCTGCATGCCGTAGCAGATACCGAGTACCGGCACTTCTAACTGGAACACCACATCAGGCGCACGCGGAGCCTCATCGCCACCGGTGACCGACTCCGGCCCACCGGAAAGGATAATCCCTTTAGGCTTGAAGGCGCGGACCGCCTGCTCACCCATATCCCACGCATGTAGTTCGCAGTAAACACCGGCCTCGCGCACGCGGCGTGCAATCAGCTGGCTATATTGAGAACCAAAATCGAGGATCAGGATGCGGTCGGAATGGATGTTATGGTCAGTCACGGTGATATTTTCTTGTTGTTAAGTGGTAAAAAAACCAATCCAGAAAATCAGGCCCAGAAAATCAGGTCCAGAGCTGACTTAATTTAATCGATGCGATAGTTCGGTGCTTCTTTGGTGATCGTCACGTCATGCACATGGCTCTCCCTCATGCCCGCACCGGTAACGCGTACAAAACGCGGTTTGGTACGCATCTCTTCGATATCGGCACAACCGGTATACCCCATGCTGGCACGCAGACCGCCGAGTAGCTGATGGACAATCGCTACCATGCTACCTTTATAGGCAACACGGCCTTCGATCCCTTCCGGTACCAGTTTTTCAATCTGGTTCTCTTCCTGGAAGTAACGATCACTGGAACCATGTGCGGCGCTCATCGCACCGAGTGACCCCATGCCGCGATAAGACTTATAGGAACGCCCCTGGAAGAGTTCGACCTCACCGGGTGACTCTTCGGTACCGGCAAACATGCTGCCGATCATAATCGCGTGCGCACCCGCCACAATCGCCTTGGCAAGATCACCCGAGAAACGGATACCGCCATCGGCAATCAATGGCACGCCGGTGCCTTTAAGGGCATTGGCGACATTGGCAATCGCGGTGACCTGCGGCACACCGACACCGGTGACGATACGGGTAGTGCAGATCGAACCGGGACCGATACCGACCTTAACGCCATCGGCGCCCGCATCGGCGAGCGCCCTGGCGGCCTCACCAGTACCAACATTACCGCCGATCAGCTGCACCTGTGGAAAATTCTTTTTGACCCAACTGACACGATCCAGCACCTTTTGTGAATGACCGTGCGCGGTATCGACGATCAATACATCGACCCCGGCGCCGACCAGCTCTTCAATGCGACCATCCGCTTCGGTACCCACCGCGGCACCGACACGTAGATGCCCCACGCTATCTTTACAGGCATTGGGGAAGTCGGTCGATTTCTGGATATCCTTGACGGTGATCAGCCCGCGCAAGTGAAAGCTGTCATTGACCACCAGCACCTTCTCGATGCGATGTTTGTGTAGCAGCGAGAGGATCTCATCCTTCTCGGCACCCTCTTTGACCGTCACCAGACGCGGCTTGGGCGTCATGATACTGGAGATGGGGTTATCGAACTGGGTCTCGAAACGTAGGTCACGACTGGTGACAATGCCGACCAGCTCTTCGCCATCGACCACCGGCACGCCGGAGATGTTGTTGAAGCGGGTGATCTGCATCACCTCACGGATAGTGACATTCGGCGCCACGGTGATGGGATCCTTAATGACACCACTCTCATATTTCTTAACAGCACGAACCTCGTTGGCCTGCTGCTCGGCGGTCATATTTTTGTGGATGATGCCGATGCCACCCTCTTGCGCCAGCGCGATCGCGAGGCGCGCCTCGGTGACGGTATCCATCGCCGATGAGACCAGCGGAATATTGAGGGTAATATCACGCGTCAGACGAGTCTTGAGATCGACCTCTCTGGGCAGCACGGTGGAATGGTCCGGCAGTAACAGAACATCGTCGAAGGTGAATGCTTCTTGAGCAATTCGCATATAGTGGACCCCTATCAAAAACTAGCCGGGTATTATAGAGAGTGCGACCTCTGCGGTAAACCGCCAATATTGGCCAGCTCAATCGGTTAGAACGATGGATTTTCTATTTTGTTCAAGATGTTATCATGATACCCATGAGCGAATTCCGAGATTTCTACACTGCACCTGAGACCACACGGCCTCAGCGCGAGATTTTTAGCGTTTCGCGCCTCAATCGCGAGGTGCGCGGTCTGCTGGAAGGCAATTTCCCACTGGTGTGGGTTGAGGCGGAGATTTCGAACCTGGCGCGCCCCACCTCCGGCCACTGGTATTTCACCCTCAAAGACCCCTCGGCACAGATCCGCTGCGCAATGTTTCGTGGAAAAAATGCCCGCCTGCGCTTCCAGCCGGAGAATGGTGACCAGGTGCTGGTACGTGCTCAGCTAAGCCTCTATGAGGCGCGTGGCGACTATCAAATGATCGTCGAACATATGGAAGAGGCAGGTGACGGTGCGCTACGCCGTGCCTTCGAGCAGCTCAAACAGCGCCTCGATGCCGAAGGGCTATTCGATGAAGCGGGCAAAAAATCGCTGCCGCCGCTGCCCAAACAGATCGGGGTCATCACCTCACCCAGCGGCGCGGCGGTGCGCGATATTTTGCAGATTCTCCAGCGCCGTTTTCCGTCGATTCCGGTGGTGATCTATCCGGTCGCGGTACAGGGTGATGCGGCGGTGGCGGAGATCGTGGCAGCGCTAAAGACGGCCACACGACGCAATGAGTGTGACGTGCTGATCGTCGCCCGCGGCGGTGGTTCGCTTGAAGACCTGTGGGCCTTCAATGAAGAGAAGGTGGCACGTGCCATCCATCAGTGCCCCATTCCGATCGTCAGCGGCGTCGGCCATGAGGTCGATTTTACCATTGCCGATTTTGTCGCCGACCTGCGCGCGCCCACCCCCTCTGGCGCCGCCGAGCTGGTAAGCCCGGATCGCGCCGTATGGCAGCAGCGCCTTGCGCAACATCAATCGCGTCTGCAAACAGTGATGCAACAACGCCTGACACAACGGCAACAACAGCTCAGCTGGCTTGATAAACGGCTGCAACAGCAACACCCTGGCCAGCAATTGCGGCAACAAAACCAGCGCCTCGATGAGCTGGATCAGCGCTTGCAACGCAGCATGCAGCAACGGCTGCAACAGTGCCGCAGTGAACTGACCCATGCATCTGCAAAATTACAGCAACACAATCCGCAACGACAGATTCATCAGTTACTGGCAACACAACAACAGCTCAGTTCACGCCTGCAACGTGTGATGCAACAGGCACTACAACAACGCCGACAACAGCTGCAGGGGGTGGGACGTGCGCTGGATGCCGTCAGCCCGCTCGCCACGCTGGGGCGCGGCTTTTCGATCACGCGTAACCATCAAGATGGACGTCTGTTGCGCGATATAAAGGGTATCAACATTGGCGATACCGTCGAGACACAACTCGCGCAGGGGCGCCTTGTTTGCGATGTCAGGAAAACCATCCATGATCCAGAAACATCCCGGTAAATCTCAGCTGAAAAACGGCGCAACAGGCCCCGGCCAGCGATTGGTGGGCAGCGCATTGGCGCTGCTGCTAATCCTCGCTCAAAGTCTTGCACATGCGATCACACTGCCACAGGAGTCTGCCGTGCCCGGTGGTGTGGTGATCATTGAACTCGCGGCAGACAGCCGCGGTGAAACACCTCGGGTTCACTATAATAAAAAGCCGGTGATGGTGATCAACCAGGATCGACGCTGGCTCGCTGTGGTCGGCATCCCCCTCACCGCCAAAATCGGCACACAGCAGATTGAACAACAGACAGTCTCAGGTCAGACGATCACTCATCAGTTCACCATTGCAGACAAGGCCTATAAAACGCAGCGCCTGACGATCACCAACAAACGTAAGGTCAATCCCAATGCAGAAGACATGAAGCGCATCATCAAAGAGAAAAAGTTGATCGCCAGTGCCCTCGATCACTGGGATGATAACCCTGCCAGCCATTTGACCTTTATCGCGCCCATTGAAGGACCACGCAGCAGCTCTTTTGGTCTGCGGCGCATCTTTAATGGTCAACCACGCAGACCGCATAGCGGCATGGACATCGCCGCCGCGACAGGCACACCGATCATCGCCCCTGCCGATGGGACGGTGATTAACGTCGGCGACTACTTCTTCAACGGCAATTCAGTCTTTATCGACCACGGCCAGGGGCTGATCACGATGTACATTCACCTCGATAGCATTAGCGTCAAAGAAGGAGATCAATTAGCGCGCGGCGATGTCATTGGTACGGTGGGTGAGACCGGCCGCGTCACCGGACCACATCTACACTGGGGGGTAAGCCTCAACGATGCGCGGGTCGACCCGGCACTGTTTCTTGAGGATGAAAAACAACCACTATAATATTGGCAATTGTCACGCCAGATACTCCGATCAAGTTATAATCTGTAAACGAAGACAACAGGAACAGTCAACATGCATCGCAGTAACAACACAAACTTAACAGCACTCAATCGCTTCCCTCAATTTATCTGTACACTCATTGTGCTCGCCTTGTTAAGCGGCTGTGAGGTTGAAGTGCCAGTCGAGGAATCGATCGCCGGTGTCGACAAAATCCTCGAGATACGTAAACAGGCGATCGACACTAAAGACCTGGCGCTCTATAAAACCATTCTGCTACCCGACTATTCCAGCAGTGGTGTGCCGTATGAAAATCTTATTAGCGATATCGAGCGACTCTTCTCCACTGATGAGCAAATTGAATTCATCTACCAAAAGGCACAACCCACCATCGCAATGAACAGTGCTCGCGTCACCCATATGATCGAATACCGATTTACCCCCTCCGGTAAATCGAACAAAATTCGCGAGACCATCAACCTGCGGCGCGTCAACGATCAATGGTTCATTTCGGGCGGCATCATACTCGGACTGAAATAGTAATACTCCTCCAGCTCATCAGCGGCTAACAATGATATAAGCCTGCAAAACGTCCTGCTGCCTCAAGCTCTCCCAGCTTTAGGCCGAAATATATTTGATGCCCCTCAAAATAACATGGAAAATTAATACATTTATTTGCACAGAACAGCGAGACATCTGCTAGAATCGCCGCTGTTCGCATATATATCAGATTCTTATGAAACCCTCCATCAAAAGCATCACCGTCAAAACGCTAGTCAACTTTCTGCTTGTTTTAGCCGCCATCATGCTCATTGTCACCGGGCTAAACTTTCGAGCACTATCAAAACAGGCACTGGAAGACCAGGCACTGTCACAGGCCGAGCTGGTACGTGCTGGCCTCACCGCGCACATGAAGGCCGGCATCATGGATAAGCGTGATTACTTTCTGGAAGAGATCAAGCAACTTCATCAGGTCAACCGACTCACTATCATTCGCAGCAATGAAGTGAGCGACCAGTTCGGTCCCGGACGCGCAATAGAACACGAAGTTAATGACGTCGATGCCACCGCGCGCAAGGCCTTCGAGACCATGGAACCTGTATTTGTACTCGACGAGTTTTCATACCATCCCACCATTCGGGTAGTAGTGCCGTACGTCGCATCACCGAGCGGTTCGCTGAACTGCCTGGCGTGTCATAACGTCACCGAGGGGACAGTGCTCGGTGCCGTAGACATCGTCATGGACGCATCAAAATACCGTAATTATTCTGTGATCGTCATCGTAGGCATGCTGGCAATCTCGTTTGTCTTCCTGATATTGATTCTGGTGAATACCTCGCGCACCATTCAACGCCATGTGCAGGGTCCGCTCGACACACTGGTCGACAAGACCATCAACGCCTATGAGAAAAAAGAGCCGGTCTGTCTCGATCAATTCGCTACCAAGGAGTTCACCAACGTTGCCAATGAGATCAACCTCTTCAACTCCGAAATCATCGCGCATCAGGATCAGTTACACCAGAAAAATGAAGAGCTGATTGCACTGAATGACGAGATCGAAAGCACGCTGCGTGAAACGGTTTTTACCATCGGCGTGATTGAAGAGCAGCGCTCCAAAGAGACCGGCAATCACACCCGGCGCGTCTCCCTCTATAGCCGACTGCTAGCGGGCAAGGCTGGCCTCTCTGAGAAAGAAGTCGACAACATCACCGCGGCTTCGCCGCTGCATGACCTTGGCAAGATCGGCATCCCAGATAGCATTCTGTTAAAGCCTGGCCAACTCACTGACGATGAATTCGAAATAATGAAAAACCACACCCGCATCGGTTACACAATGTTAGGTCACTCTGAACGCGACATTCTCAAGGCAGGTGCAATTATTGCCCTACAACATCATGAAAAATGGGATGGCAGCGGCTATCCGCAGGGTCTCAAGGGTGAAGAGATCCACATCTATGGACGCATTATTGCACTTGCCGATGTTTTTGATGCATTAACCTGTAGAAGGGTTTATAAAGAGGCATGGGAGCTAGCGCGTGTCGTTGAATCAATCAAGGAGCAAAGTGGTAAACATTTTGACCCCACACTGGTCAATATCTTCCTTGAGAATCTGGACGAATTTTCCGCAATCACCAAGCGCTACCCAGCTGACACATTATAAAAGAGCTAGCACTGACAGAGGGAACAGATGGGAAACGACTGGTTAAGAGAGAACATGTTCACCATTCTATCGGGGGTTGGTATTGCCTCAATACTTTGCGTGGGGGGAATATTTGTGCTTTATTTTATGGTCAAGAAAAAGACCCGCAAAAAATCGGGCCAATAAGCTATTGCCGACAGGACATAACATCTGCTTTACACAGTGAGCATCAAACAGCACTATCAAACAACAATTTCAGAGCAGGGCTATCATCATGACCCTGAGCAGGCAGGTGCCATTGAGCACTTCCAACGTCTCTACAATGAACTGCTCACGCCACCTGCAGAATCCGGCATTCTGAACAAACTGCTGCAACAGCCAGCGCCACCACCCCGAGGACTCTATCTCTGGGGTGGCCCCGGACGCGGTAAAACCTATCTGATGGATCTCTTCTACCATCATCTCCCAATCCAGCAAAAACAGCGTCTCCACTTTCATCACTTCATGCAAAATATCCATGCAGAACTTGCCGCGATCAACAATCAAAGCGAACCGCTCACGCTCATCGCAAAGCGAGTCGCAGAGAAGACTCGCGTACTCTGTCTGGATGAATTCTATGTCGCCGATATTGGCGATGCGATGCTGCTTACAGGACTGCTGGAAGCACTCTTTGCCAACGACGTTGTGCTGGTCACCACCTCTAATAGCACCCCGGACAACCTCTATCGCAACGGACTCCAACGCGATCGCTTTCTTCCTGCGATTGCCTTAATCAAAGCACATACCCAACTCATCAAAATGCACCTGGGGGATGATTTTCGACTGCAAGCAGACAGTGGCAATTCACCCAGGCACTACCAGCTCTGTACCGCAGACGAGGCCCCTGAGCTGATGGCTCAGCAGTTTCAACAGCTGACTGGGAAGCCCTTCGAAAAAAAATCGAGCGTACTACATATCAAGGGACGAGAGATCCCGCTGGTGGCTGAACACGAGGATCTTGTCTGGTTTGATTTCGACACTTTGTGCCAAACGGCCCGCTCTACTGGCGACTACCTTGAAATCGCAGAGCGCTACCAGCGACTGATGATTACTCACATCCCACTCATGAATGAAGGTTTAGATAATGCCGCAATACGCTTCATTCATCTGATCGACGCCATCTATGATCGCAAGGTAGAATTGATCGTTACCGCTGCTGCATTACCACAAAGGCTCTACTGCGGCCGGCACCACACCAACAGTTTTAAACGCACCGCCAGTAGACTCTGCGAAATGGCACGCCATGATGATACGGATAACTAACGACTCAACCTTTGCCCCATTGGATCCGCTAAGCTATGATGAATTATGAATGAGTTTCACTATACTGAGCCACTCCCACTGGGCAAAGACAGCACGGAGTATCGCCTGCTCTCCAGTAATTACGTCTCGACTGGAGTCTTTGAAGATCAGCCGATACTCAAGATAGATGAAGAAGCACTTACCCTGCTTACCGCTAGTGCGATTCATGATATATCGCACCTCTATCGCAGTAGTCACTTACGACAATTACGTGCCATCCTGGATGATATCAGCGCATCAGAAAATGACAAATTCGTTGCCATGGAACTACTTCGCAACGCCAACATTGCCGCCGGTATGGTACTGCCTGGCTGTCAGGACACCGGCACTGCCATCATCATGGGAAAAAAAGGGCAGCAAGTATGGACGGGATACAACGACCGCGAAGCGATCTCACGCGGCGTCTATCGCGCCTATCGTGACAACAACCTGCGTTTTTCGCAGATGGCCCCGCTAACATTCTTCGACGAGCAAAACACCGGCACTAACCTTCCCGCGCAGATCGATATCGATGCGGTTGAAGGGGGTAACTACAAATTTTTGTTTATCACCAAGGGGGGGGGCTCTGCCAATAAGACCTTCCTGTTTCAGGAAACCAGAGCGCTCCTAAATCCGGAAAACCTCACAACCTTCCTCAGTGAAAAATTGAAGATGCTGGGCACCTCTGCCTGCCCACCCTATCACCTCGCAATCGTTGTCGGTGGCACCTCAGCGGAAGCCAATCTGAAGATGGTCAAGCTCGCCTCAGCCCATTACCTCGACACCCTGCCCAACCAGGGGAATGAGTTTGGCCAGGCATTTCGCGACACTCAACTGGAGGCTCAGATACTTCAACTGACGCAAAAACTCGGCATTGGCGCGCAGTTTGGCGGCAAATATTTTGCCCACGATGTGCGTGTCATACGCCTGCCACGCCACGGCGCCTCATGCCCGGTTGGTATCGGCGTGTCGTGTTCGGCTGATCGCAATATTCTCGGCCGCATCGACCGTGACGGTGTGTGGCTGGAACAACTCGAACGTGACCCAGCCCGCTTCCTGCCAGATATCAAGACAGAATCGCTGTCAGATGAGGTCGTCCACATCGACCTCAACCAGCCGATGACACAGATCCGCGCAACATTATCTCAATATCCGATCAGGACGCGACTGGCGCTCAGCGGCCCGATCATCGTTGCGCGCGATATCGCCCATGCAAAAATAAAAGAACGGCTTGATAGAGGCGAGGCGATCCCCGATTATTTCAAGGACCATATTATTTACTACGCAGGGCCGGCCAAGACACCTAGCGGTTACGCTTCAGGTTCCTTTGGCCCCACCACCGCTGGCCGTATGGACAGCTACGTAGAAACCTTCCAGCAACATGGCGCATCACTGGTAATGCTTGCCAAAGGCAACCGCAGCCGCGCGGTCACTCAATCCTGCAAAAAACAGGGTGGCTTCTACCTCGGCTCGATCGGCGGTGCTGCAGCACGGCTTGCGAAAGAGTGCATCCGCAAGGTCGAGGTCATCGACTATTCTGAACTCGGCATGGAGGCGGTGTACCGTATTGAAGTCGAAAACTTCCCCGCTTTCATTGTGATTGACGACAAAGGCAAGGACTTTTTTTCCGAACTCGGCATCTAATCTCTCAGCCCGAGATAACTAGAATCCACCGAAAATCCTCAGGAATAAAGTGATGAAGCACTGCTAAGTACGATCGAGTACTGGCAACGATTGCAACGTCAACTCCCGTCCTTCATTCAACATATATTCCAAAAAGACCTGAGCCACCACTGAGAGCTGTTTACCTTTGGGATAACAGAGATACCATTGATCTTCAATCGGGAAAGCCTGCACATCCAGCACCACCAACTCACCCGCCTGAAGCTCATGCGTCAATGCATAGATCGATAACATTGAGATACCGAGACCACCGATAACCGCCTGCTTCACGGCCTCATTGCTGCCAAGCTCCATACTGCCCTTAAAGCAAAAATCACGGTTCTTAAGCAATTGACCGATCGAGCCATAAGTACCACAACCGGGTTCACGCATAATGAAGTTCTCTGCCTCCAGCGCCTTCACCGGAATATCTCGTTCATTGGCCAACGGGTGAGACGGGGGGGCAAGCACCACCAATGGATTCGCCAAAAATGGAATACGGTGGATATCAGCTCCTGTCGGCGCCTGACCAACGATATAGATATCATCAAGATTCTGCTCAAGGCGCTCAAGCACGCGCTCCCGGTTGATCACCTCAAGTGCTACATTGATACCTGGATATTTTTTACAAAAGGAGCCCAAAATCCTCGGCGCAAAATATTCTGCTGTCGTCACCCCCGCAAGACGCAAATTTCCCTGCTTGATTCCCTGGATATCAGAAACCGTCATCTGAAAATCAGCCAGGCTGTCAAATACAGATTTACAAGTCTTGAGCAGCTCTTCACCCACCTCGGTCAGATAGATTTTCTTACCAATCTGGTTATAAAGTGGCATTCCCACGATACCTGTCAGCTTTTTAACCTGCATCGAGAGTGTTGGCTGAGTCAGATGAAGTTCTTCTGCCGCAGCCGTAAATGAACCATTTCTTGCAATTGCTTCAAAGACTTGCAGCTGACGGAAGGTTGCATTTCGTATTCTAATCATAACTCACCAGTGTGATATTGCATTTAATCGATGGATAGTATAATTATTTTTTATTATCATTTATAGTAAAAACATACCATACTGCATTGGTTGGTTTAATCCCCTCCCCCCCTCATAAAGGGATTAAGCCATCTCCCTAGCACGCATGGGCCTGCTCCCCCTCCCTTTTGCAGCCCATGCGTGCATCTTTTTTATCAAATTTTTCATATAGATAACTCAACGTAATGATAACAGATTACGTCACTTTAATTAATAACACCAAGGACTACCCTCATTCGAACTGACTCCAATTTTAAATCAACAATAGTCTATGATAAACATAAAATATTTTTATTATCATTTATATAAAAAAAATTGCATAATCTCTTCAGTGCTTGGTACTTCTCTATCCCCCCATTATGTACCAAACACCTTTTCTACGCATGGGCCTACCCCCCCTCCTTTTAAAGTAGCCCATGCGTATTTTTTATCCTCCCCCTTCAAAAACACATATACACAATAAAAACCTGCATCACCGATGCCTCGAGCATCAAGTCATTGAACAAAACGTGCCTATATATCGTCCTCCCAACTAAGGTAACCACTTCGAGATTATTCGCTGCATTTGCAGTTACCCCGCCCTACCCTGTATAATCCTGCTACTTATCTGGGCGCTCTGTGGTCATACGCTCTCTACTGTAATCCAGTGGTAAACAGATAAAAGCTCTGCGGCCACTCACCGAGTTGGATCACAGCGCACATCGAACTGAATAATCAGATCACCCTCGCCTCAGACCGCACCAGGTAAAATACTTTGGGAGGCGCGCTTTAGGAGCATATTAATAGATGTCGTTTAATACCCTCGGCCTGAAGGCTGAATTACTTCGTGCGATCGAAACACAAGGCTACACCACCCCTACTCCGGTACAGGCTCAAGCAATCCCAGCCATTCTCAAAGGCGGCGATATTCTCGCAGGTGCGCAGACAGGCACTGGTAAAACAGCCGCCTTTACCCTGCCAATGTTGCAGCGCCTAACGGAGAATACAGCTGAACAAGCCCCGACTGCAAAACGCAAACGCGCAGTACGTGCACTGGTCTTAACCCCTACACGTGAATTGGCAGCGCAGGTCGCCGAAAGCACGCAAAATTACGCTCAACATCTATCGATCAAATCAGCTGTAATCTTCGGTGGCGTCAACATCAAGCCCCAGATCGATAAACTACGTCAAGGTGTCGATGTCATCATCGCGACTCCAGGCCGTCTGCTTGATCACGTTACCCAGAAAACCGTCGACCTGTCACAGATTGAAATTTTGGTACTGGACGAAGCCGATCGCATGCTCGACATGGGCTTTATCAATGACATCAAAAAAATTCTGGCGCTGCTACCCACATCCCGCCAGAACCTGCTGTTCTCTGCCACCTACTCCGACGAGATCAAACGACTAACACAACAACTGCTGCATGAACCAACCATGATCGAAGTTGCGCGCCAAAACATGGCAACCGAAACAGTTACCCAACTGGTTCATCCGGTTGACCGCTCGCGTAAACGTGAGCTACTGACTCATATTATCGACGCAGGCGAGTGGAAACAGGTGCTGGTCTTCACCCGCACCAAACACAGCGCCAATCGATTGAGCAAACAATTAGAACAGAGCGGCATCACTGCGGCGGCCATTCATGGCAACAAGAGCCAGGCACAACGCACCAAGGCGCTAAAGTCCTTTAAAACAAATGACATCCGAGTATTAGTTGCTACCGATATCGCTGCACGTGGCCTCGACATCGACCAGCTACCGCATGTTGTTAATTTCGAACTACCGAATGTCGCCGAAGATTACGTTCATCGCATCGGTCGTACCGGTCGAGCTGGTAACGAAGGTGAAGCGGTATCACTCGTCTGTGTTGATGAACTAAAATTACTCAGTGGCATCGAGAAACTGATCAATCGTGACATTACTAAAGAGATCGTAGAAGGCTTTGCTCCCGACCCAAGCATCAAGGCTGAAGCGATTCCTAACGGCCGTAATAACACAGGTAGTAAACAACAAGGTCGACGTCCGGCAGCACAGGCACGTCCACGTAGCGGCACTCCACAACGGAAACAGCAGTCTCAACGCGGCGGCAGAAAAAACAACAGCAACAATAGAAGTAATAACAGCAGTCCGTCAGCGACACCGACTCATAGCCATCAAGCTAGTGATGGCCTTGGTATTCAGGTTGATCAACCGCGCACCAGCACCGAAGTCAACGGCAATAGCATTCACTATAAGCCAAAGCCAACCAAGCGCCCTAATCAGAACAAGACTGCTAACAAAAAGCCACGTGAAGTACCTTCACTGTTTGGCGGCTAAATCATGAACGCCTACTTAGCATTCAACATCAATCAACATCAGGAACTACGCTCGTGCTGACAACCGCTAATATCACCATGCAGTTTGGAGCCAAGCCGCTCTTTGAAGATATCTCCGTCAAGTTTGGCGGGGGTAATCGTTACGGTTTGATCGGCGCTAATGGCTGCGGCAAATCAACCCTGATGAAAATACTCGGCGGCGATCTTGAACCGAGTGCAGGCAACGTCGTCATTGATGTCAATGAGCGCGTCGGTAAACTGGGACAGGATCAGTTTGCGTTCGAAGAACACACGGTTATCGACACCGTCATCATGGGACATGCAGAACTGTGGGCCGTCAAGCAGGAACGTGACCGCATCTACAGCCTGCCTGAAATGTCCGAAGAAGAAGGGATGAAAGTTGCCGAACTCGAAGTAGAATTTGGCGAACTCGATGGCTACACCGCGGAGTCACGTGCTGGTGAACTACTCCTCGGCCTTGAGATTCCACTCGAGCAACACAACGGTCTGATGAGTGCCGTCGCCCCGGGCTGGAAACTGCGTGTATTGCTGGCTCAGGCACTGTTTTCCAATCCAGACATCATGCTGCTCGATGAGCCGACCAATAACCTCGACATCAACACCATTCGCTGGCTCGAAGATATTCTCAACCAGCGTAACAGCACCATGATCATCATCTCGCATGATCGTCACTTTCTCAACAGCGTCTGCACCCACATGGCGGATCTCGATTTTGGTGAACTGCGCATTTATCCGGGTAACTACGACGAGTACATGACTGCCGCCACTCAAGTGCGTGAAAGACAGCTTGCCGACAATGCCAAGAAGAAGGCCCAGATTGCCGAACTACAGACCTTTGTCAGTCGCTTCTCCGCTAACGCATCAAAGGCCAAGCAGGCGACCTCACGTGCCAAGCAGATCGACAAGATTAAACTCGACGAGATCAAACCATCGAGTCGTATCAGCCCTTTCATCCGTTTTGATCAGGAAAAGAAACTGCATCGACTGGCGCTTGAAGTCACCGATCTGGCCAAAGGTTTTGACGGTACACCGCTGTTTGAAAAGCTCAACATGATGGTCGAAGTCGGTGAGCGCATCGCCATCATCGGCCCCAACGGTATCGGTAAAACTACCTTGCTGCGCAGTCTTGTTGGCGATCTTGAACCGAGCCACGGTGAAGTTAAATGGTCAGAGAATTCAAACCTCGGTTACTTCTCGCAGGACCACGCCCATGACTTCGCGCAAGACATGAACCTGTTCGACTGGATGAGCCGCTGGGGACAACCCGGCGATGATGAACAGGTGATCCGCGGTACCCTCGGCCGCCTGCTCTTCTCACGTGACGAGATCAACAAATCAGTCAAGGTGATCTCCGGTGGCGAACAGGGCCGCATGCTGTTTGGCAAGTTGATGCAGCAGAAGCCCAACATCATGCTAATGGACGAACCGACCAACCATCTCGATATGGAATCGATCGAAGCACTCAACCTTGCGCTGGAAAACTATCCCGGCACATTGATCTTCGTCAGCCACGACCGTGAATTTGTCTCATCCCTGGCGACACGCATCATCGAACTGACGCCGGACGGTCTCGTCGATTACCATGGCACCTACGATGAATACCTGCGTAGCCAGGGGATTGAAGAAGCCAAGCAGCAGGCTGCAAGTTAACCTCACCCCATCAGCCATAAATCTGGTTCCCACGCTCCCGCGTGGGAACCCATACAGCGCGCAGTAAATCACCCACCACTCGCCCCCTCACCACAACACCAGCGCAAGCACACCTCAAAAGAGTTTCCTGTGATGCAGATCCAGATACAACCGTGCTGTGTGCCTATTTTATCTATATGCATTCCCACGCAGGAGCGTGGGAACGAGATAACGAAATAACTAATCTCACATTAGTCATTGACACTTCCCTCGTCTCGTTGACAATAGCACTCTATGAGCGATATTGAAGAAACATTGGGCGGCCTGCCTTTTTATCAAATCCGCGTCAGCCATCGCGCCAAACGGATGCAACTAAAGGTCTCGCCACTCGGCGAGGTCGAGGTGGTTCTCCCCAAACGTATCAGCCAGAAACACGTCGCACCGTTCGTCGCAGAACATCAGACATGGATTGAACAGACACAACAACAGATGGCGGCACTCTATCCACCCGAAGAGCTACTCCCCGGCACACTCAAATTTGAAGCCACAGAGCAGCAGTGGCAGCTGGAATACCTGGAAGGTAAACGTGCCCGCATTGCCGAAATACAGGGCTCACTGAAGGTCTACAGCCAGGATGACGATGCAGCGAGAAAGGCACTGCAAAACTGGTTGAGCCGGCGTGCACACGAAGTGCTGATTCCGTGGTTGCACGATGTCAGTGATGAGCTTGGCCTGACATTCGAGCGCGCCGTGATCCGGGCACAGAAGACACGCTGGGGAAGCTGCTCATCAAGTGGCACGATCAGTATCAATCGCGCACTACTATTTATGCCCGCCGATACGGTACGCTATCTCTTTGCGCATGAGTTGTGCCACACAAGAGAGATGAATCATTCAGCGCGTTACTGGCGCTTAGTTGAGAGTTACATACCTGACTACCAGCGACATGAGCAAGTGCTTAACAAAGGGATGAGATTAGTGCCACGTTGGGCACTGACAGTCTAAGAAGGAAACACCCCTGTAGTACAAGAAGCGTTGCGACGAAGTAAAAGGCTAATCCAAACAGTGAGATCGCCGCCCTAAAGAATTTGAACTTCCAGTCCGTCACGCTGCGCTCGCGATGACAAGCAGGTGTCATTGCGAGGAGGGACGACGAAGCAATCTCTCGCTTCCAGCCCCCACTCAAATTCAGTCCTCAGGGTTCACTTCCGACAGGCACGCTCGCTATGACAGCAGTCAGAGCAGTCCTTAGAATCACGCGGTACCCCATCTTACTTTGTATAGCGCTATGCTACGACGGAAACTTCTCATCCAGCAAGACCTGCGCATCCTTTTCCAGATCAGCAACCGTAAGCTTAGCAAGCAACGGTTTAAACTCTGCTCGCTTACCATGACGCATCGCCAACCACTTAAACGAAAGACGTTTGATATAGAACAGCGCAGCAATCATCGCGCCGACAACGACGACCCATACCTGAATGAAAATCGGTGGCATACGATCGATGAATTGCGCGTACATAAAAAAGGAGAGCATTAACACCATACCTAACGAAATACCGATGGTGACCATAATACTCTCGTACTTCTTTTTGAATGCGTCGATCGCCTCAAAATTAACCTGCTCAGACATAATTTCCAGCGTTCCCCAAAAACGTTTCTAAAAAAGACCCCGGATAATTCATACCCCGCCATTCCGGCGGATGCCGGGATCCAGTCATTCAACCCCCTGGATTCCGGATCTCCGCGATGCTCCGTCCGGAATAACGAGAGAAAGGGACTTCCCTAATAATCAAAATTTGCCACATTCTAGCAAATAATCACGCCTAAATGGGCCTTTCAACGCACGCGGAGACGTCCCAGTAGGTTAACCCGCTAGCGCTTCCAACGACTCAGAGACCTCCATCCACTCCCCCTCTACCTCATCCAGTTCAACGCTAATGCTCACCTGCTTTGCCAGCAGTTCTTTCAAGCGCCCCTTCTCGGCATCCTCATAAATCTCGCCATCGGTGAGCACTGCCTCGATGTCCTCTTTTTGGGTGTTGAGGCGCTCCATCTGTTGCTCCAGTTTCTTCAGCCGGTTTTGCAACGGCTTCAATGCACGGCGCTGCTCTGCATCCTGCTGACGACGCGCTTTGCGTGCAACCTGGCTATTTTGCCCGGCCTCAGCGGTTGAACTCACATCGACTGCCTCATCTACCTCACGCCTGGCGATCATCTGCTGTCGATAACTCTCAAGATCACCATCAAACGGAGCGACACGTCCATCATCGACCCACAACCAGCGATCGGTGACGCTACGTAACATATGGCGATCATGCGAGATCATCACCAGTGCCCCTTCGAATCCTTGCAAGGCGACACTGAGTGCATGACGCATCTCCAGATCGAGGTGATTCGTCGGCTCATCAAGCAGCAATAGATTGGGGCGTTGATAGACCAGCATCGCCAACACCAGTCGCGCCTTCTCGCCACCCGAAAACGGTGCAACCGGATCGGTGACCTTATCACCGTGGAAGGCAAAACCACCAAGGAAGTCACGCAGCTCCTGATCACGTGCATTCGAGTCGAGTCGCAAAAGATGTTGCAGTGGGCTCTCATCGAGATGCAACTGCTCCAGCTGATGCTGCGCAAAATAGCCGATGTGCAGGTCCTGCGCGCTGGTAAAATCACCACAGACCGGTGCAAGCATACCGGCCAGTACCTTAATCAGCGTCGACTTGCCCGCGCCATTGGCACCGAGCAGACCTACACGATCACCACTGGCAAGCTCAAGCTTTACATTTGAAAGAATCGTTTTATCACCATAACCGATCTCAACATCACGCAACTGCAACAGCATGTGCGGCAGTTTTTCCGGTGCAAGAAAGGTGAAATGAAATGGCGAGTCGATATGCGCCGCGCTGATCATCTCCATCCGCTCCAATGTCTTCAAGCGACTCTGCGCCTGCTTCGCCTTGCTCGCCTTTGCCTTAAAACGCGTGACGAAGCTATGGATATGGGCAATCTCCTCCTGCTGCTTGAGATAGGCCGACTGCTGCTGCTCCAAGCGCTCGGCACGGCGTTTTTCAAAGGCACTGTAGTTACCGGTGTATAACTCGATGCCGCCTTGCTCGACGTGCGCGATGTGGGTGGTGACGTCATCGAGGAAATCACGATCATGCGAGATCAGTAACAGTGTCCCCTGGTACTGGGTCAGCCATGCCTGTAGCCACATCACCGCATCGAGGTCGAGATGATTGGTCGGCTCATCGAGCAGCAGAATATCGGAACGACACATCAACGCCTGCGCCAGATTCAATCGCATACGCCAGCCACCAGAGAACTCTTTTACCGATGCAGACTCCTGTGCTGTGGTAAAACCAAGCCCATGCAGCAAGCGTGCTGCACGGCTACGGCTGGTATAGCCATCCACCGCCTCAAGTCTTGCATGCAGCTGTGCCTGACGATTGCCATCATCCACAGACTCGGCTTCCACCAACTCCGCTTCAATGGTTCGCAACTCGACATCGCCATCGATCACGTAGTCGATCGCAGAACGATCCAGTGCTGGTGTCTCCTGCGCTACGTGTGCGATCACCTGTCCCGGCGGTAACGCCAACTCACCGGCATCGCTATGGAGTTGATCGCGGATCATCGCGAACAGGCTCGACTTACCGCAGCCGTTAACCCCGGTCACACCGACACGCTGCCCCTGATGGATCGTAAACGAGACCTTCTCAAACAGCAGCTGACCGCCGCGACGCAGTGCGACATTGGTAAAATTAATCATGGGCGAGATTTTAGCACGATGGACCAACCTGGGGTCAGAGCACGCGTGCTATGAGCCCAGGTTTTCTACTCATACATTACCATCTTTACGACAACTCCTGTTACGCGATACATTGACACTATGCAAAGCACATCACTCAACAACTGTCCCTGCGGTAGCAACACTCCCTACCCAGCCTGCTGTGGTCAATATATAGACAATGATCCCCCCGCCCCAACCGCCGAAAAATTGATGCGTTCCCGCTACACGGCCTATTCTCATAACAACAGTGACTACCTGCTCAAAACCTGGCACCGTACCACTCGCCCCAGCACGCTTGATCTCGCGCAGGAACAACCCGAATGGCTAGGGCTAACAGTCTGCCGTACAGAGGCCGGAGCTATCAATGACACTACTGGCACTGTTGAATTCATCGCACGCTACCGGACAGAAGGAAGAGCATATATCATTCACGAAGTAAGCCGTTTTGTTAAAGAAGAGGGACGCTGGTACTACGTCGATGGTACACTTTCACAAACCAGTCAAAATAGTCCCTGCCCTTGTGGTAGTGGCAAAAAATTTAAACGCTGTTGCGGCAAATAAAAGTATCGAACAGGAAATCACATCATGGATCTGGAACAACGTACAGAGTCGGTAGAACGCGAGGTCATAACCAGCCTCTATAGCAACTGTCCTGATGCGACGAAAAAAGCGCTGGGGTTGCGTATCATCAATATTGACGACGCCTTACTACTCACCGCCACCAAAGAGCCCAGCATTATGCTTAACCGCGCACATGGACTCTGCACCAACAAGGAGATCAAACCGAGTACGATACAGAAGATTTCAGCTACCTACACTGCACTCGGGATCAAGAATTACTTTCTGCACCTCTATATTGATGACCAGCCGCAGGCGAGTCAGCAACAGCTCATCAATGCCGGGCTTGTTGCCACCCGAGGCTGGATGCGGTTTATCCGCGATAGTTCAGCGCCACATGGAGCAGAAACCGAACTGCGCATAGAAAAAATTGATGGTGGCCACGCAGATGAATTTTCACGCATTGTCTGTGCTGCGTTTGACATGAGCGATGCTACAGTGCCGCTCATCGCAGCACTCGCCAACGACCCTCGCTGGCATCTCTATGCCAGCTTTGACGGCCAAACCATGGTTGGCACTGGCGCGATGTTCGTCCATGATGAGATTGCATGGCTCGACTGGGCTGCCACCGCGCCCCAGTATCGCTGCAAGGGTAGCCAGTCGGCAATCATGGCAGCTCGCATCGACCAGGCAAAGTCGCTGGGTTGCAAACATATCGTCACTGAGACGGGGGAAGCGGTTGAAGGCGATCCACAACACTCATATAAAAATATTCTCAAACATGGCTTTACCGAAATGCGCGTTCGCCAAAACTACAAACCACAACCATTATAAATAGTACAACACAGCGTTATTCACAATGATCGATGCTGAATACGCCAGCATAAGTGCCACCGTTCGAATGAGCCAGGTGCAGGCTCCAATCATCCCATTTGTGGGTGAACTGATAAGAGACAACCCTGGTACCATCAACCTCGGCCAGGGGATTGTCGATTATGCGCCACCGAGTGCAGTTAAGCATGCTGTTAACGCCTTCTTCGATGATCCAGCGAACCACCGCTATAAACTGGTCGATGGTATTCCCGAACTCAAGGCGATAATCGAACAGAAGCTAGCCACTGAAAACAACATCAAGTCACCAGACAAACGTGAACTCTTTGTCACCGCCGGTAGCAATATGGGATTCTTGCAGGCGATACTGGCAATCACTGATCCCGGTGATGAGGTGATCATCCTCAGCCCCTACTACTTCAATCACGAGATGGCGATACGCATCGCCGATGCCAAACCAGTTATTGTTGCGACCGATGCAAACCATCAGCCGCTGTTCGATGCCATCGCAGCAGCCATCACAAACAAAACCCGCGCAGTGGTAACGATCTCCCCTAATAACCCTAGCGGAGCAGTCTATTCGCGTGAGATGTTGACGGCGATCAACGAACTCTGCCGTGACAGAGGGCTCTATCACATCAATGACGAAGCGTACGAGTACTTCGTCTATAACGGCACAGAACACTTCTCTCCGGCCTCGATAACGAACAGCGTCGACCACACCATCTCGCTCTTTTCACTCTCCAAGACCTACGGCATGGCAAGCTGGCGCATCGGTTATATGCTGTTTCCGGCGCACCTCACCGCCGCGATCAAAAAGGTGCAAGACACCAATCTGATCTGCGCTCCAGTCATCTCACAGCACGCCGCCGTTGCCGCGCTCAAATGTGGCCGTGACTTCTGCACGCCACACATTGCGCGACTTGCCAGAACACGCAGCGCAATCATTACGCAGCTTGAACAACACCGCGAACAGATCAGTTATGCCACGCCACATGGGGCCTTCTATTTTCTAATCAAGGCAAGCGAGAGACAGGAGATGATGCAATTGACACGCGCTCTGATCGAACAGCACCGGGTAGCGGCGATACCCGGCAACACCTTTGGCCTTGGAGAGAGCTGTTATTTTCGCATCGCCTACGGAGCGCTCTCACAATCAGAGATTACGACGGGGATGAATAGACTCATCGCAGGACTGACAGAAGTGACAACCTGAATATCGGCACTTCATAATCAGGCATCTTTTTTAGACATGTTAGACAACAAAGGGACGCCTTGCGCAATATCTCTGATGTGAATGTCTCGTTGAGGAAAGGCGATTTCAATGTTGGCGTCTCGAAAGCGCCGATCGATCTCCATTAGCAAATCATGACGTGTTTCCAGAAACAGGTCAGGGTGCGGAATGTAGATCCTAAGTTCAAAATCGAGTGAGCTTTCACCAAACAGTACAAACCTTGCAGTCGGCTCCGGGTCTTTGAGTACATTGGGGTGCGCAGCGGCAGCCGACAATAAGGTATCGTAGGCTAAACGCGTATCGGAACCATAGGCAATACCAACAGGTATCAATATGCGTAAGATCGTATCAGACAACGACCAGTTGATCACCTGACCGGTCACAAACTCCTTATTTGGAATAATAAGTTCCTTTCTATCCCAGTCGGTGATCATCGTCGCCCGCATCTGGATGCGAGAGACCTTACCACTGATATTACCGATGGTGACTGCATCACCGACACGAATCGGGCGTTCGAAAAGAATAATCAGGCCTGAGACAAAGTTGGCAAATATTTCCTGCAAGCCAAACCCAAGGCCCAGCGTGATGGCGGCAGCCAGCCATTGTACTTTTGACCAGCCGATGCCGATCGCGCTGAAGGTCATGGCAAGCCCGACAATCACGAGGATATATCGAACAATGGAAGTAATCGCGTAACGCCCGCTCGGGGTAAACGGCAGGCGTTGTAATATTGCGATTTCCAGTAAACCTGGAATATTTCGGCTGACGAAAAAAGTCATCAACAAAATAATAATAGCCAACAGTAGATCGGCCAACGTGGTTGGAATCTGTGCGACCAAAGCAGCACCACTTTCGCTGCTGGAGACTTCGCTAGTCCATAACACCACTTCGTTCAGCATATTAAACGCGGGTAATATCTCCCTCCAGATCAAGACCATCCCGACAACAATCGCAAACCAGAAAGCACTATTCAGCAACTTCATGGTTTGTGTGCTAATGGCAGTAACATCAATTTCCGGCTCTGCAATAGTAGCGGGTTCAGCCGTTTCACCCATGTGTGGATGTTCTTCTGCTGTCGTGTTTTCGACCTGAGTCGCAACTCTTTTACGCCATTGCTCCAGCGCCAGTTTCCGCTGGGCGATGTTTAACCAGCGGATGAGAAACTCTCTTGCCACCGTAATAGCGAAGAGCAATCCTATTGTGCTAATGAGGTACAACGCCAGTTGAACAGCGGTATACATATACCCCAGTGCCGCTGCGAGCACTAACCCTGACGGTGTTACTAATACTGCGGCGAACCATGTCCCCATGAGCCGATGCAGCCAGCTCTCTGGATTTTTCTCAATGTTAAACCTCAACAAACCCCTTTCAGGATGCATTAATCTGTATGCCAATAGCGTGCTGCTCCCCATGAGGATAAAGAATGCCATCCGCCCCAGAGAATCATGATGCGCCTGTGTCGGCTGGTTCAGTGTCGCTGCGATGATGAAAGCCAGCGGGAGAGCAATCGGAAGGTACCAGTTTAACTGCTTCCTGATTAAAACCAGGTTTTCGCTTCTCCAGCGAAAATGGGCCTCTCCTAATCCCTCATTCCGGCATAGCCGCCTGAGCAATTGGCCCGCCAAAAGCAGATGGGCCATCGCAAAAATACCTGATGACAATGCCGTGGCAAAGACAGCATCTGTACTTGATTGGCTGATACGCCAGGCAATCAAATAGAGCAGTAACGGCCAGGGAACCGTCATCATCACAGTCACTCCCCCTGCCCACAGTGTGTCGGTAAATTTAGCCTTACTCAGTTTAGTGACGTAACGTCCCAGCACCGACAGCCTATCCTTCAGGCGACGCTGAAACGCTAACAAAAAGACAATGAACAATAACGGCACAATGACCGCTAATGGATTAGCTCGCAAGTCACGGCCCAGGCTGGCAACGATCTCTCCCCATGACGAAGGAGAGAGCAGCCACGCGGTAGCCGAGCCGAGGCGTAGGAGGTCGCCAAGTTCCAGGTGACGCGCGCTCTGTATCCAGAGGATACGCGTATCAATAAACTCCTCGTAATCACCGATTAAGGTGATGAGGTCACGCTCCTTTTCCAGCATGGGATAGAGATTTTTTTCGAAGTAGGTATCATAAGATTTGATCAGTTCATTGAGATAGTTCTCTTTTTGTTTTCCCAAAGCAATTTGAACAGCAGCTAATATCGCGGTCTGCTCACTTTCCGTAATTTCGACTTTATAATCATTGACGCGACGCATAGATTCACGTTTCAAATCCACCAGTTCAAGCAAGCGATCTTCGATTTCGATACGCCGAAGTTGCACGTGATTGATCTCATCTCGATGTGCCTTCAAACTAGCCTCGTAACGGTCGGCATCCGGCATCTGATTGCGATCACTGCGTAGCTTTAAGCCGATCGCATCGCTCAATCCTATCTGAGCGATTTTCTCCTTGATCCCCTCGAAATTGCGCCGAATGGTATTGAATGTTTCATCGAGCTGTTGCTTCTCCTGGCTAAGGACCGTGCTCGATACCGAGATATTCGCCAGTTCAGCGGCAAATTTCTGATTTTCATCGGCAATAGCACGCACCAGCGGATGAGCCCTGGCAGCGGCAAGGCTCGCAGCATCGGCCACTTGAATTACCTGTGCGGCAGCCTCTGTGCGCAAACGGTTAACGTGCTGCTCCAACGCATTGAACTGGCGCTCAGCAACCAGTACCCGCCGTTCGGCCAGTTGGCGTCGAGCACGCAATAATTCTCGTCGATTATCATAACTCCGATTTTCCTGCTCCAACTCTTGAAGCAGTTGCTCCAGATAAGTATTTTCCGCTGACAGCACAACTTTTCTGGCTGCGCTAGACTTATCGGTACCTCCATTGGCAGGTGTCGCCAGTATTTGCTTAAGCTCTTCCAGTCGTTTACGTGCGGATGCTGACTCTTCCACAATTTTTTGTTGCCGTTCGTTACGCTGCGTTGTCTCCGCTTCCACCTCTGCTCGAATCCGTCGTTCATTCTCCAGTTCAGCTCTACTGCTTTCGAGTTGCCCCTCTAATGTTGCTAATGGCAATTTTTCATTGACCTTAACGTCCTCCCCCGGCAGCGGCGTCGCTAACTCTTGCTCTATACTTTGCAGTCTTAACGGAGCGCCCTGTACCGCTTCGAAATAACCCAGTGTACGGTCACTCGACGCAATATTCTTTTGTAAAAAATCTCGTGCCTGAAAAAGTAATGTTAGTTCAGCTTTCTGTAAATCATCTGGCAATTCGATTTTTTCTAAAATAGATATACGCCTGGCAATAACGTCCAGTGACTCACTAGATTTGGCACGCGAAACTTTTAAGGTTTCTGTAATATCATGCGCCCCATTCCCCCCGTTAACAGCGACTACAACGCCATTAAATGAAAAGCATAATGCAAACATTACTATTGAAAATATAAAGCGAAACATGTTGTTCATTGTTACTCTAAAGTTCGGTCTTATATGAGCTTGAAGACAAAAAGAAAAATCACTCGATACGTTTGACTTGAAGATACTCAGTAGTACTATTTTGGAATTGCTACCTCGCATATTCATCAATACTGCCACAATGACTGGATTGTATATCTAAAAGATATCTTGAGGAATAATTTCTCATAAAACCAGATAAAAACAGGGAGATTCCACAGCTGAACTCATGATCATATTTAACAAAACACTAGTTTCTAGAAGAAAATATACATTATCAATTGACCATTACTACAGCTAGCGATAGAGTCATATAGAAGATAAATATTGGCCCGCGATCAGGCAGTATTAGTTTGCAAAGGTAAAAGAATGGCGAAAAAACACACATGGCTTGTCATTATCTCATCGTTAGTCTTGATGAGTAATATTTCACACGCTGAAACTATTCTAACTGAAGAGGAAGTGCTCTCCTTAATTTCAGGAAAAACAATTCAGGGTATTTACCTTGGCCAGCAAATACCTTTCGAAAGTTATTTTGATCCAAACGGCTCAGCTCATCAGAAGCGCAACGGTGAGAACATAGAGGGTGAATGGTTTGTTGATAAAAAAGGCAGGCATTGCATTAAGTGGGAAGGGAAGGAACGAAAATGCAGGATTGTCATGCATGATAACGAAGAATACAGGGAGTTCATCATAAACAACAAAACAGGAAAGCGCGAATATTCGTTAATTATAAATAAATTATCCGATGGAAATCCTCGCGGAATTGGAGAATAAACAATCTAATAAAATCCATAATATTCAATGCAGAGCATTTTCAAATCACTTCTCTCAGCCACTCAATGTCATACTTCAATACTGATCTATTCAAGCTGTTATTACCCAAAAACTTAACGAAAGCATACCTATTTCAGCCGGGTCCGATAGAGTGCTGATTTGATCAGCATAATCCATATGGGACTAATAAGTAGAGAGATCGAAATCACAGCAACGGTCATCTGATAGCCATAATCGCTTATGATATGCGCCTGGATACCAACCGCAGCCAGTACAAAACTAAACTCTCCAATTTGAGAAAGCATGGTGCCAGCGTAGAGGCTTTCTCGCCAGTTTTCTCCCAATATTCTCAGAATGGCACCATTAATAAATGTATTGGTAATAATCACCAGCGCAACCAGTGCAATAACTTGAAACAAATGATTTGCGATAAAACTTAAATCAACCAACATACCAATCGAGACAAAGAACAAGGCGACAAATAGAATGCGAAAGGACTCAAGTGCTTGATGTACCCAGTGGGTCTCTTTAGCAGCACCAATCAACATGCCCGCCACAAACGCCCCTAATGCGGTGGATAGCCCCAGTAGACCTGTTAACAGGGATAAGCCAAGACAAATCGAGAGCGCTGCGAACACCTGCATTTCATGATCATTTTTCAGCGCCTTGCCTAGCGGAAGATGAATAGCCTCTTTTTTAGCGATGTAAGCGACAAGGCCCGCAATGGTAACGGCACCCATCAGCTGTAGCCAGATGTTGCTGGTGTCATCTGCAACGTCACCCATTGCTGAAAGTATGATTAACATCGGAATGATTGCTAAGTCCTGAGCAAGCAAAATAACCAGTACGTTTTGGCCTACCCTGGAATCAAGTTCTTTCCAATCCTCCAGTAACTTCATTACCACCACGGTACTGCTAAGACTAATAACAAAGCCCATCAATACAATACGCTCTAGAGGCCAGTCCAGATAACTGCCTAGTGGCCACACAAAACCAACGCTGATTGCGACTTGTAGCAGTGTACCAATGACGGCGATTTTCCAGTTGTCGATTAATTTTTTTGGTGAAACCTCCATACCAATAAAAAATAGCAACATCACTACACCAATGGCGCCCAGGCGAGAAAGCAAGGCATTATCTTCTATCAGCGCCACCCCATGAGGACCCAGGATAATCCCGGCAATGAGATAACCAATCACATACGGCTGGTGAATCAAGCGCAGTACAAATCCCATCAGCAGGACAACTAAAATTGAGCCAACCAAATAGGGCATAATCGGATCAAGATGCATGCTACTTATCCTTTAATATCTCGCCATCTCAATGAAAGATATGAGGCCAGGATTCACAAGAGAAAGAGCGTGGCCAGCCCAAGAAAACTTAAGAAACCAACAATATCCGTAACGGTCGTTAATACGACAGCTCCTGAGAGCGCTGGATCGATCCCCATGCGTGTCAATATCACGGGGATTAACACCCCGGAGAACGCCGCTGCAACCAGATTAAGTATCATCGCAGCAGAGATGATCAACGCAATGCCAGAATCCTGAAACCAGGCATAGGTGACAAGCGCAACAACCAATGACCAGCCAAGTCCGTTTAATAGGCCCACCATAAACTCCTTATTCGCAAGCCACTTCAGGTTGGCACTACTCACCTGCCCCAGTGCGAGGCCACGAATGGTCAGCGTAAGGGTTTGGCTCCCAGCAATCCCCCCCATGCTGGCAACAACAGGCAGCAGCACCGCCAGGGCAACAATTTTATCCAGTGCCTCTTCAAAACGACCAATCACCCAGGCCGCCATGAATACAGTAATAAGATTGATGCCTAACCATATTGCACGCCGCCTGGCGCTGAGCACCACCGGCGCAAACAAATCTTCATCCTCATTCAAACCGGCGCTGGCAAGCAGGGCCTTATCGGCCTCCGCCAACATGATATCGACCGCATCATCGATGGTAATCCGCCCCATCAGTTCGCCCAGTTCATTGATAACAGCGAGCGATACCAGGTCACGTCGCTCGAACAATACCGCCACATCATGTTCAGTGGCATCGCACTGAATCACGCTGCTCGATTCATCCATCACCTCCGCCACCAGTGCGTCCGGGGGTTCAGTCACGATGCTGGCAATCGACAATTTCCCAATATAGACCCCCTGTTCATTGATCACCATCAGGGCATTGGTGTGACGTGGCAAGGGTTTGATACGACGCAGATAGCGCAGCACTACCGACAGCGTGACATCTTTACGCACACTGATGATATCACTGCTCATCAGTCGACCGGCACTCCCTTCAGCAAAGGTCAATGTGGTTTCAAGACGATGCCGACGATCTTCATCTAATGACTGGAGTACTGCCTCACTGACATCCTCTGGCAGTTCATCCATCACATCAGCCAGATCGGCCACAGCCATGCTCTCCGTGGCGGCCACCACCTCAGAACGTGCCATCGCATCAATAATACTGCCTCGTACTTCGTCTCCGAGGTAGCTCAGCGTCTCCCCTTCGACCGCCGCCGGTAGCACCTTCCATAGGTGTTGGCGCAATTCAGGCGGTAATGATTCAAGCAGTATTGCCAGCTCAGCCGCATGTAGCGGCTCTATATATAATAGAGTAGCTGCATCATCAGCTGTTTTTAACAGGCCGATAATATGATCGAGGCGACTGGAGGTAGTACTATCCTCTGTGTTGTCGATTACTGGTATCATCTGCTTGATCTGTCCGTAAATTTAAAGGGTCCGATTACAGTGCTATTAATGGATGACGTTTGTCGCGGCCGTATGGTGCATAGATAATCCCCGCATTGCAATGCATTAATCATACTGCGGAAATAAAACAGGGGCTCCCTGAGAACAGGCATTGGAAACAACCGTCAGAGGTTATAACCACTTCTGACGTTTAAAAATTACATAGCCCAGTCCAATCAACAGCACACAAATAGCAAGCACGTACTCAAAAGCGTGCGCATTCTCTGTACCAGGAATACCCCCGACATTAATCCCCAGAATACCGGTAATAAAACCCAGTGGCAGGAAGATACCTGCTACCAGTGACAGAATATACATCCGTTGATTCATATGCTCGGCCATGCGATTCCCCACCTCTTCCTGGAGCAGGCTGGCACGCTCACGCATGGCATCCAGATCTTCGATGTAACGAATCAGATAATCAGTGGACTCTCTTAACAGCTCTCTATTTTCGGCGCTTACAAGAAGATGACGTTCATGGATCAAACGGTTCATCGCTTCCCGTTGCGGCGCCAGGTAGCGTCGCAGGCTGATCATTTCACGACGGATAGCACCCAATTCATTACGTATATGATATTGACTGGATACCAGCCCCTCACTCTCAAGGTTATCCACCCGCTCATCAAGTGCGGCAATCACAGAGGACATCCTACTCATCAGGTGACCACACAACATCGCCAATAACTCTCCCGGAGTGGTTGGCCCCTGATTATTGTTGATATCATCTTTAAGCGCATCTACTGAGAGCAGGCGACGCCTGCGCGTACTGATAATGCGATCTTTCTCAATCCATAGCCGAATGGACACCATATCTTCAGGATCTGCCCCTGGGTTCATATTGACGCCACGTAGAATCACCAGCAGCCCATGTGAAGAGACAACTGTGCGCGGACGAGTCTCTTCGGCTAGCAGCGCATCACAGATAGTCTCATCCAGACCGCTTGCTTCGTGAAGCCACTTTTGACTATCGGTGTTCGTTAAATCGAGATGTATCCAGTGAAAGCCTTCCAGCTGAGACTGGCTTTGCACCGTCTTCCAGTCGATCGCCTGCCCACTACCATCTCCATTTAAGCGGTAGGCTGCCAGTAAACCAGTATTAGTGCTGTTTATCATCTTCACTCCTGTTTCTATAAGGACCAGGTTTCCTTAATGGCGTACTGAGGGCCTCACCATATAACAATGAGTAAACACCGGATCACCATCGGGGATACCAGTGCAGAAGCAGTCAATCCACTCCTAACAACGACGGAAGATGTCGTTCAACACTGCCACCTTAAGTAATCGGGCTTTCGGCGTGTGGTGATGACATCAAGTCAGGAGAATGCTCCTCCTGAAAGTCATCTACAGTGGCTTCAATCTCTTCAATGTCTTCAAAACGAGCAATATGATAAAGCGCTTCGCCTTCGTTCACCAACGGTAAATTAGTCCTACCGATTACGATACCGTTGAATGTGGATGCAATCTGTATCTCCTGCTCACCAAAAGGATCCGCGACGACTCCGAGGAGTGTCCCTTTCTTTACCCTCGCACCTAATGGCACCATGGCCCTGAGAATACCGCTGTCGGGCGCTCGCACCCAAAAACTGGAACGTGCCACCACAGGGTCAATATGTTTTTTCGTTTTACTGCGCGAAGGTGGCAACATATCGAGCATGCGCATGACATTGATAATACCGTTGACGCCAGCGCGTATTGAGACCTCATCAAATCGCAACGCTTCACCCGCCTCATACAACAACATAGGAATACCATATGATGCCGCAGCCTCACGCAGAGATCCGTCGCGCAGGTTGGAGGAAATAAGCACTGGCACTTGAAATGCCCGCGCCAGTTTTTCTGTCTCTTCATCATCCAGGTTAGCGCGAATCTGAGGCAAGTTACTGCGGTGTATCGCGCCGGTGTGGAGATCAATGCCGTGAGTACTTTGAGCGACAATCTCCTCCATAAATAGATGCGCCAGTCTAGCCGCCAGTGAGCCTTTGACAGTGCCGGGAAATGATCGGTTAAGATCACGCCGATCAGGGAGATAACGTGAATGGTTAATCAGGCCATGAACATTGACGATAGGCACCGCAATGAGCGTACCTCTAAGTCGTTTAAGTGAAGAACGCTTTAATAAGCGTCGAATGATCTCAACGCCATTAATCTCATCACCATGAATAGCGGCGCTAACGAATAGAGATGGGCCAGGGCGTTTACCACGAATAACATGCACCGGCATGGACATTGGGGTGTGGGTATATAGCTTGCCTGTCGGCAGATCAATCGTGGCACTGGTACCGCGCTTAAATTCCACGCCATTAATAGTGAGCAGCTCCCCGCGCATCGATTACCCTTTGCCTTTGGTTCGAGTCTTATGAGGTTTGGCATTTTTCTCGATGAACTCAATGATCATGCCCGCAACATCTTTGCCGGTGGCGGTTTCGATACCTTCGAGTCCTGGCGAAGAGTTTACTTCCATCACTAATGGGCCTCGTTCTGAGCGCAAAATATCGACCCCCGCCACGTTAAGGCCCATGATCTTGGCAGCTTTAATCGCGGTTGCCCTTTCTGCTGGAGTGATCTTGATTAAAGAAGCGCTACCACCACGATGAAGATTGGAACGAAACTCACCGGCCTGAGCCTGCCGTTTCATTGCCGCGACCACTTTATCGCCAATCACAAGACAACGAATATCGGCGCCGCCAGCCTCTTTTATATATTCCTGAACAAGAATATTAGCCTTGAGCCCCATAAAGGCTTCGATAACACTCTCAGCCGCCTTTTTGGTCTCTGCCAGCACCACACCAATACCCTGCGTCCCTTCCAGCAGTTTGATCACCAGCGGCGCACCACCGACCATCTTAATCAGGTCCTGAATGTCATCAGGGTTATGAGCAAAACCGGTATTGGGCATACCAACCCCTTTACGTGCCATTAACTGCAACGAACGCAGCTTATCTCTGGAGCGACTAATCGCGACGGATTCACACAGTGGAAATGCCCCCATCATTTCAAATTGCCTCAATACAGCTGTGCCATAAAAGGTGACAGATGCACCAATCCTGGGAATAACCGCATCAACGACTGGCAGGCTCTCACCATTAAAATGCACCTCGGGCTTGCTGGAGGCGATATTCATATAGCTGCGTAACACATCAATCACCACCGCTTCATGACCACGTTGTATACAGGCCTCTACCAGCCGCCGCGTGGAATAGAGTTTTTTATTTCGAGATAAAATCGCTATATTCATTCTATATTACTCCGTGCTATTTTATTTGTTGGCGCTCCGAGTAGAAAAGATGCGCCAGGATTGACGATGAGCCGTTCTTCCATCGCCGTCCTTCCCAGCAACATTCGAAAACGCATCGTATCGCGACTAGTGAGCGTAATTTCAATCGGCCACTGCTGGTCAGCTAATGATATCTGGGTCGTGATGACATAACGACTTTCCCTGTGCCCTCCCGAATCAGTGACTATGCGTTGATCAGTAACTTCCGCCTCACAAAAAACCTCGGTATCGGTGTTATCCTGATTTGGATGCATTCCAAAACGAACCCATTCGCTGCCATTTTTATTAAAGGGCTCTACACTGAAAGCATGCAGACAAGAAGTCTTTGCACCGGTATCAACTTTCACCTTGACCCACGGCAGGCCTAATTCAGGCAACAAGACCCATTCGCGCCACCCTACTACTGTTAATTCTGATGTCATTTCTTAATCTCCACCGCCCCTGATGACTAACGTTAGCCTATAACCAATCCTTGCGCTTAAAGTAGATCAGCATACCTATCACTATAGCAATCATGACGCCCCACACCATCGGATAACCGTAATACAAATGCAGTTCTGGCATCGCCCAGGGGCTATCCGGATGACTGAAATTCATGCCATACAACCCTACAATAAAGGTCAGAGGAATAAAGATTGTTGCAATCATAGTCAGCACGCGCATGATTTCATTGAGACGCTGGCTCACCGAAGAAAGATAAATATCGATCATACTCGCGGCCATTTCACGGTAGTTTTCAATCAACTCCAGAATTTGTATAGTGTGATCATAACAATCCCGCAGATAAATCTGGGTACTTTGCTCAAACTGAGCATGTTCACCACGTAACAGGATGTTAAGCACTTCACGCTGTGGCCAGAGATTACGCCGTAACAACAATAGCTCACGCCGGATACGATGAATCTCAGCCAGAGCACTCTTCTTCGGCGCTGAAGATAACAACGTCTCTTCAATCATCTCAACATCTTCACCAAACCTCTCCAACACTGGGTAACCCTGGTCAATCACCAGATCAAGAATACAATAGACCAGGTAATCCGCCTTTTGGTTACGTATGCGGCCACTTTTTTTACGTAAACGATTTCTCAGCGGTTCAAAGGGGTCAAAGCTACCTGCATGAAAACTGATGATGTAATTTTCCCCCAGAAAAATCGAAACTTGTTCAATGATGATTGCGCCATTTAATACGGTCGGCATCGACATAATGACGAATAACATGTCGTCATACGCCTCCATCTTGGGACGCTGCCCTTTATTAAGTACATCCTCCAGGGCAAGGGGGTGGAGTTCGAATATATGCCCAATGTCTTTAATCGTGGCAGCCTGGATCTGACCTTGCAGATGAATCCAGGTAACGCTGTCATTGTCCAGGTAAGGCTGACATTCATCGGGAGTTGCCAGTTTATTTTCTGTGAAGTCAGTGTCGGTATAGTCCATCAGCTGAATGGTGACCTTTTCGACTCCAGCACCTTCACTGGCCACCAGCGTACCTGGAGAAGTACCGGGTGGGTGGTATATTTTATCGAAGAAGTCCATTGATTTTATACTGGTAAGAACATGATTTTTGTTATATTGCCAACTATTCTGAGCCTTAATAAATAAATTTTCCAGCTAATTTTGTCTATTCTTAAGCCGTTAATAATAGGCAGCTGAACATTTAACCAACGCACAATAGGCAGCAGCAACTTGTTTAACTATATAAACAATTATCTTGAAGGCATAAATGGACGCAAACGCCTGCTAATAACTCTTGCAGTCACTCTACTGCTGGGTACTTTAGATTACCTAATTGGACCCGAATTATCTTTTTCTGTATTTTATATCGCCCCAATTATGTTGGCGGCCTGGTATGGAGGAAGGACGGCTGGCCTTACACTGGCGGTTGTTTCTGCTGGGGTTTGGCTAAGCGCAGACCTGGCGGCGGGCAATCTATACTCAAGCTTTCATGTGCCGGCATGGAATACTCTAGTGCGGCTTGCCTTTTTTATTATTATTTTATGGTTATTATTGATTGTGCGTAAAAAATTAGCTCTTGAAGAGAGTCTTGCCGACACAGATCTCCTGACGGGATTGGCTAATCGCCGTTTTTTCCAGGAACAGCTAGAACGGGAATATGCTCGAGTTCGCCGCTACCCAGAACCGTTCACCATTGCCTACATTGATCTGGATAACTTCAAGTATGTAAATGACTCAATGGAGCATAATGTAGGCGATGAACTGTTACAGTGCGTTGCACAGACATTATCAATGAGTATTAGAGCTGCAGATTTTCCGGCACGACTAGGCGGTGATGAATTTGCAGTATTATTTCCACTGTTGAAAAAAGAAGCTGCAATGTCAGTGTTAGACGAGATACAAAATGAATTACTTGCCGCAATGCAGAAAAATTCGTGGCCAGTAACCTTCAGTATTGGTGTCGTTACTTTTTATCAAGTGATGCATTCAAGCCGTGACATGATCAAGATGGTAGATGATTTGATGTATGAGGTTGAAAAATCAGGCAAAAATAATGTTCGGCATCTAGAATGGCCGAATACAGCATTAAACAAATAAGCGAAGAGCACGCTAAAATAAGGTCAAGGAGTAAAATTTTTGGCTCATCATCTACAGGCTACGCCGCCTCATCCAGTGCATCAACATTTTCACCACCAAAGGCCTCGAAGAGTTGCTTGATAAAGAGCGATAGCTCTAGCGTCATGATCGAGAAGTCGACATCGAAGCGTTGTGCTTCGTCTTCGGTTTCAACATCATCAACCTGTTCCTGAATAACATCAAGAAAACGCACACGCTTGATGGCAAGGCTGTCGTCCAGCACAAACGTAAGACGATCGCGCCAGTTGAGCGCCATCTTGGCGACCTGCTTGCCCGCCTTAAGATGTGCCTGTATTTCAGGGCTCCCCAGATCCTGTCGTTTGCAGCGCACGATACTGCCTTCCGCATCTGCCGCACGCAGTTCACACTCGTCTTCAACACCAAACTCGGCTGGGTGATTATTTTTTGTCAGCCACTCGGTCAACACAATGTGCGGTGACTCATTGGTGGTAGGTGGCACAACAGGCAATGAACCGAGGGTTTTACGTAGCAACGCAGTGAACTCTTCCGCCTTCTTGACTGAGGCGCAGTCAACCACCAGCCACCCCTCTTTGGGATCGATATAGGCGAAGGTGTGCATGGTACGACTCAACGCGCGCGGCAGCAGTTCTGTCATCACATCGTCACGAATATTGTCTCGTTCTTTTTTACGTACCTTTCGCGCCTGCGTATCTTCAATCTTTTCGACACGCTCATTGACGTACTCTCTCACCACCGAGGCTGGGATAATCTTCTCTTCTTTAGTGGCGCAGATCATCAGGAAGCCGTTGGCGGCATGTACCAGCATCTCACCCTTGCGTCCTAGTGGAGAACCCCAACCGTGGCTCATCTCTTCATGCGGGCCACAGAGGCGGCTTGTGCGCTGCTGTAACGCCGCCTCGAGTGTCTCGGCGGTATATTCAAAGGGCTTGGTAAAACGGTAGAGTTGCAGATTTTTGAACCACATAATTCTTCATCAATTAAGTTAGCGCACAACGCGGAAAAAGGATTATAGCGGCACTCTATCGCGGGTGTCACTGCCTCTTTTGGGTTGACTTTTCAATGCGCTCGCTAAGTCATTGATCGTCGGTACAGCGCTTGATTTCCACCTACTTCCCACCTCCAACTGAGATAACAGTAGTGAACAAAAAGCCAACAAAGGTTATGATAAGGGTTTTAGACGTCCTAAAATACAGAATCACAAGATGAATGATAAAACTGCCATCCTCAATCTACTGATGCGCAGACAGCGCAACCGTAAGATTAAAAACATACTCTGGGCAATCAGCGCAGCAGGACTCATTGGCTGGGTGCTCACCTACTCTCAGCAACAGGCCTTTTCAGTCACATCCCCTGCACCAGAGCAGATTGAAAGCGAGCACAGCACCGCTGAAACTGGTGAGATAGCCACAAACAAATGATAAGCCAGTAACGCTGTGAGTGGCACTCAAATAGACGATTTTTGCAACAAGGCCTCGATCATTGTATAGGCATCGGCACTTGCCCAGTCGATCATCCCGACCACCCGCCCCGAGATTTTGCCGTCACGCCCGATGAGATAACTCATCGGCAGTCCGACCACTTCATATCGATTGCGGACTTCACCACCGGGATCAAGCAATACCGGATATTCAACACCATGTTCCGCAATAAATGGCGCAACGTTTTTGCGCCCACGGCGATCTGCCGCTACCGCCACTATCTCAAACCCCTCTGCGCGGTAACGCTTCCATAACGTCTGCATCGCGGGCATCTCTTCACGACAGGGAATACACCATGTCGCCCAGAAGTTGAGCAGTACCACTTTGCCGCGATAATCGGACAATGTTGCCTGCGAGTCATCACTCAGCAGTTCCAGCGAAAACTCAGGTGCTGCGAGACGTGTTTTGGGTCGCTCTACACCCAACTCACTAAAGACATCTGCAACTGCACTGCCAGCGCCAAGCAGTGTCAGTGTCATCGCCATCAACATTAATGCAATACGGCTAACGACTATGTTCACTGAGATATTCCATAATCAACGCACGCTGCATGTCACTCAACGCTACGATGTTCCGCTCTGCCATACGTTGCTCCATCAGCGCCACATAATGAGGCCACTCTTCTGCTCGGTGACGAGCGGGATGGGGGATCGCATGACAGACACCACACTTATCCGCAAACAACAGAGCTGCTTGCGATTGTGCCGCGGGGATCGCTATGCCACTACCGGCACACCCCGCCATCAACACCACCGCAGCGACAGCGGTTGCGCTGCGCTTGATAACACTTGTGACCTCAGCCCCCATTATTAGCCCCCATCATTAAAACCCAAGCGAGCCCTCTTTACCCTTAGGCGTTTTAAAGCGGATGCTTCCCTTCGTTGGCAGTTCACGATACCAGGTCAACATCACTCGAGACTCTTCTTCGAGCTGAAGTCCATTCAGGTCCTGATAAAGTGGCACACCGATGTTGATATCAATAATATTCAACGCGGCAGGCTGCCACTGGAGCCCCACGGTGGCGAGCACTTTTTTACCGCCATAATTATTTGAATCATACTGCGGCGTGGTCAGCGGTGATCCGGCCATCCCCTGCGTAACATGACCTGTCGCACCCGACAACATCTCATCCATCTGGCCATCGATATCACCACGGTGTTCAGCATTTAATTGCAATTGAGCCAGTAGATTACTGCGAAACTGATACATGCCGTAGAGGTCAAGCCGCGCCTCATCACCCAGTCGATAGTCACGGTCGTTATCATGGATGCGTGCCGTGTACATCGCATTGGCACCCCACCAGTAAGGTGAGGCGGATCGCTGATAGAGGATCCCGATGGTCGGATCATAACTGCCCGAACCAGGCTGCATGCCATAAGGCAACAACTCATTCTGACGTAGCGCCAACGGGTGATTGCTATTGGTCTCATCGATCGAACCCGTGGGTAGGCTCAAACCAAAAAAGAATGACGCCTGTTGTGACGGGATCAATGGGTCATCGGCAAACAGACGATACTTGCCCATCAACATCGTATCGGCAATGCCGGAAGCGTCCATCGTGAAGCCACTCTGCCCGGTCATCGTCGACATCATGTCACTGAATTTCATCTCCATGCTGTTGTCTTTGTGCATCAGCATGACACCGCCAAAGAGGCGATCGCTAAAACTGTAACCCATAGTGAAATTCAGCATGCGCATATCCATCGAGGTCGGAACCGCCATAAACTTTCCCGTCGGCTGCCCCATCATCATCGGCATGCCCAGTTGCGAGTCGGCAGAGACTGAATCGCCATCACGCGTCAGGCCGTCCATCGCCATCGTCATAGCGCTCAATTTAAAACGAAATTCTTTGGTCTCCGGGATGCCGCCACCGGGGATATTCATCGGCATATTGCCGCCACATTTACCACAGCAGAGCCCAATAAAGGCATTGGCCGCGGGTGCCCATATCATCACGGATAACAGCAACGCACCCTGGAATAACTTACTACGCATCGATCACTCCCCTCTCAAATAAGGGTAGCGATGCTAGCAGGGGTAAATGATATTTTGAATGCGACATTGTGTCGCACCTTCTAATAGCCTGAGAAAAAAATAAAAATTGTTCAATCGCTATTTGAATCTTACAAATAACAATACCAACTTAAATGGCACACTGAGGGTAAAGTCTTGCGCCTGTATAATTTAATATGAGAACATTGCGTGCCGATAAATATTCTCACGATTCACATGAGCCTCAGACTGCATTAGAAATGGCTCTAGAAGGAAAACATAAGTATATGAAAACTGTAGATGTTCTAGTCGTAAAAATGCTGCAACTGATCGTCACCACCTTTTTCCTGTTTGTACTGTCGCTGTGGTACGGCTCTATCCTGCTTGCACCGCTGGCAGTTTGGTACAATTTAAGCGCCTTCCTCGGTGGTGGAATCTTCGCGACATTGGTCGCCAGTGGCCTGACGATCGGACTGGGTTTCTATCTCGCGAAACTACCAGGACTGGTCGACGCGTTGATCAAGCCCGGGGTTGAGATGTACAAACTAGCGCTTTCAACCGTCTGTGGGTTAGGCCGTATCGCTAACACCATCAATCCTAAAGCGGAAACAGAAAAACCTGAAGAGAAAGCAACTGATAACACCGCTGACGCTAACGCCAAATAGGTAATAAAAAAGCCCCAGAACGCGGTCCGTTCTGGGGCTTTTTTCGTTAGAGGCCAGCGCTCACCCAATATTCAAACGAGCGCTGCTACTCAAAGGGATGACGTAATACGATTGTCTCTGCACGGTCCGGCCCGGTTGAAATCACATCCACCGGCACCTCAACCACCTCTTCGATACGCTTCAGATAGGCCACCGCATTAGCAGGCAGCTCTTCATAGCGTTTCACTCCAAAGGTGCTATCGCTCCAGCCAGGTATATCGACATAGACCGGCTCACAGTTGGCAAAGGCCTCGGCACCATCGGGGGGTACCAATTTCTCGACACCATCATATTTGTAGCCGACACAGATGCGGATGGTATCGAGCCCATCGAGCACATCGAGTTTAGTGATGCACAATCCGGAGACGCTGTTGATCTGCGCCGCGCGACGCAGGGCCACGGCATCAAACCAACCACAGCGACGCGCACGGCCAGTGGTCGAACCAAATTCGTGGCCACGCTCAGCAAGATGGCCGCCGGTCTCATCATCCAGCTCGGTCGGAAACGGCCCCGAACCGACGCGAGTCGTGTAGGCCTTGGTGATCCCCAGTACGTAATCGAAACCGAGCACGCCCATGCCACTGCCGGTCGAGGCACCGCCCGCGGTGGTATTGGATGATGTGACAAACGGGTAGGTACCGTGATCGATATCAAGCAAGGTGCCCTGTGCACCCTCGAACATGATGCTTTCACCCCGTTTCTGATACTGTGCGATCATCTCCGGCACGTCGGCAATCAGCGGTTCCAGTATCTCTTGCATCGCCAGCGCATCGTCAAGAACTTTCTGGAAATCAATAGCTTCGGCTTTATAGTAGTTCTGCAATATGAAGTTGTGGTAGTCGAGCACCTCACCCAACTTCGCGGCAAAACGCTCGCGATGGAACAGATCCCCCAGACGCAGACCGCGTCGTGAGACCTTGTCTTCATAGGCGGGGCCGATACCGCGTCCAGTGGTGCCGATCGCCTGCTTACCACGGGCGATCTCACGCGCGTTATCGAGCGCGATATGATACGGCAGGATCAATGGACAGGCCGCGCTGATGCTGAGGCGCTCACGCACCGGCACACCACGCGACTCCAGCATATTGATCTCTTTGAGCAGCGCCTCGGGCGAGACCACTACACCATTACCAATCAGGCACTGCACCCCTTCACGCAGGATGCCGGAGGGAATCAGATGCAGCACGGTCTTTTCACCATCGATCACCAGGGTATGACCAGCGTTATGCCCGCCCTGAAAACGCACTACCGCCGCGACCTCTTCAGTCAGCAGGTCGACGATCTTGCCTTTGCCTTCGTCACCCCATTGAGTGCCGATAATGACTACATTTTTGCCCATGATTTTCTCTTACAACGAATTAACAATTTTGCACAAAAAAAGCGCAATGCGTTGCGCTCATCCCACCTCAAATCTACCGTCACCTATTCCAGGTCAACCACCTGCCACTGACCATTAATCTTGATGATTTTACGATCACAACCGCTATCGCTCATATCTGCCGACTGCCCCGGCAGGAATTCTATCACCCGCTCTCCCTCTTCACGCAACGCCTCAATAAAACGCTGCAGCGCCGCACGTTGCTCACTGTTGTCACATGGATAAGCGACAATGGCGCTCGGCCTGGACAGCACCGCATCGCTCAGCATCATCAATGTCTTGAGGTCTGAGCTAAAGCCGGTTGCTGGGCGGGAGCGCCCAAAGACACTGCCGATATCATCATAGCGTCCGCCACGTGCCACTTCCTGACCATGCCCCGGGACGAAGGCAGCAAATACGACGCCAGTCTGATAACGATAACCTCGCAGTTCTGCGAGATCAAAATAGAGTGAGATATCGCCCATACGCTGAGTCGCATAATCGGCGATCTGTTGCAAAGTATCGATCGCCTGCAACACCTCATCACCCGCTGCCTGCAGCACGTTGCGCGCCTCTGCCAACACCTCAGCACCACCGTTGAGGTCGACCAGCGCTAATAACATCGTACGTGCATCTGCATCATCGCAGACATCAACCAACAACTCTTCGATTTCAGGTTTCGCCTTACGCTGCAGGGCATCAAACAACAACGCCTCCTGCGAGTTGGTGAGATCGGCGCGACGTGCCAACGCGCGGAAAATACCCACATGGCCAAGATCAATATGAATTTCATCCAGCCCCGCCTGCCGCAGTGTCTCGACCATCAGGTGGATAATCTCAGCATCGCTCTCAATCCCGGCGTGACCATAAAGCTCAGCACCCACCTGCAGTGGGCAACGCCCTCGGGAGAAGCCATCCTGACGAGTGTGCAGCACTGCATCGAGATAACAGAGACGGGTCGGTCCTTCGCGATTGAGACGATGGGCGTCGATACGTGCCACTTGCGGCGTCATATCGGCGTGTATGCCTAACAGGCGGCCGCTTTTTTGATCGATCAGTTTGAAGGTCTCAAGCTCCACCTCAGTACCGGTACCGACCAGTAGTGACTCAAGATACTCGACCATCGGTGGAATCACATATTCGTAGCCCCAGCTGCTGTAGAGATCGAGCAGTGAACGACGCAACCGCTCCAGGCGTTCGGCCTGCGGCGGTAAAAATTCGTCAATCCCCTCGGGGAGTAACCAGCTATTTTTTTCTTTTGACACGTTAATTAGATAGATCTAGATTTGGATTAGCCATCGACCACTATTCAAGTGACCTTGCTTCAATTAAGTTAAGGAAGAATGTCGCTGCCAAAAACAGACGAACAAACTACAGGCGCGATTATAGCGCACCCGGCCACGGGAAACTATTGTGATCTGCGCTACCGGATCAGGTAGAGCAGTAACACCCCAAGCACCATGCTAATCAGTCCACCGATACGCATCGTACGATCACTCAGACTCGCCATCGTCAGCAGTGTTTCACGCAATCCCTTGGGACTAACAAAGGGCATAATCCCTTCAATCACGAGCAATAGCGCCAGTGCAATCCCCAACTCCTGCCACATAATCTATTGAAATTTCCTGGTGACGACCGGTAAAAATGGTGGGAAATCGCCCGGCGATCAAGTCGCCGGACGATGTAACGCTACTCTACGCCTTTAGAACTTTTGAAATATTTAAAGAAATCGTTATCTGGCTCAAGCACCACGATATCGCTTTTATCTTTAAATGAATCTCGATAGGCGTTCAGGCTGCGATAGAACGAATAAAATTCGCTATCCTGTGTGAAGGCCTCAGCATAGATCGCGGCCGCCTCACCATCACCCTCACCGCGTAGCCGCTCTGCATCACGAAAGGCATCGGCAATAATGATGGTGCGCTGACGATCGGCATCGGCACGAATGCGCTCAGCTGCCTCAGCACCTTTCGAACGCAGATCTTTCGCCACACGAGCACGCTCCGCTTCCATACGCCGGAAGACCGAGGTACTGACATCTTCAGAGAGATCGATACGCTTGATGCGCACATCGACCACACTAATGCCAAACGCTTTCGCCTGCTTTGCTGCATTTGTTGTCAGAATGGTCATGATTTGCGCACGCTCACCTGATACCACTTCCTGAATGGTACGTTTACCAAACTCACCACGCAGGCCATCTCTGATGATCTGTGACAGACGGATATTAGCCTGGCGCTCATCGCCACCCATTGCGGTGTAATACGCACCTACATCTTCGATCTGCCATTTCACAAACGAATCGACGATCACATTTTTCTTCTCGGAGGTCAGATAGCGTTCTGGATCTGAATCCAGCGTGACGATACGAGAATCAAACTTAAGCACGTTATTGACCAGCGGAAATTTAAAATAGAGGCCTGGCTCAAAGTCGGTCTTGACGATCTCACCCAGACGGAACTTGATCGCACGCTCACGCTCGTCCACAGTGAAAACACAAAATGAGCCCACCAGCACGGTGACCATCAGCGCAACGACCACTGACATTATTTTACCCTGATTCATTAACGTGCCTCCCGATTACGCAGTGTTGCTCGTGAACGTACCTGATCGGCCATACGATCACGCGCTCGGTTCTCTACATCTTTACGTGCGGCATCGAGCGCCTGTGATGACTGTGGCAACAGAGGGACCGCGGCTGTTGCTGGCCCCATCATACGATCAAGCGGAAGATAGAGCAGATTACCACCACCTTCGACATCCAGCATCACCTTGCTACTGTTATTTAACACGGCTTCCATCGCATCCAGATACAGACGTTCACGTGTCACAATGGGCGCCTTTTGATACTCTGTCAGCACCTGTAAAAAACGGCTCGCCTGACCTTCCGCCTCAGCAACAACCTTCGATTTATAGGCAGTCGCTTCCTCGAACATACGCGCGCCAGCACCACGAGCCTTTGGCAAAATATCATTTGAATAGGCTTCGGCCTCATTCTTCAGTCGCTGCTCATCCTCTCGCGCCTTTACTGCATCACTGAAGGCCGCCTGTACCTGTTCAGGGGGCTGCGCATCCTGCATGTTGACACTGGTCACCTGCAGCCCGGAACCGTAACGATCCAGAATCTCCTGGATCAATACTTCCGCACTCTGCACCATTTCGCTGCGCCCTTCGGTCAGCACGAAATCCATCTTGCTTTTACCGACAATCTCGCGCACCGCACTTTCTGTGGCTTCACGTAATGTTTCATCAGGTGAACGCATATTGAACAGATAATCGCGTGCTTCTTTGATGCGATACTGAACCGCGAAGTTAACATCCACGATGTTCTCATCCTGGGTCAACATCATCGCCTCATTCAATACACTGCGCTTCGATGACTCTGCACCTGCGCCAGAACGATAGCCAATTTCAACATTTCGAATCTGCGAGACATCGACAATTTCAACGGAATCAATCGGCGATGGAATATGCCAATGAGGTCCCGGCTGAGTCGTTTCACTATATTGGCCAAAACGCAGCTCAACGCCACGCTTACCTTCATCAACAATATAGATACCGGTCAGTCCCCACAGAAACAGGGCACCACCAAGAATCACGCCAATGCCGATAGCACCACCAGAACCGCCGGTAGAGGAACCCTCGCTATCACCGTCGCTGCCTTTACTTCCCTTGCCACCAAATATTTTGCGGACCTGATCCTGAAACTTCTTCACCACCTCATCAAGATCGGGAGGTCCCTGGTCCTTTTTATTACCACCACCCCATGGATCATTATCCTTGGAGCCACCCGGTTCATTCCAAGCCATTATTTAGTCCCATCCACTTTGGTTTTATCTGAGTTGTTATTCAACGTGACCCAACATTCTATCGCGATTCTATGGGTATCATAAAATCCTCGCAAGGATTTATGCACTTCCCGCCAACTTTACATCCATTTTCGACACGATGGAACAGCCATCCTGTTTTTCGAGAAAAGCCAACAACTCTGGTGTGGCCATAATCAATAACACATACCCTTCCGATTCTGATGCAGATGACGCCTCTTCTACCACCACATCCCAGTCATAGAGTTGTGCTCGTAGACGTCCTGCCTCTGGCGCCAATAAAACCTCCTGCCTGATCAAACCACTCTCATCGCTCGCCAGCATATTATCGAATGCTCGTGACGCTGCGTGCTCATCCGCCTCAACCCCATCACGTTTCATTTCCAGAAAATGCTGTGTCAACGATTGCAATAACAGGTCAACGCCTTCGCCAGACTGTGCTGAAAGCCAGATACGGCAAGGCTTCCCCGTTTTATCATAATCGATACGAGGCGCGGAACCTTCTACCTGATCAATCTTGTTATAGACTTCTATCTGAGGAATATCACCCGCGCCAATCTCTTTCAACACTCGATTGACCTGGTCCATATACGCATGACGCTCATCATCATGAGCGTCGATCACATGCAGCAACAGGTTCGCCTCAACCGTCTCTTCTAGCGTTGCGCGAAAGGCTGCCACCAGATCATGTGGCAGATGGCGAATAAATCCAACGGTGTCTGCAAGAATCACCTGCCCAGCAGCAGGTAGCTCAACACGACGCAAGGTGGGATCGAGCGTTGCAAAGAGCTGGTCTGCGGCATAAACGCCAGCACCGGTAAGGCGATTAAAGAGCGTTGATTTACCAGCATTAGTATACCCCACCAGCGATACGGTCGGCACTGCGGCCTTTCGCCGAGTCTGCCTGCGCAGCTCACGCTGCTTTCTCACTTTATCAAGGCGCTTATTAAGTTTTTTGATACGCGCACCAATCAAACGACGATCGGTCTCCAGCTGAGTTTCACCGGGACCACGCAGACCGATCCCCCCCTTCTGTCGTTCCAGATGGGTCCAGCCCCGTACCAGTCGAGTCGAAAGATGTTTGAGTTGCGCCAACTCAACCTGCAGCTTCCCTTCAAAGGAACTTGCACGCAACGCAAAGATATCGAGGATCAGGCCGGAGCGGTCCACCACTCGACAACACAAAAGCTGCTCAAGATTTCGCTCCTGAGTGGGAGAAAGCTGATGATTAAAAAGCACCAGCTCGACCTCTTCGGCCGCCACACGTTGCTGAATCTCTTGCGCTTTACCAGCGCCGACAAAATATTTTGGATCGGGCGTTTTGCGTCGTCCAGTGACAATCGAGGTAACCTCGACATCCACTGAAGCCGCTAAATCGCAAAACTCATCCAGACTCTCCTGTGCATCCCGCGCACTAAGCTCCAGATGGACCAAAATTGCCCGGGTGCCGCCCTGAGGTCGATCAAACATGGCGTCTATCAAACAATCGCGCCTAACCCCACTACTACTGCCACAAAACTGACAACATCACTCATCCGAAACAGGTTCTTCTGATAGTGATGTCTTGATATTACGCGCCGGAACAACAGTCGAGATCGCATGCTTATAAACCATCTGACTAACGGAGTTTTTCAGCAAAACGACAAACTGGTCGAATGACTCAACCTGACCTTGCAGTTTGATTCCATTGACTAAATAGATGGAAACAGGAATGCGCTCCTTGCGCAAAGCGTTCAAAAAAGGGTCTTGTAAGGATTGCCCTTTGGCCATTATTATTCTCCTTATATCCAAACGATGGACGGACTTTCAGCTATCCTGAAAATGATTATTCTACACAAAATGAAGTGATACCCCCCCTATTCATGCGTAATTGTAGCAAGCTGATACCTAGCTTACACCACAAATTAGTTAAATAGTGTCGACTGACACGTACTTCAAGACCGTATTCATAACATTTTTATCACTGCCGTCAACCCATTTCTCATTTTTCTCCGCCCTCAACCAGGTCATCTGCCGTTTGGCCAACTGGCGCGTGGCGATAATGCCGCGCTCGACCGCCTCATCAAGCGTCAATTCTCCGTCGAGGTAAGCCCATAACTGGCGATACCCCACTGATCTGATCGCCGGCAATCCCGCATGCAGTCCGTTCTGCCCATAAAGTCCCGCCACCTCAGCCAGAAAACCTTGCGCCATCATCTGCTGAAAACGAAGTTCGATGCGCTCATGCAGTACTGACCGCTGCGGGGGTGCCACGATCAATTTTTTGAGCATATATGGAAAAGGTTCGCGCCTCTCGCTGCCGGTCAGTTCGGTCAGCGACCTGCCTGTGATTTCATACACCTCAAGTGCGCGCTGAATACGCTGCGGGTCATTAGGATGAATTCGTGCCGCCGACACCGCGTCAACATGTGCCAAACGCGCGTGCATCTCGCCCCATCCCACCCGTTCCGCGTCCGCCTCTAATTGCGCCCGCACCTCTGTATCTGCCGACGGCAGCGGCGAGAGCCCCTCAAGCAGCGCCTTAAAATAGAGCATCGTCCCTCCCACCAATAGCGGGATCTTCCCATTGACAATGATCGACTCGATCGCCTGCAGTGCGTCAGTGCGAAAACGCGCTGCGGAATAGACCTCTGTTGGGTCACAAATATCGATCAAGCGATGCGGTGCACGCGCCTGTGTCGCGGCATCCGGTTTGGCCGTGCCGATATCCATACCGCGATAGATCATCGCCGAATCGACACTAATAATCTCACACGGTAATGTCTCGACCAGTTGCACCGCGATATCGGTTTTGCCAGCGGCCGTCGGCCCCATCAGGCATATCACTGCAGTATCTTTTCTTTTACTCATGACAACCACACACGTCCAATTCAACTAGATTCAAGCGGTCTCATGATACACGCAATCATTGCGACCCGTTTTGCTAACAGTCTCCAGCGGATTCCCACAACACGATTAATTACTTATATAATTCAGCACATCTAAACTATAAAACAACAATAATGAAACGTCTTAAGCCATCACTGTTCGGCCTCATTTGCGCGTTCACTACCTCAGTACCGGTAGAAAAGTCGCTCGCCGAGGCGACCACGCCATTTTACACTGTCAATCAAAACCCATTGATTCAGATGCACGGACTACCACCACTGGAAAAGGGGATGATCACCGCACCCGGCACCACCACTGCGTGGACAATACTCGACATCGCCAACGCCTCGATTGCAGAAAATGTCCAACAGGAAAGCATCATCATCGATGGCGAAACCTACCGTCTCAACTTCATGTTTCGTCACGGACTACAGAAGAATATCGAGGTCGGTGTAGACATCCCTTATATTACTCACAGCGGTGGCGCCCTGGACGGCTTCATTCGTAACTGGCACGACCTATTTGGGCTCTCAAACAGTGAACGCAACCAGTTCCAGGAAAAGCGACTACGCTATGAATATAGTCGCAACGGGGTCACCCAATACCGCATCGTCGATACCACTGACGGTATCGGCGACATCAGGCTCTCTGCTGCATGGCAACTGCGTTGTAAAAAGTCACCACAACACCACTGCAGTGCGCTGCGTGCGGGGCTTAAACTCCCGACCGGCAAGGCGGAAAAACTCACTGGCAGTGGCGGCGTCGACCTCTCACTTGCACTCACCACATCGCGTACCTATCAACGTGTCACTTTCAACTATGGCGGTGGGTTGTTACTCAATGGCCACAGTGACCTGCTCAACGAGCAGCAAAAACGTGCCGCCGGCTTTGCAAACCTCGGCCTTAACTATCAACCTGGACATTATTCATGGATGGTACTGAAGGCACAACTGGATGGACACAGCGCCTTTTATGACAGCGCACTGAAAAATCTTGGCAGTGATTCGCTGCAGATTAACGTGGGTGGCACGATTCGGTTTTCAGACAAAACAGCGTTGGACATCAGCGTTGTTGAAGATATCGTTACCAGCACCGTCCCGGATGTGGTATTCCATCTAGCGCTGCGCATGCATCATCAAAAACAGTAACTAGAAATCGACTCCCAGTTTGACATTATAACTATTGGCCTCGGCAAAGTCGGCCTGTAGCGTCAGGCTCATCAGCGGCATAAAGCCGATACGCACCCCGACAAGGCTGCGTGTCATCGAGTCATCATAGGCCAGCAAGTTGAGCAATGACACATTTTCACTTCCCTCTAGCCACAACTGGCCCATCGATGCATAAGGGGTCAACATCGCAAACCCCTTACTGACCCCAACGTCGACCCCATAGGTCTTGATATCGAGATCATCGACACCCCTCAAACGACTCGTATGCAGCGACAATGAAACGGCCGGTAACGCCATAGAGCCATCAATCAACGACTTGCGAAGTTCGCCTCCAATAATACTCACATTACTATCAGGCACTGAGGTATAACTTACGCCGAGGTCAACGCCAAACGGCAACCCTTTGCGCGCAATCAATTTCGGCACCGGCAATGTCGACGGCGCACTGCCATCACTTACCACCTGGTTCCACACCTGTTCATTCAGCTCGACGCCAGTGACGACAATGCCGATGTCGAAGCCCGTGATCCCCAGAGACTCAGCGGGCGCTACCGCGTTATATGCCACCGCAACCCCTAGCTCTTCCACTAAGGTATTAAACTCAGGCTGCCCGAATGTGATAGGTAACTGGATATCACTGTCTCCCGCACGTGATGGCAGGCTAACCACCAATAATGTGCCTAACAGTGCAAACGCTGAAATCCGCTTGATCATCTTCAATCTCCTTAACGCCATATCGTGCATGACTAATACAGTAACATCCTTTCCACGATTAATCTGTGAATAGCACCTCATTTCCACACAGCCTACAACACTTTGTTAGACGCTAAAGATAGATAAAAATTCCATCTAAAAACCTCATGGTCTAACAAAACAACCTTGCCCCAGAAAATAAGACGCCTGCCGAATCACCTCCGTTGAGAGCAACATGCCACTATGCGCCACTGACAACTCAATATGATCTGTCATCCCCGGCAGGCGAGTCTCTTCTACCGCAACAGTGCCATCGTTTGGCTGGGGCAAGGCACAAAATGCGCGGCCAATGCCGTGATCTTTGGTACCCGCAATCACGCCCAGTTCACGCACGCCCTGCCATGGTGGCATATCCCCCAGCAGGCCACGTATCGTACTTTTGCCCAACACCCACCGACCTGGCCGACTGCGGTTAAACAGATGGGCGATAGCACTGCCGCTATGTGGCGTTCCTAACGTGACGATACGGCCTGGCTTCTGCGCAGGAAAATCATGAAACATCTGACGAATCACAAGCCCACCAAGACTATGCCCAACCAGATGGATTACCTCGACACCGCGTCCATGTTTTTCAAGAAAGGCATTAAGACGCACGGCATTCTGTTTTACATCACAACGCACGGCTGGATAGGAAAATTGTTTGACGCGATAACCATGACGCATCATCCCGCGGCGCAACCACCACATATCAACGCCAGTCATCCACAGGCCATGGACAAAAACAACCAACCCGCTGTTATCGATTGCGCTGTTATCGCTGAAGGTCACGATGCAGTCAAAAATGAACTATTTGATCGCAACCGCCAACCGGTATTCATGTGGTATCACCAGTCCATCATCGGTTTGATACGGTTGTGCCAACGCAGCAAAGGCATTCTTTACCTCGTCGAGCTGCCCCGGCTGCAGGGCATCGAGTTGTTGCTTCATAATGGCGGAGTCGACACAGCTTTGCCAATAGGCATCGAAGTCTGAAAAGTGATATTCAAAACGATTGAGCTGCGTCTCGACCGCTGAAAAACCGACCTTTTCCAACAATCCTTCCAGCACCCCACCACTCATCGAAACAATCTTGTCCACCGCCGGTTGTTCCGACTCAGGAATGCGATCTTTAAACACCTGCTGTGTCCAGTAAACGCCGGTCATCCCCTTTAATGTATCCCACACCGCCAGTGCGCAACGTCCACCCGGTTTCAAGACACGCAACATCTGTTGCAATCCGGCTTCAGGATCGGTAAATAGCATCACGCCAAAACGACAGATCAGGCGATCAAAGTGCTCATCGGGAAACGACAACGACTCCGCCGCCATGGTTTGAAATTGAAGATTATCAAGTGCCTGTTCACGCGCCTTACGCTCGGCGACCTGCACCATACCCGCGGCGGCATCGGTACCGGTAACCGTCACCCGTGGCTGTCGCTGTGCCAGGGTCAGCGCCGGTTCACCGGTACCGGAAGCAAGGTCGAGGATGTGATCGTCCGGCTGCGCATCAAGTGCTGCCAACAACGCCTCACCGACGGGCGCAATGTGCGGCGCCCACAGGTCAAACTTTTCCGCGAGGGTATCCCAGTCGGGTTGATTGTCTTGTCGGCTCATGCAAACTCCATCTAATACCCTGGTTAAACTTACACCTCGTTCCTACGCTCCTGCGTAGGAACGCGTACAGGAAACAGGGATCTTGACCCTATATGGATTCCTACGCAACAGCATGGGAACCAGAAAAGCAGCCGCCTAACGTATCGACAACATCCGATTCAGTGCCTCGCGCGCTTCATTCGCCTCAGCCGCAGGTACGATGATCTGATTAACGACATTACCTTCCACCAGATTTTCCAGCTGCCACAATAGATGCTGCGGATCGACCCGAAACATGGTGGAACACATGCAGACCGTCGGCGACATGAAGTGGACCGCTTTATCTTCGTGTTTGTATTGCTCATGCAGACGCGTCACGAGGTTCAGTTCGGTTCCGACCAGCCAACGAGTGCCCGGCGCAGACTCGGCCACCGTGTTAATAATATACTCGGTCGAACCGACATAATCAGACTTCTGACACACTTCGTAGGAGGCCTCGGGATGTGAGATCACTTTCACATCGGGATACATCGCGCGGAAACGGTCGATATGTTCCGGCTTGAACATCTGATGTACCGAACAGAACCCCTTCCATAGAATCATCTTCGCGTTCTTTACCTGATCTTTAGTCAAACCCCCAAACGGTTGATCAAAGTCCCACACCACCATCTCTTCTAATGGAATGCCCATCTTCGCGGCAGTATTACGACCGAGATGCTGGTCAGGAAAAAACAGAATCTTTTCACGGCGCGCAAATGACCACTCAAGGATCTGCTGTGCGTTAGTCGACGTGCAGACGATACCGCCATGACGGCCACAGAACGCCTTCAGATCAGCGGCAGAATTGATATAGGTCACCGGGGTCACATGCTCATCGGGATCAAGCACGCGCGCGATCTCTTGCCATGCACGTTCGACCTTGGTGAGGTTTGCCATGTCGGCCATTGAACAACCGGCAGAGAGGTCCGGCAACATCGCCACCTGCTCCGGACGGGACAGGATGTCCGCCACCTCGGCCATGAAGTGGACACCACAGAAGACGATGTAATCCGCCTGTGAGTTCGCCGCCTCGCGTGACAGCTTGAGCGAATCACCACTGACATCGGCGTGACGAAACACCTCTTCACGCTGATAGTGATGGCCGAGAATAATCAGACGATCACCCAGCGCGGCCTTTGCGGCCTCGATACGCTCAATGCACTCGGCGTCACTCAATCCAGTAAATTGCTGAATAGCAGCAGCGTTTGCAACCATCTACGGACTCCTCTATGACTTCTATTACTTCTCTTCAGCAGCAGGTGGTTTACGCAGTCGCACACCCAGTTCACGCAACTGCTCATCGGCCACTGACGAAGGTGCATTGGTCAATACACACGCCGCGCTCTGTGTCTTTGGAAAGGCGATCACTTCGCGGATAGACGCCGCACCGGTCATCAACATCACCAGCCGGTCCAGACCAAAGGCGAGACCACCGTGAGGTGGGCAACCATATTTCAATGCCTCTAGCAGGAAGCCAAACTTCGCCTCGGCCTCTTCATCGCTGATGCCGAGCTGTTTCAGCACTTCGGCCTGCATCTCGGCACTATGAATACGAATCGAGCCGCCGCCAACTTCGGTACCATTCAACACCAGATCATACGCCTGTGATTTGGCATTGGCGGGATCGGCCGCCAACTCCGCGGCATTCTCCACCTTGGGACGGGTAAACGGATGGTGAATGGCAGTCCAGCGGTCATACTTTTCATCGCGCTCGAACATCGGGAAGTCCACCACCCACACCGGACGCCAGCCACGTTCGACCAGACCACGATCATGACCCAGCTTAACACGCAGCGCACCCAGCGCTTCATTGACGATGCCCGCCTTGTCCGCACCAAAGAAGATCAGATCTCCCGTCTCTGCAGCGGTGCGCTCAATAATCGCACTAACCGCTTCATCGGGCAGGAACTTCAGAATCGGTGACTGCAATCCCTCTCGGCCCGCCGCGAGGTCGTTGATCTTGATATAGGCAAGCCCCTTCGCGCCATAGATCGACACATACTTGGTGTAGTCGTCAATCTCTTTGCGCGACAGCCCACAACCACCCGGCAGGCGCAGCGCGGCCACACGGCCATTGGCATCCTTCGCCGGGCCCGAGAAGACCTTAAATTCAACATTGGCCATCAGGTCACCGACATCAACCAGTTCTAATGGGATACGCAGATCGGGACGGTCGATGCCAAAGCGATCGATCGCCTCGGCGTGAGTCATGCGTGGGAACGGGTCGTGCAGCGGCACTTCCAGTACCTTCGCAAAGAGTTCACGGATCATCTGTTCCATCATGGTGATGATCTGCTCTTCGTTCATAAACGAAGTCTCGATATCGAGCTGGGTAAATTCAGGCTGGCGATCGGCACGCAGATCTTCATCGCGAAAACAGCGCACAATCTGGTAATAACGGTCCATGCCCGACACCATCAACAACTGCTTAAAGAGCTGTGGCGACTGCGGCAGCGCAAAGAACTCGCCCGGATGGGTGCGGCTCGGTACCAGATAGTCACGCGCCCCTTCAGGAGTTGATTTGGTCAGGATCGGCGTTTCGATCTCCATAAAACCGTTGTCATCCAGATAACGGCGCAGGTTACTGGTAATTTGTGAGCGCAGGCGCATGCGCTGCAACATCAGCGGGCGACGCAGATCGATATAGCGATATTTAAGGCGCACATCTTCACCCACTTCGCGCTCGTCATCGAGTGGGAATGGCGGGGTCTCGGCCGCGTTAAGGATCGTCACTTCACGCCCCAGCACTTCGATCTTGCCGGTCGCCATGTCAGGGTTGATCGTCCCTTCCGGGCGGTCACGCACCAGACCGCTGATCTTCAACACAAACTCACCGCGCACCCGCTCGGCAGTGGCAAAGGCCTCGACGGTATCGGGATCGATGACCACCTGCACCAGCCCCTAAAGATCACCCCACCGTGGTCGCGGCGGCGATGTACCCAGCCACATAACTCGATTTCCTGACCCAGGTGATCTTCATTGACCTGACCACAATAATGGCTGCGCATAATTCTTCTAACCTTATAAAATCTGAATAAAAAACTAAAAACAAAAAGGGTCAAAATGATACGGCGTGGCGCGCCAAAGCGCAACCGCCAACAGGATTGTACACCTGTCTAGCCGACGTTTGACTGCTATTTGGCGTCCTTATCATCGGGCTTCTCACCACTCAGCACATCGGAGAGCTCTCGTGTCGCCTTCTGGATCGCCGGATTCTCCTTGCCGCCGGGCACAATCACGCCGAGCGACATGATCATCTTCAGCGCCTCGTCGATGCTCATATCGAGTACCTGTACATCCTGCTCCGGCACCATAATGAAGAAACCTGAGGTTGGATTCGGCGTGGTCGGCACAAAGACATTGATCACCTCCATACCGGCCTTCTCCCGCACTTCATCAACCGCATCCCCGGTCTGGAAGGCAAGCGTATAGATTCCCTTACGCGGATATTCGATCAATAGCACCTTGCGAAACGACTTGCCCTGAGGCGAAAAGAGCGTCACCGCCACCTGTTTGACGCTGTGATAGATGGTCCGTACCAGTGGAATCCGCCCCAGTAGCGACTCCCACGCAGCGATCAGCTGCCGCCCAAAAAAGTTGGCGACGATGATGCCGGTGATCAACACAATCAACACCGCCAGCACTACTCCCAGCCCCGGGATGTGGAAACCTAGCAGCGTCTCCGGCTGATATTTTACCGGGATAAAGTTCAGCAGCTTGTCCATAAAGGTCACCAGCAGGCGGATGACAAGCACCGTCACACCCAGCGGTAACCACACCAGCAAACCGGCAATCAGATAACGTTTTAACATTGATGATTAAAAGTAATGTTTTTAATTAGGATGTACTGCTACTGGGAGCACCACCAGTGGCCTTCTCTTTCTTATCAGCGCTCTTCTTTTTATTGCCGCCCTTGAAATCAGTCTCGTACCAGCCACTGCCCTTGAGGCGAAAACCAGCGGCCGAGATCAGCTTGGTCAGCTCAGGCTTACCACATTCCGGGCAATCCTTCAGCGGCTCATCACTCATCTTTTGCATCGCCTCCATCGCATGATCGCAGGCTTTGCACGAATACTCATATATAGGCATACCACTTCCTCTATTACTTCAACGCGTTATATCAACATTGTATCGATATGGGCGAAATTTCAAAAAACCAGCCATCCCCCAAATTGTGGGTGAATTACGGCAGCGCCACATTATACACCTAAGGAGTCTCTGATTTATTCATGAACTTGTATTTTGCGCCTAAAATATCCATCTTCTGCGTTGCAAATCTTCGCAATAGCCCCGCTACGGTGTGCCCCTTGGGTATTACGTGCGATTCGCGCCTTGCACCCACCAAAGGGCATGACAAATCTGAATATTTTAGATCACAATCTACTTCGTCCAGAATCAATCAGAGGCTCCCTAAATTGGCTTGCCAATCAGTGATCTGGTAGCGTGACGCGGATGGAAAACAAGAAACGCAACGACTGGAAGACAATTCGTACCCTGCTGCCCTATCTGTGGGAGTTCCGCCAACGGGTAATTGTCGCGCTCATCTGCCTGGTGCTGGCCAAAGTGGCGATTGTCGGCGTGCCGCTGATGCTCAAGGCGATTGTCGACGCGCTCGACCCCAGCCAGGTCGATGTGGTGATGCTGCCGCTCTGGCTGGTACTCGGCTACGGCCTGCTGCGCATCGTCAGCGTGCTGTTTGGCGAGCTGCGTGACGCGGTCTTCGCCAAGGTCACGCAACGTTCGATCCGCCGTGTCGCACTACAGGTCTTCCGCCACCTGCATGCACTGAGCCTCAGCTTCCACCTTGACCGTCAGACAGGCGGGGTTTCGCGTGATATCGAACGCGGCAGTCGCGGCATCAGCTTTCTGCTCAGCTTTCTGGTGTTCAACATCCTGCCGACGCTGGTCGAGATCACCCTGATTGCACTGATCCTCTTCAGCAACTACAACCTCTGGTTCGCACTGGTGCCATTCGCCACCGCCGTGATCTACGTCGCCTTTACGCTGATTGTGACTGAATGGCGCATGAAGTATCGCCGCAAGATGAACGAGATGGATTCGAAGGCCAACACCCGCGCGATCGATAGCCTGATCAACTTCGAAACGGTCAAATACTTTGGTAACGAAGAATTTGAGACCCACCGCTATGATGAGAACCTGCAGGTATGGGAACGTGCCGCCGTCAAGAACCAGACGTCACTCGCGTCACTCAATGTCGGTCAGGGCGCGATCATCGCCGTCGGTATCACCATCCTGATGCTGCTCGCGAGTCAGGGGGTCGCCGATGGCGAGCTAACATTGGGTGATCTGGTACTGGTCAACGCCTACCTGTTGCAGATGTTTATCCCAATGAACTTTCTCGGCTTCGTCTATCGCGAGATCAAACACTCACTGGTCGATATGGAACGGATGTTTGGCATCCTCGAGGAACACAGGGCGATTGAGGACAAACCCGATGCGCAGGCGCTTGTCGTCACCCACGGTGAGGTCCGTTTTAATCACGTCGCATTCAACTACAATGAGAATCGCAGCATTCTTGACGATATCGACTTCACCATCCAGCCGGGTCAGAAGGTCGCCGTGGTCGGTGGCAGCGGGGGTGGCAAGTCAACGCTGGTGCGGCTGCTGTTCCGCTTTTATGATGTGACAGGGGGCACCATCAGCATTGATGGACAGGACATTCGCGATGTCAGCCAACTGAGCCTGCGTGAATCCATCGGCATCGTACCGCAGGACACAGTACTGTTTAACGACACCATCTATTACAACATTGCCTACGCCAAACCGGACGCCGCAAAGGAAGAGATCGAACGCGCCGCCGAGATGGCACACCTCAAAGGCTTTATCGAATCACTGCCCGAAGGGTACGAGACCATCGTGGGCGAACGCGGCCTCAAGGTCTCCGGCGGTGAGAAACAGCGCATCGCGATTGCCCGCGCAATCCTCAAAAATCCACGTATTCTCATCTTCGACGAAGCAACCTCTGCGCTCGATTCAGAATCCGAAAAGGCGATCCTCTCTGCCTTCAGCGAAATCGCCACCAACCACACCACGCTGGTGATCGCACATCGCCTGTCGACGATTATCGACGCCGATCAAATTCTGGTGATGAATAAGGGAAGCATTGTGGAACGCGGCACGCACCGCGAATTGCTTGCGGCAGGTAATGTCTATGCCGGGATGTGGGCATTGCAGCAAGAGCAGCAGCGTTCCAAGATGCCGACTGATTAGTTTAACGAACCTCTGAAACCCCTCGGGCGGATTCAGGCATGAAGTGCAATTTATTTTATCCCTTCTACCAAACCTGCCCTCATAATAATTGCACAAACATGTGGAACTATTTATTTATACGGTTATCACATGAATAACTGACTCTCGAAGCGCCATAATGGGAGCGCCATAATGAACGAGCGTACCAACGGCATCATTGAGGAACACTTCTTCTCGGCCTACCTGCGCAACAAACTGGGGGCACGCTTGCACCACGATTCCAGCCGAAGACACGGCAGCCTGCTACTAGTGGCTTGCCTGCCGACGGAATTTCATGAAATTGGCGCACTACTGTTGGCCATCGAGGCGCTCGACCACGGTTATCGCCTGCTCTATGTGGGCCCCAACACGCTGCTGAATCAGCTTCCCGCTGTCGCGGAGCGGGCCAGGGCTGAAGCCATCGTGCTCTCAGGTACCAACGTCTCACTGTCGCAGATAGAAGCGCAATGGCCATCAATACAGCAGAGCAAACTCCCCACCCTGGTAGGCGGCCTGTTCAGTAGCAAACACACGCTCTGGCTGAATCAACACGATGCGATACCACTGGGTTATAAAACGGGCCTGGCCGTAGAGATCCTGTTACGCGTAGTGCCGCCCTACAGCAGGTCGACTCGATGACACGCACTGCGGTATGGTTTCAGCGCAATCTACGCGTTACAGATAACGCCGCACTGGAATGGGCGCTGCATCGAACAGAGCAACACGAGGGCGAAATTATCCTGTTCTATCTCTACAGCGCACTGGATGAGACCCCCTGGCGACGCGGCGCGGCATCCTGTTGGTGGCTACAACAAAGTTTAACATCACTAAAACATGATCTATCCCAGCGTGGTCTGGCTCTGAACCTAATAAGAGGTAGTGCCAGCGACATCATACCCAGACTCATTGAGCAATATAATGTTGACGCCATCAGCTGGCAGCGAAATTATGAACCTCACCTGGCCCATCGCGACCAGCAACTCGCCGAGCAACTGGCACAACGCGGCATCACCCTGAATATCGCCAACGACGGTCTGCTACCCGATCCGGGACAACTCATGACCCAGAAAGGCACACCTTATCGAGTATTCACACCCTTCTATCGTCAACTCAGAAAAGCGCTATTTGACGTTACAGATCAGGCTTCAACCATCACGCGAGCCGACACTGTCGTTAGCATCACATTGCATGAATCGTTGACGTTGGCAACGCTCAACCTGCTCAGTCCGCATCCATGGCAACACAAACTGGCCAGACATCACCAGCCGGGAGAACAACAGGCCCATCAGAAATTGCAACGTTTTATAGAAGAGCGTCTTATTGATTACCCAATAAAACGTGATTTCCCTGCGGCGGAGGCCACTTCTACGCTATCCGCATCGCTCCACTTTGGCGAGATAAGTGCCATACAAATATTACGTATTTTGCAACCGATTATCGAAGTTGGAAGCCCATCGCAATCCAGTGCGGCAGAAGCATTTTTACGCCAACTCATCTGGCGGGAGTTTGCACGCTATATCCTTTGGCACTTTCCCAGCTCCGCACAAGAGTCTATGGACACCCGCTTCAATGCATCATTCTGGGATTTCGACGAACAACGTATGCAATGCTGGCAACGTGGTGAAACCGGCATTTCAATCATTGACGCAGGCATGCGACAGCTGTGGCAAACAGGCACCATGCAAAACCGAGTGAGAATGCTGGCCGCATCTTATCTCACCAAAAATCTCGCCCAACCATGGCAATATGGTGCGCGATGGTTTTGGGACACACTAGTCGATGCAGACCTCGCCAACAACAGTATGGGCTGGCAATGGGTTGCAGGCTGCGGCGTGGATGCAGCGCCCTACTTCCGAATATTTAATCCGGAAACCCAGGCAAAAAAATACGATGCAGATGGCGAATATCAACACAGATGGCTCAATGATTATTCACAACCAGCAACATTAGTCGACCTTGCGAGCAGCCGTCGTGAAGCACTGCAACGGTATCAAGATCACATCAAACGGAACCATCAATGAATGCATTATTACTCATAGCCCATCAAAATCAGCGCATGCCCACTAACGAAGCGTTAGCCCAGATCAGGCAATCACTTAACATGGAGAACATCATGAAATCACTCTTGATATTACTGCTATTTACACCCTTCATCGCACAGGCTATGCAATGCCCTGCCACCCTTGACCACAACAGGAAACCGCTGGCGGGCGACACAGAAGTCAATCTATGTGAGCAATATATGGGCAAAGTCGTGCTGGTCGTCAACACAGCCAGCAAGTGTGGCTTCACCAATCAATACGACGGCCTGGAGGCGATTTATAGAAAATACAAAGACCAGGGACTGGTTGTGCTTGGCTTCCCTTCCAATGACTTTTCCAATCAGGAACCCGGCTCAGAAAAACAGATTAAAGAGTTTTGTCGACTCACCTTCGGCGTGAAATTCCCAATGTTTGCAAAGACCCACGTCGCACGTGGCACACAGGATCCATTTTACAAGTCACTGGCCCAACAGGCAGGTGAGTATCCGCGCTGGAACTTCCATAAATATCTGCTCAATCGCGATGGCAAAGTGGTAAAAAGTTATCCCAGTCGCGTAGAACCACAAGACCAGAAACTGATCAACGCCATTGAGGTTTTGTTAGCCGAAAACTAAACGTGAATACTCACAATAGTCAGGTTTCACCAGTCGCAATCAGGAGTAAAAATCTTTAAACACCTTTAGGATTCAGTTTGTCGGACAGAGACCTACCGACATCCGGGCGCATTATCCCAAATAAGAGAAAGCGTCGGCGCACTGGGGTTCAACCGCCTGACAAATTTCTTTGAGTAATGCGCCCTTTTTAATCAAAGCCCATTAGGAAGAATAGCCGCGCAGTAGCAGCGAAGAACATTATAGATAACCCAGCACCAGCCAACCCACAAAATCAGTATTTTTCCTACTTTCTGATACCACATAAAATTCAATAAGTTGCGTAAATTGCGAAATGTTAGCCATTAAATTAATGAAACATTTCACCTTTTGGCCGCTCTAAATATATATACATATCTCCAACCTGGGGGTGATCACATGAAAAAGTACAGATACGCTATTCTGCTCAGCGGGTGGTTACTGGCAATGCCAGCAACAAGCAATGCCAATGTAGCTGAAACGATAGAATACGACACCAACTACTGCTATGCCTACGCCATGATTGGCGAAGACTCAGTCATCAACTCTCGACTTGGCTTGTTGCCTGAAAACATGATGGAGCTGGCCAGAATCGAGAAAACAGAGACCACTATTCCACCACGCTATTCCCTGGTCTTATTAAGAACAATCCTCGATGCTTTTATGTGGCAAAAATCGCCACAACACTATGCACGAACGATCTTACACAACTGTAGTGCATACGAAAATGAAAAACCAGAAGAAGTGATTGGACTAATGTAAATATGCTGCGCCAACCTTTTAATAAATTATTATGTATGACGTCATACTGCACACAACAGGCAAAACTTCTCGGGAAGGTGGCAGCTACGCACTAAAATGGACAAGGGCTTACACCCTTGATCCTTTCACCTGTCACCGGGTGATCAAACTCAATCATAGTGGCATGCAGCATCAACCGATCCGCCATAAGAAATGCTTCATCCGTGGCATATAAGTCACAGCCTAAAATTGGATGTCCAATTTCACAACTATGAATCCGTAGTTGGTGGGTGCGCCCAGAGACGGGCTTAAAGGTCACTCTTGTG
>CALZHD010000001.1 GCA_945787155.1 uncultured Gammaproteobacteria bacterium | reverse complement strand
ACTGGAAAGAAGCCATGAATCACTTTATGATTGTGTTTGAGGAGCAGTTAACTCCTCATATTTGAAGCGGGCAGTTACACAGAATTATTTACAGGCTCGATTGGGGTGGCACTGCTCCCTGGGTTTTACCCCAGGGGTGTCTTCGGGTGCACTTCCTTAGGGCGCGCTGTGAGCTCAACCCAGGCTACATAGAATGATACGTTAATCTACTCATCCTCTTCTAATGGTGCAAACCTGGCCACAACCTCAATCTCTTTATCCCCACGCTTAATTAGCAACGGCAACCACGTGCCGTGGCGGGTGCGTTGTACGATGCTGATCACTTCAATCATCCGTTTAATCTCTTTGCCTGCTGCCTTCACAAAGATGTCCCCTTTTTCCAGGCCACTCGCTTCGGCAACACTCCCTTCAACCAGTTTGGCGATGCTCACCTTGCCATCGTCTTCTTCAAGATAGACGCCGAGTTTTGGTTTCTGCTGTGCGGCTTCGCCCTGCATGGTCATGCCGATAATGGCGTCGGCAAATGTTTTATCGACCCCTTCACAGCCGAAGTCATCGTGCCATGCGATCATGGTGGTGATATCTTTCTGCCCCAGTGCGTGTAGTTGGTCGGGGATGCCGTAACCGTTGACGACATGGCCGCTGCCCATCACGCCGACAAACAGCAGTGTTGGGTCTTTTTGTGTCTGTTGATAGATAATCTGTGCCATCGCGGCATCCCACAATGTCTGCCCTTGCAGGAAGCGTTTGAAGCCGGCGCTTTCAAGATCCGCTTTTGTATCTTTTGCGACCTTCTTTGCGCCGGGCTTGTGAGTGCCGTGTTGTTGATAGATTGAGATCAGCAGGTTTTTGTACCCTTCGCCCGGGGGTGCCGGATCGCTGACCCCTTCACGATCTGCCTCTGCGATGTTTTCCCATCCCTCTTTACGTACCTTTTTAACCAGTTCGCGACTGACGTTGAGGGCATGGATTGGGATCTGATTCATGCGCGCGAAATGAAATAGCGGCAGGTAATATTTGGCGTCGAAGTTCCAGTATTTCTGCCAGTTGGACTGTTCGAGAAATTCGGCTTCGCTCAACTCACCTGCAATCCACTTATCGAGCACCGGCTGTACCTTGCGCGGAAACATCTCAAAACCGATCGCCATGTTGGGATTGTGTGCATGGAGTGCCGTCAGGGTGTGGAGTTCCCAGCGCTGGTGGTCACCCTGCGCGTGATGTTCGCCAAGCAGTACCACGTGGCTTTTAGCGGCTTTTTTGATGAACTTGTTGCCATCGATGACCCCCATGTCAGCGGGGTTGTACCACAGATTGGGGGCGACGCAGCTGTTGTCGGCCTCGCCGCTTTGATTGATGATCGATTCGCTGGCATTGATGGCTGTACTGTTGATTGCAGTAGCGGCGCAGCCCAATGTAAGTGCGCTAATCAGCGCGGTGGCGCGCAACCTGCGAGACAATCTGGAAATCGTCAATCGAACTGAATTAATCCCATGCATGTTGTGATCCTTCTCCAGGTGAGATGACGCATGTAAACGTCACATACTATATTGATTGTTTGTGTAATGTAAAACGGCGGGAGAGGGCGAAACTCGAATGGTTTTACAGTTTCCTAACGTATCGCGCCGAATGGTTGTCTGCTACAGCCTAAAACTGTGCCCAATTCCCGACGTGGTTGAGATTTGCAGCTGGCACTCCGGCGGAAGATATTTCTTTACTGTAGATCTGCTCGAAATCTGACAATAGCGCTACAATCAGGATTACGACTTGCAGCTAAACAGGTTCAAATCAGGATGATGATCTTTGCACCGATAACAAGCGATTCAAACCCACTACGCATCGCCATCGATGAGGCCTGGCTTGCCGACGAGACCAGTTGCGTCAATGCCCTGTTGCAGCAGGTGAAGCTTAGTGACGACGCGCAGCAACGGATCGATGCACTGGCGCGAAAACTGGTCATTGCAGTGCGTGAAAAATCACAGGCACAGGGCAGCATCGACGCCTTTATGCAGGAATACGATCTTTCATCTCAGGAAGGGGTGGTGTTAATGTGCCTGGCCGAGGCGCTGCTTAGAATCCCCGATGATGAGACCGCTGACCGCCTGATTCAGGATAAACTCGGCACTGCCGACTGGGGTAGCCATCTGTGGCGTAGCTCATCGATGTTTGTCAATGCCTCGACATGGGGGTTGATGCTGACCGGACGTATTGTCGGCCTCGATGATGAAACCCTGCGTGATGGCCAAACCTTTCTGCAACGGCTGGTCAGCAAGAGTGGTGAGCCGGTGATTCGTATGGCGATTCGTCAGGCGATGCGCATCATGGGGCAGCAGTTTGTGATGGGGGAGACGATTGATGCCGCAATCAAACGCAGCCAGGAAGCAGGCAATGGCGATTATCGCTACTCGTTCGATATGCTTGGCGAAGCAGCGCTGACCCGCAGCGACGCTGCAGGTTACTTCAACGCTTACCAAAATGCCATTACCCGCATTGCCGCCGCAGTCGATCGTAGTGTGCCACTCTATGCACGTCCGGGTATCTCGGTAAAACTCTCGGCACTGCATCCGCGCTATGATATTTTTCAGCGCAGTCAGGTGTTGGCCGAACTGACACCGCAACTGTTAATGCTGGCACAGCAGGCGCGCGATGCAGGGATCACCCTCACTGTCGATGCCGAAGAGGCGGAGCGACTCGCGCTCTCGCTCGATATTTTTGAAGCGGTCTATCGCGCGCCTGAACTCGATGGCTGGGATGGCTTTGGCCTCGCGTTGCAGGCGTATCAAAAGCGTGCGCCGTTGGTCATCGACTGGTTGCAGGCGCTGGCGGTTGATGTTGGCCGAACGGTTCCGATTAGACTGGTGAAAGGGGCCTACTGGGACAGCGAGATCAAGCGTGCACAGGAACGCGGGCTTGAAGGATACCCGGTCTACACCCGTAAAATCGCGACCGATGTTGCCTATCTCGCCTGCGCATGCAAGTTGCTGGCGGCGAGCGACTGCTTCTACTCACAGTTCGCCAGCCATAATGCCCACACCGTCGCGGCCATCGTCGAGCTGGCAGGTGACAAGCCGTTTGAATTTCAACGCCTGCATGGGATGGGCGAAGCGCTGTATAGCGAAGTGATACAACGCAAAGAGGAAGGTGGGCTGGGGTTGGCGTGCCGCGTTTATGCACCAGTCGGCAATTACCAGGCGTTGTTGCCATACCTGGTGCGACGTCTTCTGGAAAACGGTGCGAACACCTCTTTTGTTAATCGTATTACCGACCGTCACGCCGCGATTGAAGAGATCGTGAGTGATCCGGTTATCGAACTCGATGCAGTGGAGGAGAAACCGCATCCACACATCCCACTGCCGCCACAACTGTTTGGCAGTGAGCGGCTCAATTCTCAGGGGATTAATCTACACAGTGCATTGTCGCTGAAAATTCTCGGTAAACAGTTGGCAGAGTTTATAGGCAATCACTCAGCGACGCGGTGGCGTGTTGCTCCGATTATCAACGGTGTCATGGCGACGGGTGATCGAGACATGTTGGCAGTTAACGATCCGGCCGATGCTCGACGTGTGGTCGGGCATGTGAGCAACGCCACTGAAGTGATGGTGGCCGAGGTTCTCGCCAGTGCCACGGAGGCGAGTGTGTTGTGGTCGACAACAGCGGCCGAGAAGCGCGCCGACACGCTGGAAAAAGCCGCCGAGTTATTTGAAAAGCATTGTGCGGAACTGATCGCGCTGTGTATACGTGAAGCGGGCAAGGGGATTGTCGATGCACTGGCCGAGGTGCGCGAGGCGGTCGATTTTTGCCGTTACTATGCGGCGATGGCACGCAAGGCGTTTGCCGTGCCACAGCGGTTGCATGGTCCGACGGGTGAACTGAATGAGATGACGCTGCACGGGCGTGGCCTGTTCGGATGCATCAGCCCGTGGAATTTTCCGTTAGCGATCTTTGTTGGGCAGGTGTGTGCGGCCCTCGCGGCAGGAAATAGCGTGATCGCCAAACCGGCGGCGCAGACACCTTTGATCGCGGCACGCGCAGTGCAACTGTTACATCAAGCAGGAGTGCCGGGCGAGGTGCTGCATCTATTGATCGGCAGTGGCCGCACGATTGGCATGCAGCTGGTGAACGATGCGCGCATTGACGGCGTCGCCTTCACCGGTTCGACCGAGACGGCACAGATGATCAACCGTGCACTGGCAGCGCGCAGTGGCGCGATCGTGCCGTTGATCGCCGAGACCGGCGGACAGAACTGTATGATCGTTGATAGCTCAGCACTGGCGGAACAGGTGGTGAGCGATGTGATGCAGTCGGCTTTCAATAGTGCTGGTCAGCGTTGTTCGGCACTGCGGGTACTGTTTCTACAGGACGATGTCGCCGACGACATCATCGAAAAATTAAAGGGTGCCATGGCAGAACTGGTGGTGGGGGATCCTCTATCACTCGCTACTGATGTTGGCCCGGTGATCGATCAGGCCTCGTTTGAAACGCTACAGACACATGCCAGATGGATGGAGGTCGAAGGTGCGCTGCTCTATGCAACACCGCTACCCAGTGGGCTGGAGCACGGCTTCTATTTTGCGCCGCATCTGTTTGAGATCTCGCGTCTGGATTTATTGCAGCGCGAAGTGTTTGGACCGATCCTGCATGTGATTCGTTTTCCAGTGGAGGGGTTAAATGCAGTGATCGATGCGATTAACCGCACCCGCTATGGATTGACGCTGGGGGTGCATAGTCGGATTGAGGCAACCGCACATTATATCCAGCAGCGGGTGCGTGTCGGTAACCTCTACATCAATCGCAACATGATTGGTGCGACGGTCGGGGTGCAGCCGTTTGGGGGTGAAGGACTCTCTGGTACCGGACCCAAGGCGGGTGGGCCGCATTACCTGCACCGCTTTGCGACCGAGAGGACGCTGACGGTCAATACCTCTGCGGTGGGGGGTAATGCATCGTTGTTATCGTTAGATGATGAGCACTGATTTATTCGATCAGTAGTGCGGCAATTACTCGATAAGGAGCGCAGCACCCACGTCGCGCCTATCCGAGGCGAGGATGGCATAGGTACGGCAGGCCGCTGCGGTATCCATCACTTCAACGGCTATCCCTCGGTTGGTGAGTGACGATAGTATCTGAGGGGCTGGCCAGTGGTGGGAGACGCCGGTACCGAGCAGTAGTATTTGCGGCGGTTTGGGAAACAGCACCTCGAAGTGCTGTTGTTCCAGTTGAGCGAAATTGCGTGGAGCCCAGTCGCTGATCAGGCAGTGCGGCATGATGATCAGGCTCTGTACCAGCGTTTCTGTTGTCAGTGTTTGATTACCGAATCCACTGTCCTGAGTATTAAACTCTTCATTGGGGCGGATAATAGTGATCTCGCCGGGGTTGTAGGCATAGACGCCAAATCGGCTGTGATCCTCATCGAGCGTGATTTTTACGCTCTTGCGGGTCTCTGCTGTGTGTGTCTCTTTCATGGTGGAATACAATAGCGCTTTTTATTTCGGATAGCTAATCTTTAAAAGTTTGATATTATAGGCGATTATTTTTTTAGACGTTAGTTTTCGGAGTGAAGTAAGCAGGTGATCGAGGAATTTCCCAGAATAAAGCGGCTGCCCCCCTATGTATTCAATATTGTTAATGATTTGAAGGCGCAGGCACGTGCGCGTGGTGAAGATATTATTGATTTTGGCATGGGCAACCCCGATCAGCCTACCCCTGCCCACATTGTGGATAAGCTCACCGAGGCAGCGCAGCGCAGTGATACCCATCGTTATTCGATGTCGCGCGGTATCCCGCGTCTGCGCCGTGCGATCTGCCGCTGGTACAAAGACAGATATGATGTCGAGCTGGACCAGGAGAGCGAGGCGATCGTTACCATCGGCTCCAAAGAGGGGCTGGCGCATCTTGCGTTGGCGACCGTGGGGCCGGGCGATGCGGTGCTGGTACCCAATCCTGCCTATCCGATCCACCCCTACGGCTTCATCATTGCGGGCGCAGATATCCGTCATGTGCCGTTGACCGCCGATGTGGACTTTTTTGCAGAGCTGGAGTCGGCGATTAAAAACACCTTCCCGCGCCCCAAGATGCTGGTGCTGAATTTTCCGGGCAATCCGACTACTCAGTGCGTCGATCTGGAGTTTTTTGAAAAGGTGGTGGCGATTGCACGCGAGCACCAGATATGGGTGATCCATGACCTGGCCTATGGCGAGATTGTGTTTGATGGCTATCAGGCACCATCGATCCTGCAGGTAGCGGGTGCCAAAGAGGTTGCGGTCGAGTTTTACAGTCTCTCGAAGAGTTACAATATGCCGGGCTGGCGGGTTGGTTTTATGTGCGGCAATCCCACGTTGGTGGGTGCGTTGGCGCGGATTAAATCTTATCTTGATTACGGCATGTTTACGCCGATTCAGATTGCGGCGATCGCCGCGCTTGAAGGGCCGCAGGAGTGTGTCAAAGAGATTACTGAGATGTACTGTAGTCGTCGTGATGTACTGTGTGAAGGGTTGAATGCGGTTGGCTGGCAGGTCGAAAAACCGAAGGCGACGATGTTTGTGTGGGCGAAAATACCGCAGCAATATCGTGAGATGGGCTCGCTAGATTTCTCCAAGAAGTTGCTGGAAGAGGCCAAAGTGGCGGTCTCGCCGGGCATCGGTTTTGGTGAATATGGCGATGATCATGTCCGTTTTGGTCTGATCCTGATCGAAAACGAGCACCGCACTAGACAGGCGGTGCGCGGGATTCGACAGATGTTTAAGAAGGATGGTGTGCTGAATGGCGCTGCCGCCGTGGATGTACTGGAAGATGCCATAGGAGATGAAAGTTGAAACCGATTAAAGTGGGACTGTTGGGGCTAGGCACCGTGGGTGGTGGTACTGCTAATGTATTGGCAAGGAATGCGGATGAGATTGCACGCCGTGCAGGCCGTGAAATTCGCATCACCCATGCGGCGGCACGTGACATTAATCCCGATGTCAATACCGATGGCATAGCGGTGTGCGATGACGCCTTTGCGGTGGTTAACAACCCCGATGTCGATATCATCGTCGAGTTGATTGGTGGTTATGATCCGGCACGCCAACTGGTGCTACAGGCGATTGAAAACGGCAAGCATGTGGTTACCGCCAATAAGGCGTTGATTGCGATGCACGGTAATGAGATTTTTGAGGCGGCACAGAAAAAGGGTGTGATGGTTGCTTTTGAAGCGGGTGTCGCGGGTGGTATCCCAATCATCAAGGCGCTACGTGAAGGGTTAGCGGCGAACCAGATCGAATGGTTGGCGGGTATCATCAACGGCACCGGTAACTTCATCCTCACAGAGATGCGTGATAAAGGGCGTGACTTTGCCGATGTGCTGGCCGAGGCGCAGGCGCTCGGTTATGCCGAGGCCGATCCTACCTTTGATGTTGAAGGGATCGATGCCGCACACAAGCTAACGATCCTGGCATCGATTGCCTTTGGTGTGCCATTGCAGTTCGAAAAGACCTATACCGAAGGGATATCAAAGATTACGCGCGAAGATGTCAATTATGCAGAACAGCTTGGGTATCGTATCAAGCATCTCGGGGTGACGCGTAAAACCGACAACGGCATCGAGCTGCGTGTCCATCCCACTTTGATCCCAGAGCGTCGTCTGATTGCCAACGTCGATGGCGTGATGAACGCGGTGCTGGTGCAGGGCGATGCGGTTGGGCCAACCCTCTACTACGGCGCAGGCGCAGGCTCGGAACCGACCGCCTCGGCAGTGGTGGCAGACGTAATAGACGTGGCGCGTACCATGACGGTCGATCCTGAAAACCGTGTGCCGCACCTGGCGTTCCAGCCGAATGCGTTGTCGGACACGCCGGTGCTGCCGATGGAACAGATCGTCACCGCTTACTATCTGCGCATGCAGGCGGCAGATCGTCCCGGTGTACTGGCCGAAGTGACTCATATTCTTGGCGAGCAGGGCATCAGTATTGAGGCGATGATTCAAAAAGAGCCGAAAGAAGGTGAAAGCGTGGCGTCGATCATCATGCTAACCCAACGCGTCGTCGAAAGTCAGATGAACGAGGCGATTCGCCGTATCGAATCGCTGGACGTGATTGAAGGCGATGTGACGCGCATTCGTCTTGAGCAGCTGGACAGATAGTCCTCACCATTTATCTGCAATTTGTCTGCGTCCAATTTTATTTTAAGGAAACATTACTATGCCATTTCGATCTCGCTATACAGGTTTGATTGATACCTACCGTGACCGCCTGCCGGTGCACGATGACACCCGTATTATTAGCCTTGGTGAAGGTAACACGCCGCTGATCCGTCTCAATAACATCCCTGGGATGCTTGAAGCGGATATCGATATCTACGTTAAGTTTGAAGGGCTAAACCCGACCGGTTCGTTTAAGGACCGTGGCATGACGATGGCGGTCACCAAGGCGGTGGAAGAGGGCAGTGAAGCGATCATCTGCGCCTCGACCGGTAACACCTCGGCCTCGGCTGCGGCCTATGCCGCACGCGCAGGAATCAAGGCGTTTGTGTTGATTCCCGATGGCAAGATTGCGCTTGGTAAACTGGCGCAGGCGATGATGCACGGTGCGACCGTGATTCAGATCAAGGGTAACTTTGATGCTGGCATGCAGCTGGTGAAAGATGTCGCGGGTGAAGCGCCGGTGACGATTGTTAACTCGATCAATCCCTATCGTCTGCAAGGGCAGAAGACCGCCGCATTTGAGATTATGGAAGAGCTGGGTTCGGCACCGGATTATCACTGTATTCCTGTGGGTAATGCCGGCAACATCACCGCGCACTGGATGGGTTATAAGGAATATAACGAACATGGCATTGTTAACAGCCTGCCGGTGATGGTGGGATATCAGGCAAGCGGTGCGGCACCGTTTATGCGTGGCAAAATGGTGGATGATCCTGAAACTGTAGCGACTGCGATCCGTATCGGTCATCCGCAAAGCTGGGACAAGGCGTGGACGACGCAGAAGGAATCAAAGGGCTGGTTCGATGAGTGCACCGATGACGAGATCCTTGCCGCGCAGAAGATGCTTGCGGATCGTGAAGGGGTCTTCTGTGAGCCGGCCTCAGCGGCCTCGCTGGCGGGGATGATCAAAGATGTGAAGAGCGGCAAGATTCCAGCGGGTAGCAAGATTGTCTGCACCCTGACGGGTAATGGTATCAAGGATCCTGATACCGCGATCAAGCAGTGTCAGGCACCGATGCAGAGTGTCGATGCAACGCTCGACTCTGTGAAGCGGGCGATTCTAGATAATCTATAAGCTAATTTAGTTATACCAGCCTGGTTTTCAGGCATAAAAAAGGCGAGGATGTGAAAACATCCTCGCCTTTTATTTTTGCGTGAGCTGATTAGTTACTGACGCGAACGACACGACCGTTAATGGGTTGCACCGGGCGAGTACTCAGCGGGAAGAGGTCAGTAAACTGCTTGACCTGTTTCTCAGAGATTGACGACGGTGTCGCCATTACCATCCAGTTCACCCCTTCAGAACAGGGTGGTGTGGTCAAAGAACCCGAGTAGTTGAAGTAGGTGAGATCCACTGGCAACAGATCAAGCGCATTGATGCGGGTGTTTTTGACCGTTTTGGTCTCGCCACTTTCAGTTGGCAGGTTGGCCCACAATTTATCGATGACCTTGTTTTTGTCACCCGCTTTGAACAGCACACCGATCACACCCAACTGGCCATCGGCCGCCTTGTGAACCAGATGCGCCACCATGTCGTAACTTTTGCCGCCGATGGTGTGCTCAGAAGGTGAGTGAAAGTGGAACTGTAGCAGGTCGTAACGTTTGCCACCCACGGTGATGTAGCTGCCGGTGTGGTAGTTGGCCTGAATGGTGTGACCATTGTTGGTCAGTTCCAATGGTGTTGATTTATAGTTGAACTCGATTTCTGAGATATCGCTGATCGTCACCGTCGAGATATCAATCGGTGACTGGCCCTTACCTGTGCCACAAGTACCGTATTCTTCTTTCAGCACGCCCCATGCATGGGGTGCACCGTCGCCCTCGTAGGCCCAGTGAGCCGCATGGCCACCTGCTGCCGCAGGATGGCCGCCAGATTTCTCTGCATGAGGTGCTTTATCCTTATGAACTGCATCGTCACTGTGATTATCATCAGAGTCCGAACATGCAGCTGTTAGCATGGCGATTCCCCCGATCGCCATCCCCTTCAACAATGTCATACGCTTGGTTTCCATTAATCTGCCTCTTTAATTCTTTAAGATTAGTTAACTCGCCAACAGAACCGTTAAGACTAGCCAGTGTGGGAATAAAAATCCAGTGATTTTATGGGGCAACCTCGGCTTGTGTGAGGAGTTGCCACCATTTTCGGTATTTTAGTGTGTGATGTTGGGGCTGGAACCTGACGGGCGGAAGACCGTGTTCGCACTACTCGAAGATTACACCTACGACAGTGCCGGGCGCATCACCACTCGTGTCGACGGTACCGGCACCACCACTTATATCTTTGATGACCGCGGTTTGATGACGGATGCCAGCATGGCCGATGACACTGTCATCGCCTATAGCTATGATGCCCTCGGTAATCGCCGTGCCAAAACCGTCAATGGTGTAACCACAAACTACCTCACCGCACCGATCTTCGGCATGTCGCACGTACTGGTAGAACTGGCACCGGACAACAGCATCAAAAGCAGTTATATCTACGCCGGACCACAACTGTTGAAGGAAGAACCGTCGGCCACCGATCGCTCGGGTGATCTCTACATGCTGCACGAAGGGAAGGTGGGGTACGGTAGATATGAACGGCAGTGTCCGCAATGAGTATGATCACGATACCTTCGGCACACGCGCCCATGTGAAGACAGCCAACAGCGGTTCAAACCAGCATTTCGGTTACACTGGTGAGATGTTCGATGCCGAGAGCGGCTTGCTTTACCGAATCGGTATATTTATGTGCATAATAATCCGTTGTTGTTTGTGGATCCGAGTGGGTTGTGTAGTGTTTTGGATACGCATACTCGGTGGATTGATTGTATGAGGAAGTCTATGAATGTCAGCCTAGCACTAGGCGCTGTAGCCTTGTCTACAGGCGGTCTTTCTACAGTTATTACCTCACCTGTTTTAGCCTACGCAACGTTCACAGCTACAGGTCTGAGTATTGCTGAATCAGTCGCCAAAGACCAACCTCTAGAAAAAACTCGAATTAGCACGTAAAGCAACATCAGCTATACTGCAAGAAAACCAATCACCATTTTCAAGGAAGATAGATGGCGCGATTACCCAGGATCTGCCTGCCCGGCATTCCACAACACATCATTCAGCGTGGTAATAATCGACAGGTCTGTTTTGGCTCGGAAGAGGACTTTGCCGCCTATGCTTACTGGCTGGATGAGTGCGCCCGAAAAAACAGGGTTGCCATACATGCGTGGGTGTTTATGACCAACCATGCCCACCTGCTGGTGACGCCAGAGACGGAAGGTGGCGTTTCCAGAATGATGCAGACCCTTGGGCTACACTATGTTCGCTATTTCAATCACACATACAGACGGTCCGGCACCCTCTGGGAAGGGCGCTTTAAATCATGTGTCGTTGACGCTGAAGAATATCTGTTGTTATGCCAGCGATATATCGAACTCAATCCGGTCAGGGCTGGAATGGTGAATTTTCCGGAAGCGTATAAGTGGTCGAGTTATCATGCTAATGGATTGGGTAAAACGGTTAAGTTATGGACACCGCATCGTTGCTATCGAGCGCTTGGGCTTACGGATGTGGATTGTTCAGCCATATATCGTGAAATGTTTGCAGGACAGCTGGATACAACGACGCTAAAGCAGATTCGTCAGGCAACCCATACGGGGATGGTGTTGGGGAGCGACAGGTTTAAAATAGAAATAGAGCTTCTGGCAGGGAGGCGAGTTCATCCACTAAAGCGTGGCCCTAAGCCGAAAGAGAATGAGTAGTTTTTACCCTGACCCCAAGCTATTCCTGATCAAATTTCGTGAGCCGCTCAGGGTTAAAGATGCATTAAAAATATGAAAATAAAAGTTGTTATTTGATATCTTTAAAGAAGCATGAATAAGTTTACTTAACGAGCGTTTAGTAGCAATATTTATAATAGTTTTTACTGACTGCTAACTTGGTGGGTATTATTGGTACTGCTGAGAGACTAATAGGTAGGTAAGATCATGATTAAATCAAAGAAAAGAGCATGGATAGCATCTTCGTTGATTAAAACATTGATAGTTGGCATGGTCTTCTTAATCAGCTTTCAGAGCACAGCCGATGAAAATGTCGAGCTAGTTACAAAAACAGAACGTAACAATAAATTAGCCTATATTGTTTCAGATATCGGGATTCCATTCTGGGAAATCATGGGGCGTGGTATTTCGCAAAGAGCTCATTCTTTGGGGTATGAAGTTGAAATATTGAGCGCAGGAAATAATGCTAAACGCGAATTGGAATTCACTGCAAAGGCAATTAATGAGAAGTTTACCGGGATTATCGTTTCACCTATCAATTCTTCAGCTTGCGTCACCATTTTAAAGCTAGCAAAGAAAGCTGGTATTCCTGTTGTGATATCTGATATTGGGACAGACGATGGTGAGTATGTTTCATATATCTCTTCGAATAACCGTGAAGGTGCTTACCAAATTGGTAAGATTCTTGTGCGGAAAATGACCCAGCTAGGATGGCAAGATGGGCGAGTAGGAATTATTGCCATCCCTCAAAAAAGAGAAAATGGGAAGGCGAGAACAGCTGGTTTTTTGCAGGCGCTGGCTGAAGCCGATATCAAAAGCGTGGATATTAAACAGCAAGTCACATTCTCATATCAGGAGACCTATGATTACAGTAAAGAATTGTTAGAGAAATATTTTGATCTGCGTGCCATATGGTTGCAGGGTTCTGATAAATTTCAAGGTGCGCTGGATGCTATTGCGGATGCAGGAAAGAAGGACGATATACTATTGTTATCTTTTGATGCAGAACCTGTGTTTTTGGATCTTATCCCTAAAGGGGTTCTTATTGGTGCTGCCATGCAGCAGCCTTTTTTAATGGGTGAAAAGGCCGTTATTGCGATGGCTCAGCATCTAAAAGGTGAGCGGGTTGAGCGAGAACTTCAGTTGCCAATCCTTGCGATATCCACTGAAAACATCGAAGAGAATCTGCCTGCTATTATGAGGAACGTGTTGGGCATCGAAAATTAGAAGCCTAGAGTAGATGGCAGTGAAAAAAAAATTATCTATATCTGTAATGCTGGGGGTCTGCGTTCTCTTTACAGTTACGCTGGTTATGGTGCTGGACACTACGCATGCTTATTATAGAGCAAAAGAAAATCTAGAAGAAGAGCTGAAGCAAAGGGCAAAGGCCAGCAGTAGTTCGCTGGAGAAGAATGTCAGCGACCTTATGACGTCTTATGCGGTTAATGAATATACTAAATTAGTAAAAAATGAAATGGCGCAAGAAACTATCCTTGCCATCATAGTATCAGACTACAAACTGGGTGAGGTTTTGGGTGAAGAGTTCTATGCTAGTGGGCAGGTTAGAGATACTCAGTGGAAGCCAGTTGATTATGATGTTGATAGTAGTGTTCACAAACAACAGCTGGAAGATAGTTATTATTCATATCAATATCCTGTATTCAGTCCAGTTGGAGAAGAAATCGGATCGATCAGTGTGTTTGTCTCTGATCATGATTTGCGGAGAGAATTAACAGCGCTGTTGGTAGTGCGCTTTATTGACACAATAGTAATTTCCCTGATACTCATTGTAATGCTGTTTATAAGCTTACGCTTTCTCTTGTTCAGACCACTTGCCGGGATCGTTGGCAGTATTCGCTATAGTGATAACGAGGGGGTGCCACTTGAGAATGTCCCGATCAATGGGCCACATGAGATATCATCACTATCAATAACAATGAATGCGATGATTGAATCTATTAAAGCATCACGAGCGGAGTTGAAGCGACATCATAATGAGTTACAGCAGGAAAAAGATCGCTTCAAGCTGGCCATTGATGGCACTAAGGATGGACTATGGGATTGGGACCTGGTAACCGGCAGGGTGTATAAATCAGATCGTTATGAAACAATGCTTGGTTACGATGTCGGAGATCTGCCCGACACGATTGAATGTTGGCGTGACTTGTTACACCCAGACGACGCAGAGCAAGCGAAAATGCGAGTATACGATTATCTTGAACGAAAAGGAGAAGACGTTTATGAGAGCATTTTTCGTCTGCGTACTAAGACAGGAAAATGGCGCTGGATAAGAGGTCGTGGCATGGCGCAGTTTTCGGAGGATGGCATAGGTGTTCGCTTTGTCGGTTTCAATACTGATGTGACCACTCAGATGGAACAACAAGAAAGATTACGTAAGCAGGCAGATGAACTACATTATCATGCTAATCATGACTCATTAACCGGATTAGCTAACCGTGTGCTTTTTGATGATCGGCTTGATCAAGGTATCGTGAAGTCTCAACGGGATCATGCCCAAATGGCTCTTCTTTTTATTGATCTTGACCGTTTCAAGGAGATTAACGATTCGCTTGGTCATAGAGTTGGTGACAGAGTTCTGAAAGTTGTGACCCGGAGATTAAATCAAACAATACGCGCAGAAGATACTTTAGCGCGTTTAGGTGGTGATGAGTTTACTGTTTTGATGGAGGGTGTGCCGCGAGAGCATGATGCATCCTTGCTGGCGGCAAAGGTTCTAGAGGCTATCGCAAAACCAATTAACATTGAAGGTTACGCGCTGCATGTTGGAGGTAGCATTGGTATAAGTATATATCCAGATGATGGAGAGACTTCCAACGACTTGCTTAAGAATGCTGATGCGGCAATGTATAAAGCGAAGCGGGAGGGTAGAAATAATTTCCAATATTATTCCGCTGAAATGACTGCTCAAGCCTTTGAAAGAGTGAAGATGGAAGCAAGTCTGCGAGACGCACTGAATAATGACGAGTTTTGTGTTTACTATCAGCCGCAGATTAATGCAAGAACAAATGAGCTTGTTGGAGTGGAGGCGCTTGTTCGCTGGAATAGCCCATCAGAGGGGTTGATTTTTCCTGGTGCATTTATTCCTGTCGCAGAATTGACCGGGCTAATGGTTGAGATAGATCGTATTGTTATTAAGACATCTATGAGGCAGCTGGTGGCCTGGTATAGAAAGGGCCTGAGCCCAGGCACATTGTCATTAAACCTTTCTATGAAACAGCTTCATCAAAAAGACTTTCTCAGTGCCATGAATAAATATATGGCGATCAGCGATTGTGACCCCTCCTGGATCGAGTTTGAAGTGACTGAAGGGCAGGTGATGGAGGATCCAGAAAAATCAATAAAGATATTGGATAAAGTTAACGAGTTAGGAATTAAATTGTCACTTGATGACTTTGGGACAGGTTATTCCTCCCTCTCATATCTAAAGAAATTGCCAATCTCCAAGCTCAAGATAGATCAATCTTTTGTTAAAGAGTTGCCGGATAATATCGAAGACGCGGCTATCTCGAGGGCTGTAATAGTGCTGGCACAGAGTCTTGATCTTGAGATCATTGCAGAGGGTGTTGAGACAAAGGCGCAAATTGACATGCTGATGGAGAGTGGTTGCGATTTCTTCCAGGGCTATTATTACTCGAGACCCATTCCTTCCGATGAGATGACTGAGTTTTTATTCAGCAGACTTGCCCTTGAGCGGGTCGCCCATTAGCCAGATCCTGTCAAACGGAAAAAAGGAAAAAAGGGGGCGGTGACAAATGAGTCCAGTTTTCATTTGAAGAGAAAAAGAAGGCGCTATGTACTTCGCCCAGTCACGCTGTGTTCTCCTTAATTTAACCGCTGAAAAACATTGCGAGGAGGCCGATTGCGGTGAAGCCGATGCCTGTGGCCAGCACCAGCCAATCATCATTGGCGCGTCCTGGTTCCAGCGTCGCTTGATCTGGCCGCTGGGGGTTGTAGTAGACCGTTACCTTGCTGCCCAGCGGATATTTTTCGAGTTGATTGCTGGCAAAGCCTGGCATCGGCATGGTACCCGGGGGGAATTCAACCCGGCCTTCATGATGGTTTGAATCAATGGAATAGCTAAAACGGATGTCGGGTAACAGGTCATTTTCATCAGATGCGAGGCGGGCTGCGCTGATCTCGCCGCTGACAGATGGCCATTGTGCGGTAGCCTTGCCTCTTTGAAAGGCGCGCCAGCCAAAGGCAGTGATGATCAAACCGACGACGATAAAAGCACCAATGATGATGGCGTAGTAGTTCAATGTGGTCTCTCCCGCATTAATTAATACGGGCAGTATACCTCATTGATAAAAGACTCTGGTTAGGTGCAGGCGTGTTTATTTCAGAGAGGTACGTGGTAACTGGCAATATAGCTGGCTGATGTTAGCTGACATCTTTTGTTGTGGGTCAATGGTTGTAAGTGCTGATAGTTTTCTTTCCAGTGCCATTTTGGTGAAAGCCAACGCCCCTACGGCTACCTGTGTTGACTGAAAGTGGTAATTGGAAATTAGGCACTCCACCGGTAGATGCAGTGTTGAGCGGGTTGCGATTTCAAATTTTGTCCATGAGATGATGGGCAGGTCATTAAGGCTTCTATCGACGCAGGCCCATGAATCGTGATCAATGATGATATCGACATATTGGAAGCGCGGCAGTGAGAGCCGTATCGGCAGTGCCAGACGTTGTGTGGCAATACGGATGGTGTTGAAGAGCTCAGACTCAATGGTGGTTTGAGCGCTTGAGTAGACCGGTATATCTTTCAATCGTTTTATCATTGCCAAGGTCTCCATCTGCTGTTTTTGACCTATCTATTTAATTGAGCGGCAGATTGACTGTCACCCTTTAGCTTTGTGGGATAGAATCCCACTATTGAACGCAAATGTTTTTACGTAAGGTTGGGAAAAATGAGCTATTTTCATATTAATGGTCGATTTTTTATGATGGCACTGGTGACGGTTTTATCAGTGATGTTGTCACAATCGCTATATGCCGAGGAGATTGGTAGCGTCAGTACTAAATTCAAATTGATGGGGGCCAATGACACGATTGTGGTGGAGGCGTTTGATGACCCATTGATCCCCGGAGCGACCTGTCACCTGAGTCGCGCCAGAACGGGGGGTATGAGCGGTTCTTTGGGACTTGCTGAAGATACCTCCGATGCCTCGATCGCCTGTCGACAGACAGGCGCGATTACTCTGCCGAGCAGGGTCAGATCGGGTGAGTTTAATGGTCAGGAGGTATTTAAGAAGAGCACATCGATCCTGTTTAAATCACTGCAAGTGGTACGATTTTATGATGCTAAACGCAAAACGTTGATCTATTTGAGTTACAGTGACAAGCTGGTCGATGGCTCGCCTAAAAATAGTATTTCAACTATTCCTGTGATGAACTGGCAGCAATGAGGTTATTGCCGTTACGCTCTTGTCTGATAATTTTATTATGGTGTGCCGCTACGAATATTATGGCAGATGACAGACTAGAACCATGCCCGGAGAGCCCCAACTGCGTCTCATCGTTGGCCACTGATGATGACCACCGGATTGCACCGATGAGCTATGGGGGTGATCGCGCCACGGCACGCTTGCGTTTGTTGGCGGCGCTGTCGCAGTTAGACAATACCGAGATCATTGAAGACACCCGATCCTTATTGCGGGTAAAGGTAACGAGTTCGATATTGCGTTTTATCGATGATGTAACCTTCTTTTTTGATGATGAAAAAGAGTTGATTCAGATGCGATCGGCATCGCGCAGTGGCTATTATGATTTTGGTGCCAACCGTCGTCGCCTCGAAGGTATTCGTGAGCTGTACGAGCAGCAATAGCCGTTGATCAGCTGGTGGAACGCCTGTCAGGGGCTGGATCTGAGTGGGGCGAAGAGTGATTCGAGCCCATTAATCTTGATTTCATGGACGATGCTGAGCAGTTCACCGAGTTCACCGGATGGAAAACCCTTGCTGGCAAACCACACCACGTAGGGTTCTGGTAGATCGATTAGCAGTCTGCCACTGTACTTACCGAATGGCATGCGGGTGTGAATCAATTTTTTCATGACCTCTGGGTCTGGCAGCAGCGATGGTATCTCGGCAGGTGTTTTCATGTTTAATATCACAGTTTACTTTGATGTTGAGGGTAGATCGATTAAAATCCCCTTGACGCAGAAGATTTGAAACAGTCTGTTTTGCCGGCAATGCAACGATTGGCGGGCATAATTCATTCACTCACAGGACTTATATTAATGTCATCCCAAATCGAAGCGCAACTGACGGATGAGGAGTTCTCCGAATTAGATGGTTTTCTACTGGCAGCGGAGGAGGGCGAAGATCGTCTGACTGTCGATGAGGCGCACGGCTACCTGACGGCGTTGACCGTTGGGCCTGAGATGACCGCATGTGATGAGTGGCTTGAAGCGGTATGGGGCTCTCCGCTATTTTCTGATGCTACGAGTGAAGCACGCATGCGTGGTTACCTATTACGTATGCAGCAAGAGATTTCGACTGCCTTGGCCAGTCAGTCGCCCTTTGAGCCGATGATGCTTGAAGAGGTGGATGGGGATGAGGTGGTTGAGTCTTATGAAGGGTGGTGTTTCGGTTTTATGCTCGGTGTTGCCAGTCAGAGCCACCACTGGGAACAGTTACCCAAGGCGGAGCAGACATTGTTGGCCCCCATCGCGAAATTGGCACTGCTGCATGATGACGAGGAGAGCGACATGGATGATGAGGAGTACGAGGCCTGGATTGAGATGTTGCCGGGATCAGTGGTCGGACTCTATAACTACTGGCGCAATCGACAGCACTGATTCCTGTTTGGTTTTACTGTTTTGGCTCGACTAGAAGTTTCATCTCTGTGGGATCCTGCATTTGCATCGCGTTCACCGATGTTTTCAACCCTGGTGGCATTTGAATCATGGTGCCACTCATTTAAAGATGAATGGCCGATGCTTGATGGCTATCAGCGTCTGCTAGAGCAGCAGACCTCACCGGTGATGACGCGTAACGGATTTCCTTTGCGCATTGTTCCTCAGGCAGACAAGCCGGGCCATTTTGAACAGCACTATGCGCCGCGTATCTATATGAGTGGTGAAATTCAGACGCGTACCGAGAACTGGCACGATTTCTTTCAGTTGCTGACGTGGATTATGTTTCCCCGAACCAAGGCGCTGATTAACGAGATTCATATCCCATTGGCGCAGGCGCGTCTTACCTCTGGAGTCGAGCTGGGCAGACGTACCCCGCTTGAAAACATGTTGTCACTGTTTGATGAGGGCGGGGCTGTGGTGATTTCATCAGATGAAAAATTGTTGCAGATGATCAGTGAGTTTCAGTGGAAACCGCTTTTCTGGCAGCAGCGCGAAGCGTTGCAGCAACGGCTCAGGTGTATCGTCTTTGGTCATGCACTGTATGAAAAGGGACTGGAGCCTTATATCGGCATGACCGCGAATACTATTCTGCTTCACTGTGAAGAGGGATTTTTTCAGTTAAGCAATAACGAACAACTGGCGTGGGTTGATGGTGCTTTGGTTGAGCTACTTGCAGACCGTGAGCAGTTGAGTGTACCCAAAGACCTTGCCCCTTTTCCCATCTTGGGAATGCCTGGCTGGGATGAGGATAATAGTGAAGAGGGGTATTACGACAATCATCATTATTTTCGTGCTGGGCGACGTGGCCCAAAGCCAAAAAAGTAATTACTTTCTACGAAGGTATTAAGATATGCAGATGCAAAATCAGATCAAACAAAAACTCATTAATGCACTGGCACCACAGCATCTTGAGGTGATTAATGAGAGTGGCAATCACAATGTGCCACCAGGTTCAGAATCCCACTTCAAGGTGGTGATGGTGTCAGATGCATTTGTTAATGAGAGCCTGGTCAAACGTCATCAGAAGATATATCAGCTGCTTGCGGACGAGCTTAGGTCTGGAGTGCATGCGCTAGCATTGCACCTCTATACCCTTGATGAATGGCATGAGAAGCATGGACAGGCACCTTTGTCTCCACCGTGTATGGGTGGTGACAAAGGGTAGTCGACGTTGATTAATAACGTCCGTTGGATTTATTGATGTAATTGGTGAGCTGCTCTGTTTCGCTGTTCATCCGCCGTAGATTATCGTGGGTGATGCGGAACAGCGCGCGCATGACTTTGTAGACAATATCGGGTCGGCTCTGGAGTAGTGCTTCGAAGGGTGCTGGTTCCAGTGTGTAGATGGTGGTGTTGCCGACGGCTCGCAGTGTCGCACGGCGCGGTGTTCGGTCGACAAAGGCGCGGGTTCCGGCCACTTCGCCCGGTGACATTGCATAAACAGGGATATTTTCATTTGCCGCTGAGCTGATGACATCAAGTTTGCCGTCGGCGAGCAGAAAGAGGGTGTGTTCGTGGCCTTTTTCATCGATTAGAGATTCACCATCAGTGAGTTCGCGCACGCCCATAATATTGGCAATCACTTCACACTCTTTGAGGCTTAATTCATTGCCTAGTGATGATGTTCCGATCTTCTCAACGTCTGGTTTTTCGCTCATTTCTTGACTCCCAAGGTGATGATATAGCTTATTAGCGTTGCGTACCTGTGCCTCACAGGAGCGTGTGGGGCAATAGAGACTGATTAAATAGTTAACGGGAAGTGACGTTTTTTCTTTATTTCTGATAATATCTATTTTATTGTCTTACGAATTAATCTATTGAAATTAGATAGATATCTATTATATGTGAATATGTATTCAGTTGCCTGTTTTTTCAAGCTTGTGTTTCAGATTAAAGACTGAGTAAAGTGCTCGGTTATTATCCCCGGCTAAATCATCTAACTATTTTCATTGAGGCGAGCTCGGCTGCGGTCGAAGATGTGCATGTCATGAATTCAATTTTCAAATCAGCTCACAAACAAGTCACTGGATTAGAATCGCTTACCTTTGAAAATCGTTACGCGACACTACCTGCTTAATTTTTTCACCTGACATCACCACGGCCGCTGGTGGGTACGCATCTGGCAAGCTTCAACCCACAGGTGGGGGAGTTGTTGGGGTTGTCCACTGATGATGCGCGGCAGAATGGTTTTGTTGAATCACTGGTGGGTGCTCGTGAAATCCCCGGTGCTAAACCGCTTGCGATGGCCTATGCCGGTCATCAATTTGGTTCTTTTGTGCCACAACAATCTTCAGTGTCTTGGCGGTTATCTACTGGATGAACACTTTTCTCATTTGAGTGATGAATCTAATCCTTATCTAGCGCTGTTTGATGAGGTGGTGCGACAGACTGCCAAACTGGTCGCGCAGTGGCAGGGGGGCGGCTTTTGCCATGGGGTGATGAATAGCGACAATATGTCGATTCTCGGTTTGACCCTTGATTACGGGCCGTTTGCCTGTCTGGCGACGGCGTTGTTGCCATTGATTCATGATGATGGTGAAATCGCCATTGACCTGGTGCGTGAACGATTTGCAGACTACTGGTCGCATTTTGATGCCGCTTATCTTGCGATTGTGCGTGCCAAGTTAGGGTTGATGAGCAGTGAGTCAGGCGATCTTGAATTGTGGAATCAATTATTGGGATTATTGGAGGGGCGTGTCGACTATACAAACTTCTTCCGAGACCTTGGCGCAATATCGTTATCTCAACCGAGTGGTCACCCGCAGCGCGAGAAATTTGTCGATCACGAGGCCTTTGACCGTTGGATAAATGACTGTCGTCAGCGACTGCTCCATGAAGAGAGTTGTGATGAACGTCGTCGCGATGTAATGGATACTGCTAATCCTAAATATATTCTTCGTAACTACATGGTAGAAGTGGCCATTCGAAAGGCTGAAGATGAGGGTGATTACAGCGAAATTGATCGCCTGTTAGCTTTGTTGCACAAGCCATATAGTGAGCAACCAGGCATGGGGGCTTATGCAGAACGACCTCCTTTATGGGCGGGGAAATTACAACTGAGTTGTTCTTCTTAGAACATCATACCTCACGGGGTGTGATTAACTTCGTTGACGGTCAAGTTGAACTGTCAATTTATTTTCCTGCTAGCTAGCGGTGCCGGATTTACGTGCATCGTAGCCTTCGATCAATTGTTGAATCTTAGTTTCGTCATATTCACGCAGACCACTTAACACCATATTTTTTTCACCTTTGCCGATGATATTGCCGTTCGATAGCAGGTTAAATGTCAGGCAGACGCTGCCACGTTTGCCATCCACTTCGAGTGTCGAGTTATTCAGTTCGAGTTGAGGTTGTTCGATGTTAAGGTCATCGATATCGATGACCATACTCTCATAGATCACCAGCGGGCGGTCTGGGTTAATCATCACCTGATGTTTTGCCATTAGAGGGACAAGGATGTGTGGGAACGTCTGGCCGGAGAACTCTACATAGCGACAGGTGAGATTGTGAATCAAGTCTGCGTCTTTGGAAGTTGCGCCGCTACGCGTAATACTGAGATATTCTTTGTCATTATCATCGACAATAGTGATCTTGTCATCATTTGAATTGTTAAAATGCAGCGCTACGCCATCAGGTACCATGCCTGAGAAGGTGAAGTGCATCTTCTGGCTGATGCCGTATTTATTGAGCAGCAGTGCAAACAGCAGATCTCCGGGGACACAGAAGCGTTTTGCCTCTTCATCGTGAATGGGGTTGAAATCGCCGGCAATCCCTTTGGCAAAATCGCTGGCCTGTTTACGCGAGAAGTGGATCTTAGCGGATGCTTCGCTATAAAAGTTTTCTAACAGCATGGATTCTGATTCACTTGGCTGAATGGAGGGGGGTGTGTACATTGTTTGAATAATATCACGATTTTTATCAGTATCGAGCATTGGTTGTGTGTCGTTGTAATTAAATTAATAATAGCTGCCCTGTTAAATTGATGCTGGCAGATCTATTCTGGACTCGGATTGATCATGTGGTTGGCCGGGATTTTATTCTGGAACTCTGGTAATTAAAATACGGCTGGACGATGTCTTTTCCTGCGATATTATTTGTGATGCTTTTTACCTCAGCAATATTGTCGCTGTGGTATGTGCCACAGCGTGGCCGCATTATCTGGCTGCCCTGGTGGTTGTTTGCAGTGACGCTCGTTGTTTGCCTCTTTCAGGGCTGGATGCAGCCGTTGGCACTGTTGTGGACAGGATTGTTGATTGCCGCGGCCTGTCTGTTTCGGTCGTCTGAACGAGGTTGGCGACATTATCTCTCGCTAACGGCGGTGGTAGTGTTAACACTGGCGTTGGCAACACACCTGTTGCCCGGTTTTTCCCCTATCCCGGTATTTGCAGAGCAGCATTATCGAAACCTGGATAAAGCCTGTGTCGCCTTTGTGCTACTCGCGTTACTGGCACCACGGATGATGCAGTGGGTCGAGTTGCGTAACGCATTTGCTGCCACATGGCGGCTCTTTGTGATGGCGCCCGTGGTGATTTTTTCATTAGCATTACTGATTGGAGGGATCGAAGCACCTGGGTTCGGCGCACCCCAGTATTTTTGGCTGTGGGCCTGGGGAAATCTGCTGGTGACCTGCGTGGCGGAAGAGCTCTTTTTTCGAGGGCTTCTGCAACGTTATCTGGTCACAAAGTGGCGCGACAGGCGTTGGGGGTGGCAGGCGGCACTGTGTCTGGTATCACTGCTGTTTGGCCTGGTGCATATTGGAGGTGGGATGCAATTTGTGCTGCTGGCGGCCATTGCCGGATTTTTCTATGGCGGGGCTTATCATCTTAGCGGAGGACGCATTGAGGTTGCGGTCTTGCTGCACTTTTTCATCAATCTGCTTTATATGGTGTTTTACGGATAGCCTTTTTGTCACGCGAGCTGTGGGCAGTTTTATACGCCCTTAAATTCCACCCCGATGGTAAATAGCTCTTTATCCGCAGTATCTTTGACCCATTTGACGCGGGCGGGTTGCGCACCGGTAAAACCCTCTATCCCTTCGAGCCACAGTTCATCATCGATTTCGTGAGGGACGCCGACCTGCATACCAAGGCCGCCCTTGCTGATGTCGATAATGGTGGCAGGAGAGTAGACCCGTTCATTATCGTTTTCAGCATCGATGTGAAGAAAATAGATGGTCTCTTCATTGAGTGAGGTGCGTGGAAATCGGCGTTGTTCGGCACTCATGTGATTGCTCTCCCTGTTTAGATTGTAAAGTAATTATTCAATATTACGGCTGCTGTTGCGCCTTTGCGATCATTTCATGTGCATGAGCACGGGTCTGATCAGTGATGTCGATGCCTCCGAGCATGCGCGCGATCTCTTCGTTGCGTGCTTTCTCACTCAGCGTTTGCACCTGAGTCTCGACACGTTCATCCGTAAGTTGTTTATTGACCTGTAGATGATGATGACCCAGAGCGGCTACCTGTGGCAAGTGGGTAACACACAATACCTGACGTGAATTGCCCAGCTCGCGCAGTTTTTGGCCGACAATCTCGGCGACACGCCCGCCAATGCCAACGTCAACCTCATCGAAGATCAATGTCGGAATGCCGCCCTGCTGTGATGTGATTACCTGAATCGCGAGGCTGATACGCGACAGTTCACCCCCGGAGGCGATCTTATTGAGCGCCTTGGCTAGCTGGTTTGGATTTGTTTTGACCAGGAATTCGATCTGCTCTGTGCCGTGCACGGTAAACTTTTCATCGTCACCATCAGATTGAAGGGGGGTGACGGTAATCTCGAATGCGCCCCCCGGCATGCCGAGTCTGTGCATGTTGTCACTGACGAGTTGGTTGAGTTTTTTAGCTGCGCTGCGACGTCCTTTGCGCAGTTTGCTGGCGAGTTTATGGTAGTGCGTGGTTTTTAGTTCGATCTCTTTTTCGAGCTGATCCAGCGTCGCGTCTGCGTTATCGAGGGAGGCCAGTTCGTCGCATAGTGTCTGGTAATGCGCTGGCAACTCCTTGGGTCGTACGCGATGTTTACGCGCTGCATCATGGATGTCACTGAGACGTTGTTCCACTTCGCTAAGGCGTTGAGGGTCAAGCTCGAGTGCATCGAGCTGCTGACGCAGTTCGTGTGTCGCCTCACCGATTTGAATGGCGGCACTCTCCACCATCTCGACCACGGGGGCAAGCTGTTTGTCACTATCGAGCAGCGGTTGCAGCAGCGTAGTGACACGGTGCAGTTGGTGGCTGATGGCGTGATCATCATCGTCCAGCGTCTGTAGTGCTGCCTGGCTGGAATTGATCAATTGTCCTGCATTGGCGAGGCGTTTGTGTTCCTCTTCCAGTTGTTGCAGGCCATTCGTCGTCAGATTGAGTGCTTTGAGTTCTTCGGTCTGGTGGCGCAGTAGTATTATCTGTTGGTCACGTGATCTGGCCGCTTCATTTAGCGTCTGGAATTCACGGTTGATCTTTTGCCACTGGCGGAAGGTGGTGGCCACTTCATCGACAACTGTTTTGTGGTTGGCGTAGTGGTCGAGCAGGCGACGCTGTTCATCGCGTCTCACCAGTGACTGATGTTCGTGCTGACCGTGGATGTCGACCAGCTGTTCCCCCAGCTCGCGCAACATTTGCAGTGTCGTCGGGCGACCGTTGATATAGGCTTTGGAGCGTCCTTCTTTGGTCACGGTGCGGCGCAGTTGGCATTCGCCTGGATTGCTGTCGTCGTCCAGTTCATTGGAATGCAGCCATGCCGCCGCCTGTGCGGCATCGCTGAGTTCAAAGGTGGCACTGATCTCGGCGCGTGCGCTGCCGTGTCTCACCATGTCGCTGTCGGCGCGGTCGCCAAGTACCTGTCCCAGTGCATCGATCAGGATCGATTTACCGGTGCCAGTTTCGCCGGTGAGTACTGACAGGCCGTGATTGAAGTCGAGGTCGAGTTGTTCGACGATGGCAAAATTACGGATGTGGATGTGACTTAGCATGGTTTGATACTTTGTTACGAGGTTTCCGCCCAGTGGAGTTTGGCCCTGAGAATCTCATAATGGTCGTGTTGTGATGGGTGGATCAGCTGGATGGGCTGTTCTTTCTTTTTGATCTGGATGCGATCACCCGAGGAGAGCCCAAAACTGATCTGACCATCGCAGGTGACCTGCGCATTGTCATGGTTACGCTCGCAGATCACCACCTCAACTTCATTGTCGCCACCGACTACGATAGGGCGATTGCTCATGGTGTGCGGGCATACCGGTACCAGCAGCAGGGCGTTGAGCGTTGGGTCGATGATCGGTCCGCCGGCGGAGAGGGCGTAGGCGGTCGAGCCGGTGGGTGTCGAGATGATCAATCCGTCCGAGCGTTGTTGGTTCACCAGTTTGCCATTGATATAGGTCTCCAGTTCGATCATGCGGGCGACATTCCATTTGTGGATGACGACATCATTGAAGGCGCTCGCTTCATTGAGTTTTTCGCCCTGGCGGATGATGGTGCTGTTGAGCAGAAAACGTTCTTCTGTGAGGTAGTGGCCTTGCAGGATCTCGTCGAGGTATTCGATCATATTATCGTGCGAAATATCGGTCAGAAAGCCGAGGCGACCAAGGTTAACACCGGCCAGCGGCACATTGTGATCGGCCAGTGCGCGTGCGGCGTTGAGCAGCGTGCCATCACCTCCGACGACGATGGCGAGGTCGCAGCGCTCACCAATTTCGTTACGACTACAGACCTCCAGCGCACTATTAGTGACAATATCGGCATTCACCTCATCGAGGTAGACAGTGATGCCCTGTTCCAATAGATAGAGACTCAGGGTCTCAAGTGCCTCGCCAACGCGCGGGTCACTCTGTTTACCAATCAAGCCGACGGTTTTAAATGTTTGTTGTGTCATTGTTTTTTCCGTTTCACGCGGATTTTCTACGCGCCTCGTTGCGAAAGTATCACGGACGCCGCAAATCGCCAATAACTTCATTTTATCAATGACTTGCAAATTTAAGTTTAGCACTCTAAGATTGCGAGTGCTAATAGTTGCAAGCCTTTGAACAGTTATCTTTGTATTTAAGCAGCCGGTTAAGCCTCGAGACAGACAGTGGCAGAAGAATTTGGAGATCGCGCCCAGCATCTGCTTAAGGTGTTAGTGGAGAGCTATATTCGTAGCGGGCAGCCGGTCGGTTCGCGGGCCCTGGCGCGTGATTCCGGGCTTGATGTGAGTGCGGCGACGGTGCGCAATGCGATGGCCGACCTTGAAGAGTTAGGCATGGTGAGTTCACCGCACACCTCAGCTGGACGTATTCCGACTAACAAGGGTTATCGTATCTTTGTCGATTCACTGTTGACGATCAAGCCGCTGAGCGAGCGCGAGATTATTACGATGCGTGGCCAGTTTGGGGGAGAAGGGTCGAACCAGGAACTGGCGGCATCGGTTTCGAGCTACCTTTCGGGAATTACAGAGATGGCGGGAATGGTGATGATACCGCGTACGGCGAAGCGTTCTTCGTTGCGTCATATCGAGTTTATGCCGCTCTCTGACAACCGCATTCTGGCGATTCTGGTAATCAACGAGAAAGATGTGCAGAACACTGTGATCAAGGTAGATCGTCATTATTCGGCAGCGGAGTTGCAGCAATCAGCAAATTTCCTAAATAGCGAGCTGACGGGGCATGAGCTGTTTGACGTGCGCCATCGTATACTTAAGGAGTTGCGTGAGACCAAGGTCGGTATGGAGCAGATGATGCATCAGGCGATTACGATGGCTGAGCAGGTGTTCGATCAGCCAGTATCATCGTCGGATACCGATGACTTTGTGTTAAGTGGTCAGACCCGTTTGATGGGATTTGAGGAGCTTTCGAACATCGATAAATTGCGCGGTCTGTTCGAGGCCTTTAATGAGAAACAACAGATCCTGCAACTGCTGGATCAATGCCTCGATGGTGATGGTGTGCAGATCTTCATCGGTGATGAGTCGGGTTATGGCGTACTGGATGAGTGCAGTATGGTGACCTCTGGCTATCAGGTGGATGGCGAGGTGCTCGGCATTTTGGGTGTGATTGGCCCGACCCGGATGGCCTATGAGCGCGTGATTCCAATCGTCGATGTGACTGCAAAACTGGTGAGCGCCGCCTTGGCTCAGTCAAAATAGTCCCTATATAACTAAATTATTAAATTATTATCACGATATTGTTGGAGAGTTTTAAATTATGAGTAATGAAAAGGAAGCGTCTGCGGAAAGCAACATTGAAGAATCGCAGATTGAGGTTGAGACGAATGGAGAGCAGGTTGTAGGTGACGAAGCCCCGGCGCTGTCACAAGAAGAGCTGTTGCTGACGTTGCAAGATGCGCAGGCAAAGGCAGACGAGCACTGGAACCAATTGTTGATGGCGCGTGCCGACCTTTCCAACGCGCAGCGGCGTGCCGAGCGTGACCTGGCCAATGCCCATAAATATGGGGTAGAGAAACTGGCGTTAGAGCTAATCCCGGTCAAAGATAGCATGGAGATGGGGATGGCGGCGGTTGCCGAGGGTGATGAGCAGGATGAGGGGCGTGCCAAGATCAGAGAAGGGATGGCGTTGACGCTGCAGATGTTTTCCGGAGTGCTGGAGAAGTTTGACGTCAAAGAGGTCAATCCGCAGGGCGAGAAGTTTAACCCAGAGTTTCATCAGGCGATGTCGATGCAGGAGACGAGCGATTTTGCCCCGAATACAGTGATGACAGTATTTCAGAAAGGGTATGTATTGAGCGATCGTCTGATTCGTCCGGCAATGGTGGTGGTGTCGAAGGCCGTGGCAGGACAGGATGATCAGCAGAATAAAATTGATGAGACGGCTTGAAAAGCCGAATCATCATCTCTATATAGAAATGCAAGTTTAATAAGATTTTAGTAAACAGTAAGTAATAACAGATTTAACTACGGAGATTCAGGATATGGGAAAAATTATTGGTATTGACTTGGGTACCACCAACTCTTGTGTAGCAGTGATGGATGGTGATAAGCCGCGTGTGCTCGAGAACAGCGAGGGTAACCGTACCACTCCATCTGTTGTTGCCTACACCGATGACAACGAAATTCTGGTGGGAATGTCGGCCAAGCGTCAGGCGGTCACCAACCCTATCAACACCCTGTTTGCAATCAAGCGTCTAATCGGGCGTCGCTTTGATGAAGAAGTGGTACAACGTGATATCAAACTGGTGCCCTATAATATCGTTAAGGCCGATAACGGCGATGCCTGGGTTGAAGTCAATGGTAACAAGATGGCCGCTCCTGAGGTCTCCGCACGTGTCTTGATGAAGATGAAAAAGACCGCCGAAGATTTTCTTGGTGAAGAGGTGACTGAAGCGGTTATCACTGTACCAGCCTATTTTAACGATTCGCAGCGTCAGGCAACCAAGGATGCGGGCAAGATCGCGGGTCTTGAAGTGAAGCGTATCATCAATGAGCCCACCGCGGCGGCACTAGCCTACGGCATGGACAAGAATCGTGGTGATTCCAAGATTGCGGTTTATGATCTGGGTGGCGGTACCTTTGATATCTCAATCATTGAGATCGCTGAGATTGAGGGTGAGCACCAGTTTGAAGTGCTGTCGACCAATGGTGATACCTTCCTCGGTGGTGAAGATTTTGATACCCGTCTGATCGACTATCTCTCTGACGAATTCAAGAAAGACTCTGGGGTTGATCTACATAATGATCCACTGGCACTGCAGCGTCTGAAAGAGGCGGCAGAGAAGGCGAAGATTGAACTCTCTTCGAGCCAGCAGACAGATGTCAATTTGCCATACATTACCGCTGATGCCAGTGGTCCTAAGCATCTAAACATCAAGATGACGCGTGCCAAGCTGGAGTCTCTGGTAGAAGAGCTCGTCATGGGCACCATTGAGCCCTGTAAAATTGCATTGAAAGATGCAGGGCTTAGTGCCTCTGATATTAATGATGTGATCCTGGTTGGTGGTCAGACCCGTATGCCGATGGTGCAGGAAGCGGTGCAAAATTTCTTTGGTCGTGAGCCACGTAAGGATGTTAACCCAGATGAAGCGGTCGCTGTTGGCGCTGCGATTCAGGGCGGTGTACTCGGTGGCGACGTTAAAGACGTACTGCTGCTTGACGTGACCCCGTTGTCTCTGGGTATCGAAACCATGGGCGGCGTGATGACCAAGCTGATCGAAAAGAATACCACCATCCCTACCAAGGCGAGTCAGGTGTTTTCGACCGCTGATGATAATCAGACCGCAGTGACCGTGCATGTGTTGCAGGGTGAGCGTGAAGTGGCTACAGCCAATAAATCGCTGGGTCGATTTGATCTGAGTGACATCCCACCCGCACAGCGTGGTGTGCCACAGATTGAGGTGAGCTTCGACATCGATGCCAATGGTATCCTCAATGTTTCTGCAAAAGATAAAGCGACCGGCAAAGAGCAGTCGATTGTGATCAAGGCCTCTAGTGGTTTGTCGGATGAAGAGGTTGCACAGATGGTCTCGGATGCCGAGGCGCATGCGGAAGATGATCGTAAATTCCATGAGCTGGTGGCGGCGCGTAATCAGGCGGATAACATGATCCACGCGGTTAACAAGTCTGTTGAAGATCTGGGCGATCAAATCGACGCTGAAGAGAAGAGTAAGATCGAAGCGGCGATCGAAGACCTTAAGGGTGTATTACAGGGCGATGACCTGGAGCAGATTGAAGCGAAGACCAAGGTGTTGACCGAAGCCTCTGCTAAGATCGCAGAAAAAGCCTATGCACAGCAGGGTGGCGCTGAAGGTGCGGCAGAAGCGGCACAGGAGAGTGCTTCTTCAAGCGAAAATGAAGGTGCAGGCAGCGAGAATGTTGTGGATGCCGAGTTTGAAGAAGTGAAGGATGATAAAAAGAAGTAATCTTTGAGCGATGAGGTGCGATCATTTCACGTTTCTCCATTTGCACTACAATGCGGAGTGGGTAATGTATGTGATTGATGCAGCTGATCAGGATGGGCATTAAAGACGCGGGGTTTACGCCCCGCGTCTTTATGTTTGGTACGTAGAAAACATTTATTCAGAATTAGAGATTTAGGCAAAGAATATGGCGAAAAGGGATTACTACGAGGTACTTGGGGTGGCGAAAAATGCCTCGGATGCCGAGTTGAAAAAGGCTTACCGACGTCTGGCGATGAAGCATCACCCGGATCGTAACCCCGATAACAAGGGGGCTGAAGAGAAATTTAAGGAGGCCAAAGAGGCTTACGAGACACTCACCGATGCGCAAAAGCGTGCTGCCTATGACCAGTTTGGTCATGCAGGGGTTGATCCTTCTGCGGGTGGTTTTGGTGGTGCCCGTGGGGGTAGTGGTAATTTTAGTGATATTTTTGACGATGTCTTCGGCGATATCTTTGGCGGTGCACGTGGTGCAGGTGGCGGTGGTCAGCAGGCTTATCGTGGTGCCGATCTGCGCTACGACCTCGACCTGAGTCTCGAAGATGCGGTGCAGGGCACAACGGTTAAGGTGCGTCTGCCTACCAAAGTTAAGTGTGAAACTTGTAGTGGTAGCGGCGCCAAGAAGGGTAGTTTACCAACGGTCTGTGCCACCTGTAATGGACAGGGCCAGGTGCGAATGCAGCAGGGTTTCTTTTCGATCCAGCAGGCATGTCCCAAATGTAAAGGTAAGGGTAAGACGATCTCATCTCCCTGCGGTGACTGTCATGGTGAAGGGCGTAAGCAGGAACAGAAGACATTGTCGGTGAAGATCCCCGCGGGTGTTGATAGCGGTGATCGCATTCGGCTCTCTGGAGAAGGCGAGGCGGGCGAGAATGGTGGGCCTGCCGGTGATCTCTATGTGCAGGTGCGCGTGCGTGCGCACTCGATCTTCTCACGTGATGGCAGCAACCTCTATTGCGAGATGCCGATCAGTTTTGTGACGGCTGCACTGGGTGGTGAACTGGATGTGCCGACACTCTCCGGTCGTGTGAAGTTGAAAGTCCCCGCTGAAACCCAAACCGGACGTGTTTTCCGCCTGCGGGAAAAGGGGGTCAAGTCGGTTCACGGTGGTGCAGTGGGTGACCTGCTGTGCAAAGTGATTGTTGAGACCCCGGTCAGTCTCAGTGCCCAGCAGAAAGAGATTTTGCAGGAGTTCGAGGGGACATTGGCAGATGCTGGCAGTAAGCACAGCCCTAAGTCTCACACGTGGTTTGGTGGGGTGAAGAAGTTTTTTGAAGACTTAAAAATATAACCAAAGGGGAGAAAAGGCCCTCTCCCCTTTGGAATCCCCAGGGATGCCGTACTAGCGGTGAGCAATGGGATGTAGATAAACAAAAATAAATTTAGTGGGAGAGGGATCAATGATCCGGATTGGAATTACAGGGGCGGCGGGCCGTATGGGGCGTTGCCTGATTGAGGCGTGTCAGCAGCGCGCGGACGAGGTTCAGTTCAGCGCAGCGATCGAGCATCCTGAAAGCTCATTAGTGGGTGTGGATGCCGTTGAGGTCGCAGGGTTAGGCCGGTCCGAGGTGCGCATCAGCGCAGGTGTTGAGGCGGTATGCGATGACTTTGATGTGCTGGTCGACTTTACCCGCCCGGATGTCACGATGGCTAATCTTGCCGTTTGCCGCCAGGCCGGCAAGGCGATGGTGATCGGTACTACTGGGTTATCTGATTCAGAGAAGCGGGCGATCAGTGATGCGGCACAAGATATCCCGATTGTCTTTGCCCCTAATATGAGTGTTGGCGTCAATCTCTGTTTCAAGTTGCTGGAGATGGCCGCCAAAGTGCTGGGTGATGAGGTCGACATCGAGGTGATTGAGGCCCATCATCGTCACAAGATTGATGCCCCCTCCGGAACTGCACTGCGCATGGGTGAGGTGATCGCCGAGACGCTGGGGCGTGACCTCAGCGAATGTGCTGTCTACGGGCGTGAAGGGCAGACAGGTGAGCGTAAGCGTGACACCATCGGTTTTGAGACCATCCGTGCTGGTGATATTGTCGGTGACCATACCGTGCTATTTGCCGCCCTGGGTGAGCGCGTCGAAATTACCCATAAGGCCTCTAGCCGCATGACATTTGCTAACGGCGCAGTGCGCGCGGCGATCTGGCTTAAAACATACCAGAATGGCCTGTACGATATGCAAGATGTGCTGGGATTGAAATAGCGTCGTCATCTATCTTCTTTTCCCGCATCGATCGTGATGTTGGATGGACACCCTCCATTCAGATAGGGTAAAATCCTGTCGTCTGAACAGCGTGATACCTTGATACCAGGCTGGCTGCGTAGACAATCAAACAAATATAATGTGTTTCTTTAAGCGGGATGAGTTCATGGCTCTTCCCGTTTTGTCTATCTGCTGGAGAAGAATGTGTCGCTACCTGCCTTATTAGCCCTTGAAGATGGAAGTGTGTTCTGGGGAAGTGCCATTGGCGCTGAAGGTGAGACGACGGGTGAGGTGGTGTTTAATACCTCGATCACGGGTTACCAGGAGATCCTCACCGATCCCTCCTATTCAAAGCAGATCGTGACCCTGACCCAGCCACATATTGGTAATGTTGGCGTCAACGCCGATGATGAAGAGTCGGGCGGGATTGCCGCCAGCGGACTGGTGATTCGTGACCTGCCACTGACCCATAGCAACTGGCGTGCCGAAGCGCCACTAGCCACTTATCTTGAACGTAATAACGTTATCGGTATTGCAGATATCGACACCCGCCGTCTGACCCGAATCCTGCGCGATAAAGGCGCGCAAAATGGCTGTATCGTCACCGGTCAGAAGATCGATGAAGCAGCTGCGATAGCAGCAGCACGTGGTTTTCCTGGCTTGAAGGGGATGGACCTTGCCAAAGAGGTGACGACAGACAAATCCTATCCATGGGATCAGGGTGTCGGGCGCTGGTCAACCTCAACCATACAGCACGCAGCAGACGGCCACCGATTCAACGTAGTTGCCTATGACTTTGGGGTAAAACGAAATATTCTGCGCATCCTGGTGGAGCGTGGCTGTAATGTGACGGTAGTGCCCGCGCAGACACCCGCCAGTGAGGTGCTTGCGATGCAGCCCGATGGGATATTTTTATCGAACGGGCCGGGTGATCCTGCGCCGTGTGATTATGCCATCAACGCGATTCGTACCTTTATCGAAACGACCGATATCCCGATGTTTGGTATCTGCCTTGGTCATCAACTGCTAGCACTTGCCTGTGGTGCCGAGAGCGAGAAGATGAAGTTCGGTCACCACGGTGCCAACCACCCCGTGCAGGACCTCGATAGCGGTGCGGTGATGATCACCAGTCAAAATCACGGTTTTGCAGTGGCCGAGGCGACATTACCTGCCACGCTGCGCGCGACACATCGCTCGCTGTTTGATCAATCGCTACAGGGGATACACCACACTGAAAAACCAGCCTTCGGTTTTCAGGGGCATCCTGAGGCAAGTCCGGGGCCGCATGATGCCGCCTTTCTGTTCGATCACTTTATTGAGCTGATGCAACAGCGTTAATGAATCAAGTAACGGACTATTACGTGAACCTTTATTGTGACCTTTTACTGAAATAAAAAATGCCAAAACGTACTGATATAAAAAGTGTTCTAGTGATTGGCGCCGGTCCCATCATCATCGGCCAGGCGTGTGAGTTCGACTATTCTGGTGCGCAGGCCTGTAAGGCGTTATGCGAAGAGGGCTATCGCGTGGTGTTGGTGAACTCCAATCCAGCAACGATTATGACCGACCCCGAGATGGCAGATGCCACCTACGTTGAACCGGTGCGTTGGCAGACCGTTGCCAAAGTCATCGAAAAAGAACGTCCAGATGCGTTGTTGCCCACCATGGGTGGACAGACGGCACTGAACTGTGCGCTCGATCTTGCCCGTGAAGGGGTGCTTGAAAAATTCGGCGTGGCGATGATCGGCGCCTCTATTGACGCCATCGATATGGCTGAAGATCGTGACCGTTTCCGCAAGGCGATGGATAGTATCGGCCTTGAGTCGCCGCGTTCCAGCATCGCCCACAGTATGGAAGAGGCGTTTCAGGTACAGAAGAAGGTGGGTTTTCCGACGGTGATTCGTCCGTCGTTTACGCTCGGTGGTAGCGGCGGTGGTATTGCCTACAACCGTGAGGAGTTTGTCGAGATCTGCGAACGTGGCCTCGATCTATCACCGACCAATGAGCTGCTGATCGAAGAGTCGTTGGTGGGCTGGAAAGAGTATGAGATGGAGGTGGTGCGTGATCGTAATGACAACTGCATCATCATCTGCTCGATCGAGAACTTCGATCCGATGGGGGTGCATACCGGTGATTCAATCACCATCGCGCCCGCGCTGACGCTGACCGATAAGGAATATCAGAAGCTGCGCGATGCTTCACTCGCTGTACTACGCAAGGTGGGCGTTGAGACCGGTGGTTCCAACGTGCAGTTTGGCATCAATCCTGTCGATGGTCGCCTAATCATCATTGAGATGAACCCGCGGGTGTCACGTTCATCGGCGCTGGCATCGAAGGCGACCGGTTTCCCCATCGCGCGTGTTGCGGCAAAGCTTGCGATTGGCTACACCCTTGATGAGTTGAGCAACGAAATCACCGGGGGCGCGACCCCGGCGTCGTTCGAACCGACCATCGATTATATTGTGACAAAAGTACCGCGCTTTACCTTTGAGAAATTCCCTAAAGCCGATTCGCATTTGACCACGCAGATGAAGTCCGTCGGTGAAGTGATGGCGATTGGGCGCACCTTTCAGGAGTCACTGCAGAAGGCATTGCGTGGACTTGAAACTGGCATGGATGGTCTCAACGAGATGATCGATGTTGCTGCGGAAGATGCGCTTGAGATCATTCAGCAGGAGCTGGGTACCCCAGGGCCAGATCGCATCTGGTATATCGCTGACGCTTTCCGTTACGGTCTGTCGGTCGAAGAGGTCTTTGGCCTGTGCATGGTTGACCCATGGTTTCTGGTGCAGATCGAACAGCTGGTCGCGCTCGAAAAGGGCATCAAGGGACGTTCACTGGAGAGTTTTGCACGTGACGAACTGTATGCATTGAAGCGTAAAGGTTTCTCTGATCGTCGTCTCGCGACGCTGTTGCAATCGCACGAAGATAAACTACGCGCACTGCGTAACGAACTCGATATTCATCCTGTTTATAAACGGGTCGATTCCTGTGCGGCCGAGTTTGCATCAAGCACCGCCTATCTCTATTCGACCTACGAAGAGGAGTGTGAGGCGGCCCCTTCGACACGCGATAAAATCATGGTGTTGGGCGGTGGCCCTAACCGTATCGGGCAGGGAATCGAATTTGATTACTGCTGTGTACAGGCGGCCTTTGCGATGCGTGAAGATGGTTACGAAACGATCATGGTCAACTGTAACCCTGAGACCGTTTCAACCGATTACGATACTTCGGATCGTCTCTATTTCGAACCGCTGACACTGGAAGATGTACTGGAGATTATCGCGGTTGAAAAACCGAAAGGTGTGATTGTGCAGTACGGAGGACAGACGCCGTTGAAGCTGGCCCGTGCGCTGGAGGCGGCGGGCACGCCGATCATCGGTACCTCGCCGGATGCGATCGATCTTGCCGAAGACCGTGAGCGTTTTCAGCAATTGATCCAGACGCTGGGCTTACAGCAGCCACCCAATGCCACGGCGCGTAACGAAGCACAGGCGGTTGAACTGGCGAAGGATATCGGTTTTCCGCTGGTGGTACGCCCATCCTATGTATTGGGTGGCCGCGCGATGGAAATCGTACACAACGAAGATGATCTGAAACGTTACATGACCGAGGCAGTACAGGTCTCTAACGATTCGCCGGTGTTGCTGGATCATTTCCTCAGCGATGCGATCGAGATCGATGTTGATGCGGTCAGTGACGGCACGGCGGTTGTGATTGGCGGCATCATGCAGCATATCGAACAGGCGGGAATTCACTCCGGTGATTCGGCCTGTTCACTGCCAACGTATAGCCTTGATCCTGTGATCGTAGATCAAGTACGGGTGCAGACTAAGCAGTTGGCACTTGGCCTTAAAGTGAAAGGGCTGATGAATATCCAGTTTGCGATTAAGGATAATGATATTTACGTGCTTGAGGTTAATCCTCGCGCATCACGTACCGTGCCATTTGTTTCAAAGGCGTGTGGCATATCACTGGCGCAGATTGGTGCGCGCTGTATGGCGGGTACAACACTTGCCGAGCAAGGCGTGACTAAAGAAATTGTGCCTGAATACTATTCGGTTAAAGAGGCAGTATTCCCGTTTGCCAAGTTCCCGGGCGTCGATACGTTGCTGGGACCGGAGATGAAATCAACCGGTGAAGTGATGGGGGTTGGGCGGACTTTCGCTGAAGCATTTGCGAAAGCCCAGCTGGGTGCGAGCGTTGAGCTGCCGCGTGGTGGGCGCGTCTTTATCAGCGTGCGTGATGGCGATAAGCCTAAGGCGGTTGAGGTTGCGCGCATGCTGGGTGAAATGAATTATGACATCGTTGCGACTCGTGGCACCAAAGAGGCTCTGGATGCGGCGGGTATTGCATCAGAGAAGGTTAATAAGGTTGCCGAAGGTCGTCCACATATTGTCGATATGATCAAGAACGGTGAGGTCAGTTTTATTATTAATACCACGTTGGGCAAACGTGCCGTATCTGATTCAAGCCAGATTAGACGAGCCGCGTTACAACATAAAGTGACATACACCACAACGATCGCGGGCGCGCATGTCACGGCGCTGGCGCTCAAGCAGATCGATCAGGATGATGTTAATAACCTACAAGACTTGCATAAGGAGTTAAATGCATGAATAAGGTCCCTTTGACCCTGGCAGGAGCCGAAAGCCTGCGTAAAGAACTGGAAGAACTGAAGACTGTTGCACGCCCACGTGTGATCGCAGCGATTGCAGAGGCGCGTGCCCATGGTGATTTAAAAGAGAATGCGGAATATCATGCGGCTAAGGAGCAGCAGAGTTTTATTGAAGGGCGTATTAACGAGATCGATGCCAAGCTCGGGAACGCCGAGATCATCGATGTCACCAAGCTGAATGCCGGGGGCAAGATCGTCTTTGGTGCGACGGTGGGGCTTAGTAACGAAGAGACCGGAGAAGAGGTTACCTACCAGATCGTGGGTGTTGATGAGGCCGATATCAAGGTCAATAAGATCTCGGTGAGTTCACCGATTGCACGTGCGTTGATTGGCAAGCAAGTAGAAGATATCGCCACCGTGCAGGCCCCAGGTGGGGTCATAGAATACGAAATTCTCTCAATCAAATACATCTGAACGTACACATACAGGACTTAGTGATGGCGATGATTACAGTACAACGATTCGAGATGATTGAGCGCCTGTTGATGGCGCTGTGGGTAGGAGGCCTTTGTGCGATTGGTTACATTGCTGCACCAATCCTCTTTTCATCCCTTGATGATCGACAGCTTGCCGGAATGCTCGCGGGTAAATTGTTCAACGTGATCAGCTGGGGTGGACTCGGCATCGGCATTGTCTTATGTATCGGTAGCATTGTGTGTGTCGGCACGCAGTGGTTGCGTCAATGGCGGGCCTGGGCGTTGTTGGGGATGCTGTTGGTCGTGTGCGTGATGCTGTTCGTATTGCAACCGATGATGGCGGAACTCAAGACTCAGGGGCCTATTGTCGAGGGTTCTGAGCTTGCCGCAGCGTTTGGCCGCTTGCACGGCATCTCTTCTCTGCTTTATCTGGTGATGTCACTATTGGGATTGTTGCTCGTTGCAGTGGGATTACGACAGAGCACTGGAAGGAAAGAGCCTTGCTAAGATGAGCCGCAAATTTTTCATAGTACTGTATATTATCGTTGTGTTTCGTTTTTCTATTAGCTTCAACAAGTAGGCTTGTGACCGGCTTTTAGCAGAGAATCATGATTGATAAAACGGCGAAATGAATGTTGCCGGCAGTATCTGGGTCTAATACCGCTAAGGTGCGAGTGATGGTCTGGTGGTTGCTGGCATTGCTTTGACTACAAAGTAATCGGGTGGGGCGACTTATGAGGTTTAAGTACATCCAGCATTACTCGGGTCACAGCGGTTATGTCATCACCTTTGGTTAATCTGGTTTCATTATAGGTTGATGCCGGGCGCTTTCACAGAATAAAAAATGAAACAAGGGTGATTGACTGAGTTGTCATGATCGTCCGGCACGTTGCTATATTCTTTGTGCCTGCCTCAAGGCTAAGCGAGTAAATACAGGCCCTGTAATTTCAAAAAACACAGTCGAACTAATCACGATAGACAATAATGTCTGTCTGTACTCAGGAAACTGGCTGGAGGCCACCAGCGCCATGCCGATGGCGACCCCTGCCTGAGGAAGTAGGGCAACGCCCATCCAGTCTTTTGTTGTCTGGTTTGATCGGCTAATAATACTGCCGACTCTCGCGCCGACTATTTTTCCTGCGGCTCGGCAAAGAATATAGACAAGGCCAATAAGCCCGATCTCTTGCAGTGTGTTTAGTTCAAGCATCGCGCCTGCCAGGACAAAGAAGATCACCATAAATGGCCATTCGATCCCTTCGATGGCGTGGAAAGGGTGCTCGTGATGTTTGGCAAGGTTTGCGACCGTAGCGCCCATTACCATCGATGCAATTAGAAAAGAGAGATCAAGCCAGAGGGCAATGCCGCCACAGACAAACACCAGCCCTAGCGCTTCGGTAAGAATGGGTTGTCCTGGCTTGATCCTTCCTGTTAAGTATGCGGCGGGTAACCCAATTAACAATCCTAATATTAAAGCCCCGCCTATTTCCCTTGCGGCTGACAGTAAATATGATGTCTCTGTCGCATCACCATTTAATGATGTCACTACTGCGATGCCAATACTAAACAGCACTAACGCCCATGCATCATCAAGCGCGACGATTGAAAGCAACAGGTTTTTAAAGGGGCCCTGGTAGTCTGACTCCAGCACAACATCGAGAATTGCTGCGGGTGCCGTGGCTGATGCAATACAACCTAGTAAAATTGCAATTTCCTTTGTGACGCCTGCCCATAAAAGCCCCAGGGTTACAATGATGGCAGTCAGTATTGCTGCGCTAATTGATATCCACAGGACTTTATTTATAGACTGACTCAGCGAGTCCATGGTTAGTTTTCCGCCCAACAGGAAACCCACCATCAGCAGTGCCATATCGGCAATGATTTCAAAGTGATCTGAAAACACCGCAGGCACAATATCGAGCATATCTTTGCCGATGATTGCGCCGAAGAGCAGCAGTAGCGTCACTCGTGGCAAAAAGGTGCGGCGCCCAAGTGCTGATGTTACTAGTCCAAGAAGAAGGATTCCGCCGATCGTCAAAAGGAACAGGGATGCTGATTGCATGCTAAATGTCCTTGTTTATTTTTAAGCAGTCCTTTCAATAGATGCTTAAGGAACCTCTGATTAATTCATGAACGGTAGCTATGAGTCCAAAATATCCAACTGCTGCGTTGCTAATCTTAGCAATAGGCCCGCTACAGTGTGCCCTTTGGGTATTACTTGCGATTAGCGCCTTGCATTTGAATATTTTGACTCTCATTTCTATCCGTCCAGAATTAATCAGAGGCTCCTTAATTCAACTTACATTGATTTGAGGGTGCTATTTGAGGATTAGTCGCGGATACCGATCGCTTTGCGCGCTTTCATCGCAGTGGTGAGGGCCTCGTCGGCGTTATTATCGATCACAGTGAAGTGTCCCATCTTACGCCCACGGCGTGCGGATGTCTTGCCATAGAGGTGTAATTTCAGATTTGGGATTCGATGTAGCAGCTGCCAGTTGGGTTCGATACTTTCATGACTATCAGCAGGGAACCATAGGTCTCCCAGTAGGTTAACCATCACTGAGCTGTTATGTAGCTGTGGGGAGCCGAGTGGTAGGCCACAGAGTGTGCGCAGCTGCTGTTCGTATTGACTGGTGATACAACCATCGACGGTATAGTGGCCACTGTTGTGTGGGCGTGGTGCGATTTCGTTGATCAGTAGTTCGCCATTGCTAATGAAAAACTCTACCGCCAGCACGCCGACATAGCCGAGCTGATTAGCAAGCGCACATGCCATCTGTTCGGCCTGCTGTTGCAGTGCCAGTGTTGTACGTGCAGGCACGATGGTGACATCGAGGATGCCGTGGCTGTGGCTGTTCTCTGCCAGTGGAAAGCAACTGCAATCTCCATCGGCACTGCGTGCGAGGACTACTGAGACCTCAAGGTCGAGGGGTAACATCTTCTCCAGTATGCAGGGGCTATCAAATTCGCGTAGCGCTGCCCTGGCTTCATTGATCGAAGAGACCCTGACCTGACCTTTACCGTCGTAACCAAAGCGTGCGGTCTTGAGGATGGCGGGAAATAGAGCTTCATTGGCGTGGTCGAGATCAGCTTCGGTCTCTACTGCAATAAAGGGTGCGGTGGTAAAGCAGTTGTCTCTCAGAAAGCCTTTTTCACGAATGCGATCCTGGGCAATGGAGACAGCATCGGTGCAAGGGGAGACCGGCATCGTCTGCGCGAGCTGTTGGAGTACCGCTGCCGGGACATTTTCAAATTCAGTGGTGGCTGCGGCACACTGTTGGCTCAGTTGAGCCAATGCAGCCTGGTTATCATACTCCGCGACAATATGGTCATCGGCAATCTTGCCTGCGGGTGCATCTGGATCCGGGTCGAGTACGATGACACGGTAGCCCAGTTCATGCGCGACCTGGACGAAAAAGCGGCCAAGCTGGCCGCCACCCAGCAGTGCCAACGTTGCTGGTGGAGTGATGATGGGGTGGTTCACGGCTGGTCGTCGAGCGTCATCGCAAAGACGCGCTCTTTTTGTGTCTCACGGAATGCGGTTAGTTTCTGTGCCAGTGTGGCATCTGCATTGGCCAGCATCGAGATTGCAAACAGTCCGGCGTTAGCGGCACCGGCCTCGCCGATCGCGAAGGTGGCGACGGGCACGCCCTTCGGCATCTGTACGATCGAGAGCAGGGAGTCTTGGCCTTTGAGATAACGGGAGGGAACCGGTACGCCAAGTACTGGCAGGGTGGTTTTGGCGGCGATCATGCCTGGCAGGTGGGCAGCACCGCCTGCTCCAGCAATAATTACCTTAATGCCACGTGACTGGGCCTGATCGGCGAATTCAAACATCAATTCAGGGGTGCGATGGGCAGAAACCACCTGTGCCTCATAGGTTACGTCGAATTCAGCCAGCATTTCGGCGGCCTGTCGCATCACGGGCCAGTCGCTGTTGCTGCCCATGACAATAGCTACCCGTGCCTGTTTTTGTTGCATGAAATCCTCACTTTGCCACGTATCTGATTGAATGGCCAGTATTATACCTGAACAAACGGGCTGTGGCAGGCGCCTTTAGAGAGGCGGCAGAGGGTGGAGAGAGATCAGCCGAGTTTTTGTTTGAGTTCAGGATAGCAACCTACTTTCGCTTAAGTTCATAGGGGGTGATGCCGCTAAAAGTGGATAGAAAGGGCATTTTTATGTAAGCCACTACTCAATAAATTCGTGAGTTATGTATGAATATGATGTTGAACACCCCCTTACGAGCGGATTCTGCACCGACTGAAATCGATATTCGTGAGCCTGCTCTTCGGGCGTGGATTGAGGCGTTACCACTGATGGACTATGCTCACAGCTGTGAACAGGTGACGAACGCATTGCACCATATTAATTGCCATCAGATCGATGTAAAAGCGCGCATCAAGGCGGTAACGTTGCTATCGGATCGTGTTGATAAACTTCACGATATTGTCCCGCGTAGCTTTGATAGTGACTCTTTGCCGCTTTCAGAGAAAAAACTCGAGTCGAAACAGCGACCGCAGCAACTGCTTGCCGAATGTGCGATCAGTCACAAGATCATAATCAATGATCTGGTAGCAGACAAGGAGTTGCTTGCCAAGCATAAGCAGGCGCTCTTTTTTTCGATCGTCAAGGCGCTGCATTATATGTCTCTGGAGCTGATCGAGCGTTTTCTGATTTACCGTACACCAGAAGAGGGTACCTGGCAGGATATTCATAAACTCTATACTATCTCTGAGCAGATGGGGGTGCTTGATATTGCGATCAGTGGCAGCGCTGCGCAGGGGGAGGCCTCTACATCAATCAATGAACTCTATAAAAAGATATTGCTGTTGTCACTGGCCGACCTGTCACGGCTGATGATGGGTGAGGCTGAGTCGGTTTATAAGCAGCTTACCGAGTGGTCAAGGTTGACTTCGTTATCGCATCCTGATGAGGCCTTCCGCGAAGGTGTTGTCGTTGATCTTGGGATAGATGCCCCTGCGAATCATATATTCTCCGAAAAATCGCTCAAATTTCACAATGGGCGAGTTTTTGATATCTCCCGTCTGCTGACTTATATGGACGAGCAGATAGAGGTACTGGCTGAAGAGGGACAGAAGGGCTGCAATATGCTCAGCGTCCGGGCTCGCCAGGCGATGTATATTCGGCTGCGTCGTACCTGGGGCGCACGAGGTGAGCGAGGAGCTGTGCGTGAACCCATCAAAACTCCGATGAAGCTGATCTCGGGGTTACACGACTGTCATCGCGTACTGAGTGGCGACGCCTCTTTTAATCCCGAGTATGATGAACTTCATCATGATTTTGACTTGAAGAAGTTAGAGACCGGCCCACTGGATAACCTTTCACTAGTGCCAGAAGATGATAGCCCGTGGGTGCGGGAAGAGATAGAAGCGCGTGCAGCATCCAATACTAAAGGTAACCGCATTTCACAGTTTGATGATAAAACAAAGGGTGATGCATGGGAAAAGATCTATTCCAGAAAGATGGCAGAGATAGGTCGTCAGCAGCGGGAGTCAGCTCCACTGACAGCCACTGATTGTATTCAGGTCGATATCAGTCCGGGGGGCATGGCGATTGTATGTGATAGAGATCAGATCAATGTATCGCTTGCGGTGGGGAATGTGGTGACGGTAGCGGTCAACCATGAAGATGGTCGATGGGAGGCCGGTATTGTTCGCTGGCTGGTAATGTTGTCCAATAACGATATCCGCTGTGGTGTACAGATTCTCTCAGGCCGTGCGGTAACCATCGCAACCAAGGGGCTAAAAGGCGTCGGAGAAAATGGTGAGTATTTTAGAGCGATCATGATCCCGGCTGAAGAGGGTTACAGCGCGAGTGTGATTGTGCCCGCTGCCGTTTATAGTCACAATACAATTCTAAGCGTTGTGGTTGAAGGTGAAGTGAAATACCTGGCGCTGAAGACGTTACTCAACAATAGTGCTTCCTACAATCAGTTCTCTTTTGAGGAAGTCGACAGGCCAGCGTTGGGAATGAATCGTAAGGCTAAGACCAGGTCGTGACCGCCGTGCTTTTTTGATGGTTATTGAGATGGTTGGAGCTGTTAGTTCAAGCGTGATCTCGAAACAGGATTAGCGGGTTAATTAAGATAAGAATTCCATGAGGCATGTACTATCGTCACAACATGGCGAATCGTACTGGGCTTGTGCCAAATTGAAGCAGGATCAGTGCTTGTAATAGATCAGTGGGTATTCCTTCGTGGTGGCGGTCTTTTTATTGTTTCTTCTTCAAAGACACCACATGCTTTAGCATAACGGCCTATTGTGGTTTGATATTCTGGGCTGACGCTGCATGCCCCGAGTGGGTTTCTGGTGACTTTCCAATGGATGCATTGGCCACATTGGGTGCCTTGACCAGATTTGGCGCTGGTGTTTTTGCTGGATGCCATAAAAATCTGTCCCCCTATCCATGCTTTCTGGTATTGGCGGCATAGAGTCAAATTAGTTTAGATTTTTTTCAGGGCAGGGTCGTTTAGCTATTTATCTTTGAAGGCCTTGCGTAGTTCCTCCAGTCGTTTTTGGCAATGCTCAGCATCCCCATAGGCTGTAAATTTATGATAACGGGAATGGGCAAAAGTGAGCATGTCCCCGTTTGATTGTATAATCAAGTGCCTCGTCCTCGCGGTTGATCTCTGTGGTACACGCATTTCAAGCTCGCGTATCTCATCCAATAATCCCTGCAATCCACTCATGTTTGCCTCTGAATTAATTCATTGTGCATCTTGCTTTTCACTATACGTAAAGTAGGCAGTTAAAATGAGGCACGGCGAACCTGATTTGAGCATCATATGTCAACGATCTGTTGGCATGGACAATGTCGATGAGATTAAAGATAATCTCACGACACTACACTTGAATAAACGGTATGATAGGTGGGATTTTGTTGCCTGTCACTCGCGCGACTATTATGAATAGTCGTCGGTATCATTAGATTCAGATAATCTTAAGGGGGCGGCCATGAATGCAATAGAAGAAGCACTTGCAGAAAAGATCCATAATGATGTTGGCGACGAAGCTGCGCAAGCAGGCCGTTTTCTTGAGCGTTTTGATCGTACACCAGAGGCGGAGCAGTGGCCGCTGGTGCGTCGCTGGATTAATGATTATCCGATCGCTTTTTTCAAGGAACTGCGTGAGCAGCGTCCGATACTGAAGACGCCGGTCTGTACCTTGATTGCCCGTTTTGATGACTTTAACGAAGTGGTTAGTATTCCGCGCACTTTTACGGTTGCACTTTACAAGCCCAAGATGGGTGACTATCTGATGGCGGAAGATGATACGCCGATGCACAATAACGAGAAGGCGATCATGTTGTCACTGCTCAAACGCGAGGACTTGCCGCGCATCCGTGAGTTCATCGCGGCTAAAGCAAAAGAGACGCTGGATAGCGCGAACGGTGCGATTGACCTGGTGCCAGACTATGCGCGCAGTGTACCGACGGCGATGGTGCAGACGCATTTTGGTCTCGATGGCATCAATCCAAAGCATTTGATTAAGTGGTCCTACTGGAATCAGTACGACTCATTTCATAATCAGTTTTTCCACGATGAACCGAATCCTGATGAGATTATCAAAAAACGAGAAAGTGCTAATCGCTGGCTCGGTTTCTATGTTGGTCTGTTAATCGTACGCAAATGGATTATGAATAAGCTGGGGAAATCGAAGGACGACGTGGTCTATCGAATTTTGCAGGCGGATTATCCCAAAGAGTCTAATTTCAATGTTTTTCGCCAGGGGATCAATGTCGGTGGTCTGTTGATTGGTGCGGTGGAGACAACATCGATGGCGGTGAGTCAGGCGGTGCAGGGTATACTGGATCGCCCTGAAATATTGTCATTGGCAGTGGCGGCCGCGAAGGAGGGGAACAATGAGGCCTTCGATCCGATTGTGTGGGAGGCACTGCGTTTCAACCCAGCCTTTAAATATATGTTCCGTACTGCTGCCGAAGACTACACCGTTGCAAGTGGAACGGAGCGTGAGACCTTAATTACTAAAGGCACAACCATTATGCCGTTGATGCTGTCGGCGATGTTCGATCCCGCCGCCTTTGATGATCCTGAAACCTTTAATCCAGCGCGCCCCTATGGCAACAGCTTCCATTTTGGTTTTGGTTCTCATGAATGCATGGGGAAAGAGGTCGGCAGAGTGATGATTCCGGAGATGGTGAAGCAAGTGTTATTACGTCCTGAGATTCAGGCGTTGGGGCCGATCGATAAAAACGGTGGCGCGGTGCCAGAGCACTATTTACTTAAATGGCGATCGTAATAGCGTATTTCCAATACGCGTGGTATGCAGTTAATGAAAAGGCCTTGTGTTTCCACAAAGCCTTTTTTGTTACCGCTTTGTTGCTAATGTTTATAGTGTCTTCAAATACTCCACTAGCGCCCAACGTTGTTCATCGTTAATAGGAGGCAGGGTCTCCGTTGCAAATGAACCGTCGGCGTTGCGAATCGCACGTCCATCGGCGTCTACTTTAATGACCACTGTCTTGCCTACCGCATATTCGTGCCCAGCATTGCTATTGCCCGGTAGCGATGTGTCGAATTCAAATATGGAGGGGTATTCGCTGATATCACGTTGCTCAAGGCCAACCTTCTTTGGGTCCATCTCGCGGCTGGCCACAGTGAAGCGGTTGGGACGGCACGGATTGCCGGCCGCGATCTCTGCATCGCTACAGCTCGGTAGCAGCATCTCGTAGAGACTGGGTACTGAGCCGTTATGCAGATATGGGGCGGTGGCCCAGATGCCATTGAGTGGCCGTGCTTTATAGGCGTTGAGGCTGCTGGGAAACGCATCATTGATTTCAAAGTCGACATGTCGTTCAGACTTTTTAACCGGGTTGTCGAACAGTGCAATGACGATGTCGTAAAGCCACTCGGCGCGTCCGCGCAGCCATGACTTGTCGGGATCGCGCGCAATGATCACCCCTTGCGCCGCTTTTGTCAGTGCCGTCACTACCGGGGTCTCTTCGCCGAACTTCTCTCTTGGGTCCAGGCCGATAATTTCACCGTTAAAGAGGCCTGTCTTGCCTTTATATTCGATCGCATTACTTGCCATCTGTTTATCGGTACCGATGATATCGACGCTGGCAAACTGTGCGGTGACAAGACGTTTGGGGTTGTTGCGAATGAACTCATCATCATCGCTGTGACACAGTTGACACTTATAGGCCTTGTATACCGCTTCGCCTTCATGTGCCAGTTGGCGATCGATCTTGGGCAAAATATCTTCCGGCCATAGCGGTGATTCCAGCTCAACCAGGTGTTTTTCAAGGCGCACCAGATTGCGTTTGTCGGCGGAGGCCTTATACCCCAGGTGTTTTTTCTGTTTTTCGAGGCTGAAGGTGGCAAATACGCCGAGCACTTCGCCAGTGTTGCGCCCCAATGGCCCAAGAAATCCAGCCAGAGAGCCATCGTTGTTGTCGGCAACGCCATTCCATTGTACAAAGTCGTGTTGTGGCGTGTCCCACAGGTAAGGGTAGCTAACCGGTGCGTTGGGTGGGTTAAAGTTGTTGATTTCATCGCCCGGAGTTAAATGGCCCAGTACGCGGTTGTAGATGCGGCCAAAGGCGTCGAGGCGGCCATAGCCGTAGTTTACAGTATGGCTACCGTTAGTTGGGCGATTGACCTTGTTGTAGAGTGCTAGTCGCTCAGTGGTTGCGATCAGGTCTTGACGCACTACTTCATGATCGTTGGAGACGCGTGTCGCCATGCGTTGGAATTTCTCTTCATCATTCTGCGTGGCGAGCAGTGCCGCTTCAAGGGCCAGTAGCATGCCGTCCATATCGGCCAGTGCAGGGCCGCCGTCGATACGGATCCCCGTCCCTTTGTAGTTGATCTGGCCGGTGTGGCAGGCGGCGCAGGTGAAGCCGATGTAGTCGTTGCCCTGATAGGAGTCTTTTACAAAGCCGACCGGCAGGCCATCAGGATTGTCCCAACTGTCACGTTGCGTCAGATAACGATACTTGCTCATGTTTCCGCTATCTTTAAACAGCACCTGACCATCCTTCTGTTCCAGATTAACAAAGATGTCGTAGGGGAGAAAGTTGGAGCCCTGGGTGGTGTTGTAAAACCACAGGCTGTCCCAGCGATCCCAGTTCTGATCGAGGTAGACAGTCTTCTCGGCGGAGTCGCCAAAGTGATCTTTTTGTAATGCCTCGGCGTAGCGGTCTTTGCTGACAACTACTCCCTGAGAGGTGTAGGTGCAGCTGGCGAGAGTGCTCGTAATCACAGCCGCGGCGATGATGTAGATCGGTTTCATCGAAAAATCCTTTTTAGTTAGCGTTATAGTCGTTATGTATCAGGAGTTTTCAGTTAAAAACAACAGTCCAAAAAAACAAGGCCACAAGAATAATCACTTATTAATCAGTGCACAAGGTCAAAGAATTGACATCTTTTGATCTTTGAGGTCAATAATTTTTTGCGCTACTTGAAAGTTCTCTAAAAGTTCTCTATGCTATCTCCAGACAGATTAATTAGCGCTGGAGCAATAGCTATGTTGACTGAACTTGAACAACGCATTCTTGAAGCCATCCGACAGCATATTGAACAGTATGAGGGTGCACCGACGTTGGTCGAGATCGGCGAAGCGGTGGGTGTTTCATCAAAGGGAACGATTCACCGTTATGTACAGGGGCTGATCGACAAAGGGCATCTCGTGCGTAACCACGCGGGCTGGCGCGGCTTGCAGCTGGTCGAGGATGAAGACGAGGCGAGCGCTAGCCTGCCACTGCTTGGCAAGATTGCCGCAGGTCTGCCCATCGAGGCGATCCCCGGGCACGACAAGCTTAACCTGATGGACTTCTTTATGGGCCCGGGCCGTTTCATCCTTAAGGTGGTGGGAGATTCGATGATCGACGTAGGTATCCTCGATGGCGATATGGTGGTGATCCGCCATTGTCAGCAGGCTAACAGTGGCGAGATCGTGGTGGCGTTGATCGATGGCGAGGAAGCGACACTGAAGCGGCTGAAATATATGAATGATGGACGCATTAAGTTGATTCCAGAAAATAGCGCCATGCAGCCCTTTGTTTATGCCGCGCAGCGGGTGCGTATTCAGGGGGTGCTGGTTGGGCAAATGCGTAGCTATGTATGAAATAAGCAGGGAAAAGGGAAAAGATACAAGGGAAAAGGAATAGATGTCATGACAAAAAATGAGAGAGTGACAGTATGGATAAATATAAAGTGATAGATCGCAGTCCAGTGGTTTGGCCGCGTGCCATTATTCTGGTCGATATGAACGCCTTTTTTGCATCAATCGAACAGCGTGATCGTCCGCAGTGGCAAGGTAAGCCGGTGGCGGTTACCAATGGCAAGCAGGGCACTTGTATCATTACCTGTTCTTATGAGGCACGTGCCTACGGTGTGCGTACGGGGATGCGCCTGCGCGAGGCAAGAGGTCTTTGTCCTGACTTGATTCAGTGCCCGGCAGATCCCAAACGTTATGCGCGGGTGTCGCAAGATATCATGCGTGCATTGCACGATATTACCCCCGATGTCGAAGTGTTTTCGGTCGATGAGGCCTTTCTTGATGTTACCCGTTGTCAAAAATTGCACGGTACACCGTTACGCATCGCGCGAATGGTGAGGGATAAGGTGTTTGAGGCCTCGGGGATTCGTTGTTCGATAGGTGTCAGTGGCGACAAGACGACCGCCAAGTTTGCTGCGAAACTTGAAAAACCAGACGGCCTGACTGTCATCCCGCCGTGGGAGGCGGAACAGCGTTTGCAAGATGTGCCAGTTACTGAGTTGTGTGGTATCGCCAAAGGCATTGGCGATTTTCTCGCGCAATACGGTGTGCGTAAATGTGGCGAGATGAAGCAGATACCGATCAGCGTTTTGGCGCGTCGTTTTGGCAATCTTGGACGACGTATCTGGCATATGTGTCAGGGTGAAGACCCAAGTAAGGTGAGTGTTGATCTGCGGCCGCCTAAATCGATGGGCCACGGCAAGGTGATGCCGCCTAATACCACGGATATTGATGTGATCGAGACCTACCTGTTACACATGAGTGAAAAGCTGGCGACGCGCTTGCGTCGCCATGAGATGCAGGCTGGACGTTTCTTCATTGGCTTGCGTGCAAAGTCTGGCTGGATTGGTGGCAAGTATCAGTCGGAGATAGCCGTTAGCGATGGTCATGAGATTATGAAACTCTGCCGCGAAATGTTGAATACCCACTGGCATGACGAAGGGGTGTATCAGGTACAGATTACAGCGCTTAATCCGCGTATCGCCAATCACCAGATTGAACTGTTCTCATCGCAGATTGAGACTCATCACCGAGAGGTCAATGTGGTGATGGATCAGGTTAATGACCGTTATGGTGAGTTTACATTGACCCCGATGCGGTTAATGAAGCGTTCCCGTATGCCCAATGTGATTGCGCCCGCATGGCAGCCAGAGGGTATTCGGCAGACAATTTAGGTATCGGGTTAAGTAGGTAAAACAATTAAATCATACAGTTAGCATGCGATATCACAATATGATTATCCTCGCTATTGGGTTAGAATAATCGCTCGGTTAGTTTTATCTAAATACCTAAATAATGAAGAGTCGTTGCCATGCTGGGAATATTTAACAAGATTGCCAAAAAGCGGACCACCGCTGATGAAAAACCCTTGTCAAAGCCTGAACTCGATAGGGATGGCCTGGCCCGGTTGATTCCTTACTTTCCGATTGGTAATAAGCTTAGCTATTACCCTGAGTACAAACAGGAGCTGACGCTCAACACCACGATCATTGCCTATGCGGTCAATAACGAACTTGTTTATTCTAATAATGATATTAGCTGGCAGCAGGAGGATGGTGAGACGCGGGTCTACCTAAGGGGGGATTTGCTCAAGAAAATAGAGAGCTTCTGTTTTATTATGCCGACGGTGAGTCGTGGTGAAGAGGGGCTTGATTATGCAAGCAAGGAGTTGTTGGGTAAGGATGGCGGCTTTATCAAGGGTAATAATATTACATTGAAGGGCGAGCAGAATGACGGTCGTCTTCCAGTGATTGATATGACGGTCAGAAAACAGATGATCCTGAAAGAAGGGCATTATGTGGGGCACCAGGTGGCGATTCTCGATGTCGACCCCGCAGCGTTTAATCTGCTTGAACAACGCAGTCATGTTCGATTAAAGACAGATATCCCCGGCCAGATTCAGGCCAAACTCCATCAAGAACCCCTTAGTTGTACGATGGTCGACTTCTCTGATCGCGCCGCCAGAATTATCTACAACGATGCCGATAGTTCATCAAGCTACCGAGAAGGGGCGATGGTGACGCTGTCGTTTGATCTGCCCGAGAGTGCCGAGGCGCGGGTGATTCGTGGCAAGGTGATCAGGCAACAAGATGCCACTGTCGTGATGACGCTGGATAACATCATGCGCGAAAAGGCGTTTGAAAAGGTAGAGTCCTTCGACATTATGGAAATCAAGGCCAACCTGCTGCAACAACATCTATAGGGTTCGATCAGATTTAGAGGCGCACTTAATCGGGTGCCTCACGTAACGTACACTCACTCAATGCCAACCACTACCGATATTGAACAATCGATCACGCGTCTGCGTGCCGAGATTAATCATCATAACCATCAATATTATGTGCTGGATGATCCCCAGATCCCAGATGCCGAATATGATCGGCTGATGCAGACGCTACAGGCGCTTGAGCAAAAGGCCCCTGAATTGATCACTTTGGATTCGCCCACGCAACGCGTAGGTGCCAGGCCGCTGGCGGGCTTTGATGAAGTACCACATACCGTGGCGATGTTGTCGCTAGATAACGCCTTTAGCGAGGAGGAGATGTCCGCCTTTGACCGGCGCGTGTGTGAACGGTTAGAAGTGGATGAAGTGATCTATTGTGCAGAACCCAAGCTCGATGGGCTCGCGGTGAGTCTGCGTTATGAAGATGGCGTGCTGGTGCGTGCTGCGACGCGTGGCGATGGCCGTGTGGGTGAAGACATTACTCAGAACGTACGTACCATTGGCTCGATACCGTTGCACCTGATGGGCGATGATTATCCGCGTGTGCTGGAGGTGCGGGGTGAGGTCTATATGGCTAAGGCTGGTTTTGAGGCGTTGAATATCCGCCAACGTGAAAAGGGTGAAAAGCCGTTTGTTAATCCGCGTAATGCTGCAGCGGGCAGTCTGCGTCAACTCGATCCAAAGATCACCGCGACGCGTCCGCTTGCGATATTCTGTTACGGCGTCGGTGCGGTGGAGGGGGGTGAGTTGCCTGCCAGTCATAGTGAGACATTACAGCGCCTGCGTGACTGGGGCTTACGCATTTCACCGGAGACTCAGAAGGTCAATGGTGTGGCTGGCTGCCTTGAATATTATCGTCAGATTGGTGAGCGACGCGCTGCGCTGCCGTACGAGATTGATGGTGTGGTGTTCAAGGTCGATGCCGTGAAACAGCAGCAGGCGTTGGGATTTGTGTCACGTGCGCCACGCTGGGCAATCGCGCATAAGTTTCCGGCACAGGAGGAGATGACGCGACTGATCGATATCGATATTCAGGTCGGGCGTACCGGCGCACTGACGCCAGTGGCGCGGCTGGAGCCGGTCTTTGTCGGCGGGGTCACGGTGACCAATGCAACGCTGCACAATGAGGATGAGGTTCGCCGCAAGGATGTACGTATCGGTGATACCGTGATTGTACGCCGTGCGGGCGATGTGATTCCTGAAGTGGTCAGTGTCGTGCTGGCACATCGCCCTGATGATGCGCATTCTTTTGTGATGCCTGATAGTTGTCCGGTGTGTGGTTCAGAGGTACGCCGTGTTGAGGGCGAGGCGGTGAGCCGTTGTAGTGGCGGGCTCTACTGTTCTGCGCAGCGCAAAGAGGCGATCAAACACTTCGCTTCGCGGCGAGCGATGGATATCGAAGGGCTGGGTGACAAACTGGTCGATCAACTGGTCGACAAACAATGGGTTCAGAGTGTTGCCGACCTTTATGATCGTGAGAGATTGTCACATCAACGGCTCGCCGGCATGGAGCGCATGGGGGATAAGTCTGCCGACAATCTGATCGCCGCGATCGATAAGAGTAAACAGACCACGCTGGCAAGGTTTCTGTTTGCACTGGGGATTCGTGAGGTCGGTGAGGCCACGGCGCAGGCATTGGCCAATTACTTTGGCAGTTTGCCTGCCATCATCAAAGCCTATAAAGAGGCGCTGTTGCAGGTGCCCGATGTTGGCCCGGTGGTCGCGGATAATTTATGTAACTTTTTTCACGAACGCCACAATCGTGATGTGATCCTCTCACTACAGGCGCATGGTGTACAGTGGCCGGATGTTGAGGCAGCTATCGATCGACCGCAACCGCTGGTGGGCAAGACCTTTGTCCTCACCGGTACCATGGAGACGATGACGCGTGATGAAGCAAAGACGCAGCTACAGGCACTGGGTGCCAAAGTGAGCGGCAGTGTCTCGAAAAAGACCGCTTATGTTGTGGTTGGTGCTGACCCCGGTTCCAAGCGCGATAAGGCTGAAAAGCTGGGCGTTACATTGCTGGATGAGACTGCATTTAAATCACTGCTGATAGAAGTAGCTGGAGAACGCTAGCGACTCAATTGCTTGAGGCTTGCATTCATATTGCGTTGCGCATTGACGTGATTGGGATCGAGCATAAGTGCTTGCTTGTAATTTGATACCGCTGCTTCGTATTGCTGCAGGCCATAGAGGCAATTACCGAGATTATAATAGGCGTCGACATTTGGCATGATCGCGATTGCCTGTCGAAAGCATTCAACAGCCTCCTGGTGTTTATTAGTACTGTACAGGGCAATGCCTAGATTGTTATAGGCGCCAAAGAGTCTGGGGTTGGCCTCAATCGATTGGTGATAGAGGGCAACCGCTTCATCCATATTGCCGCGTTGAGCATTAACGGCACCTAATAAATGTAGCGCGTCTGCTTCCTGTGGGTCAATGTCCAGGATAGCCCTGTAATGTTGTTCCGCAGCATCAAGATCCCCCTGTCGATGCAATGCGATGGCCTCTTTAAGCATACTTTTCACTACATGGGTATTGGTTGGCGTGCCCGTATTATTGTCTAATGATTCACGCCAGCGGTTCCACATAGTGGTGAGGGCCGCCTCGAAATTGAGACAAAATTCTCGGCTATTAAATAGTGGCGCACTGTCCCGATTGGCAATCAATTTATCTCGCAATGCCGCGAGTGTCTGCGGTTCCTGTGCAAGCTTGATGGCCAGTGACTCATATGCCTCAAGTGATTCTGTGACCAGTTCAGGCAATCCTGCGGCATGTACCAGTCCACCACCCATGCGCGCAATAAAGCTCTTTCCTGCGCAAGTCAGTACCGGCAGTCCCATCCATAATGCATCGCTTGCCGTTGCGCCGGCATTGACCGGTAGCGTGTCGAGAAATAGATCTGCAAGACGTTGGCGTGCGAGATGGCTGGCAGAGTCTGTGCGAGCGGCAAAGACCAGGCGGGCAGGGTCGATGCCGCGACTTTTAGCTTCGTTACGAAGATTTTCCTGTGCCCATTCATTGTCACCGAGTAGCCATAATACACTGTTGGGAATATTATTGAGGCAACGCATCCAGATGTCGAAAATTTCAGGTGTTATTTTGTAAGTGTTATTAAAGCTACAGAATACAAAGCCCTCTTCTGGTAGGCCACATGCACTGCGTGTTGGGATTTCAGTGGCGATTTCACGCTGTGTATCGATGACCATGTAACAGGGAAGGTGTACCAGGCGTTCATCGAAAAATGGTTGTTGGTCAGATGGCACACTGAATTCATCCACTATTATATAGTCCATGTAGTCGCTCCCCATTGTGCCGACGTAACCGAGGTAGTTGATCTGAATCGGGGCAGGACGGCGAGCAAGCACACCAGATCTATTTCCTCGGGTAAGACCTAACAGGTCTACGATGATATGAATCCCTTTTGATGCAATCAGCTCAGCAATCTCAATATCGTCCATGTTATCGACATCGTAAAAATGGTCAAAAGCCTTGAGTAGACGTTGCCGCATTGGGCTTGTATCTTTGGAGCCGTATGCGATGGCCGTAATCTCAAACTTGTCGCGATCATGTAGCTCATAGAGTTCTGCGGTGAGATGTGCGACCGGGTGCTCACGAAAATCGGCAGAGATATAGGCAACGCGAATACGATCGTCTTGAGAGGAGGGAAGTGCATTGATGACTTGAATATTAGGCTTAAGGTGCGAGCGCCTGTAAGCCCTGGCACACTGCTGCTGTGCCTGTGGATCATCTGACCAGATTAAAAATGAAAAGGGATTTGGGATGGCTCCTTCCTTTGATTGTTGCCACTGAGTAAGCACCCCTTTTGTCTGTTCAAAATTACTCCAGTCGCAGAGATAACGTTGACTCATGCCTAGCTGGCTTAGTGTATTAGCGTGATCAGGTTTGATTTTCAATGCCTGCTGAAAACAGTGGCATGCCTCTGGGTACTGCTTTTTTATGGCGTAGATAATGCCGAGATTATTTAGCGCATTAAAGTGATTCGGGTTAGTTTTGAGGGTCTGCGAGTAGTGTTCTGCTGCTTCGTCATATTTCATCTGGTCACTCAATACAACCGCCAGGTTGTAATGGGCTTCATCATGTTCCGGCATGATTTCGAGTGCTCTAAAAAAACAGTGCTTTGCTTCTTCCTGCCGATCGAAATAGCCTAATATTCCTCCCAGGTTATTATAGGCCTCGGCATCTTCAGGGTCAGTTTCAACTGCGCGCTGAAATGCGGTCAGGGCTTCTGTTTGCTGCTGTAAGTTGTTGAGTGCAACACCCAGGTCACTATGGATTTTTGAGGCGTCGGGGGTAATTGCGAGTGCTTTTCGGTAGAATTCAATGGCCTCTGTTTGCATGCCCTGTTGGGCATGAAGTATTCCCATATAGTGAAATGCTTCGGCATGGGTATTGTCTTGTGATAATATTTTGTTATAGAGTTTTTTAGCCTGTTTCAAATGTTGTTGTTGGTGAAGTGCAACAGCTTTTTCAAACAACTTATCAGTGCCCACGTTTGTGCCTTTCTTGTCTGATTTTATTTTTGAAGGGGTGAAAGTGTCATCCTGGTAATCACTGGTGGACATTCCTCCATGCCAGTTTTTCCACATGCTAGCATAGACGCTTTCCAGGTTATTGCAAAATTGTCGGCTATCAAAAAGCAGCGCTGAGTCGCGATTTTCATTTAGTCTTTCACGCAAAGTGCGCAGTAGTTCTGGCTGCGTGGCAAGTTTGATGGCGAGTGCCTCGTATTCTTCCAGGGTGTCTACCACAAGCTCAGGTAACCCTGCGGCATGCACCAGACCACCGCACATGCGAGCGACAAAGCTGTTCCCCAGGCAGGTGAGTACTGGTAAGCCTACCCATAAGGCGTCGCTGGCAGTGGCTCCTGCATTGACGGGTAAGGTGTCGAGGAAGAGGTTTGCTAAACGTTGGCGTGCCAGATGTCGGCCTGTCTCAACACGTGGCGCAAATATTAGTCGTGCAGGCTCGATTCCCGCGGCAGAAGCTTGTTGACGCAGGTTTTCCTGTAACCTGGTGTTATCGCCTATCAACCATAATACACTGTCAGGTATCGCATGCAGGCAGCGCATCCAGATAGCAAAAATAGTAGGTGTGATCTTGTAGCTATTGTTAAAACTGCAGAACACAAACCCCTCTTCAGGCAGGCCGACGTCGGTGCGTGTTGGTGTCTCTTTTACTACATTACGCTGTGTGTCATTGACCATATAACAGGGAAGGTGAACCAGTTTTTCTGTGAAAAATGGTTGTAATTCACTGGGTGCACTAATTTCATCCGTCAGTATATAGTCGATGAAGTCTGTGCCCATTGTTCCGATATAGCCAAGATAACTGACCTGGACAGGGGCAGGGCGCATCGCCAGGATACGTGTTCTGGCCCCCATGCTGTAGCCGGTGAGATCAACGAGGATATGAATGCCCTGTTCTGCGATGAGATTTGCTATCTGGCTATCGGCAAGGTGCCCGACCTCAATGAAGTGATCAAAGGCTGCTTGCAGACGTTTTCGAATTGGGCTGGCATCTTTTTCGCCGAGTGCAAAGCCAAAAATTTCAAACTTACTTCGATCATGCAGTTCAAACAATTCGGCAATGATATGAGAAACGACATGATCGCGAAAATCACTAGAGATATAGCCGATGCGGATGCGACCATCTTTTAGTGCTGGCTTAGGATTAAGTTGTGGAAGATTTGAAGGGATAATACTATGGGTATAGTGACTGGCACATTTTAGCTGATTTTCCGGGTTATCAGACCATGGTAGTAGATAAAATGGGGGCAACTTGCTTGTGGGCGATTGGGCCTGCTTTATCATTTCGGTTTCAAACTTGTCGTAATCGCTCCAGTCACAAATACTCCGTAGCATCAGTGCCAGCCCATTATAAGCATTGATATGTTCGGGGTTGAGTGCCAGGGCGTGGTTGTAATTCTCGATCGCCTCTCTGTAATTGAAGAGCTTGTTGTGAGTGTTGCCAAGATTGAAGTAGGCATCGGTATGTTTTGGATTAAGCTGGATTGCTTTTTTGTAATGGGCGACTGCCTCTTCACGTTTGCCAAGTTTACTCAGTGCATTGCCAAGATTATTGTGGGTGTCTGGGTCTCCAGGCGAGATTTCGAGAGATTTTTTGAAACTATCAATGGCGAGTGAAAATTCACCGATCGTATTGAGTGATATCCCCCGGTTGTTGTAGGCGCCCGCAAAATGGGGCATGTGTGCCAGCGCCTGATTGTAGAGTTCTATCGCCTCACCATGTAGCTCTCGTTGTGCGCATGTCAGTCCTAATAAATGGAGTGCATCGGCATTAGTCGGTTCACGTAGAAGAATGGCTCGATAGATACTCTCTGCTTCCGGCAGGTGCTGTTGCCGGTGGTAACCAAGCGCCTGGTCGAGCATATTGGCAATTTGTGGATCACTGGGGTTGCTGGCAGCTGGAGACGGGCTTCTTTTCTTTTTGGGGGTATGTGCTGCTGTCTTCTGTTTGCGACGCTTTTTGCTTGCCACGCGATCGGCCCCTGAATTTTATTAAAATTAATAACTTACATTTATATTGTCTATATCGGGCGATGTTGTTCAGTGTTTAGTAATTTTAAAGGAGCCGGGTGGGTTGATTGGCTAGATGGCGCTTAATATTGTGATGGTATCAGTAAGTAATTAATAACTAATTGATATTGATATTAATTTAATTGCTCATGACTGTCTGGTTATGCGGCAGAGGTGTCAGTTAGTGCTAAAGATTATCTATGATTTTCCGATAACATCACTGGGAGCGGTAAATACTTTTTTTGATAAGTATATCCGCTAAAGATAAACCTTTAGTTCCGGTGCTGGGCTGATGTACAGCACTTACTCTGTCTATAAGAGCAGGCTGTACGTTTGTATGTATGCCGGAGCCGTAAGGAGAAGCAAAAAATGCCACAAATTATTAACACTAATGTTGCCTCGTTAAATTCTCAACGTAACCTCAATAATAGCCAATCTCAATTAGGTGTATCTCTCCAGCGTCTTTCATCTGGTCTGCGCATTAACAGTGCCAAGGATGATGCTGCGGGACTCGCGATTTCAGAACGATTCACCACCCAGATCCGTGGTCTTAATCAGGCGTCTCGTAACGCCAATGATGCCATCTCTCTGGCGCAGACTGCTGAAGGTGCGATGGGCGAGTATGGCAATATTCTGCAACGTGTGCGCGAGCTGGCGATTCAGTCTGCGAACTCCACCAACTCGGCCTCTGATCGTACTGCGCTGCAGGGTGAGGCGAGCCAGTTGCTCTCAGAGTTGCAACGTGTTGCGACGACCACTCAGTTTAATGGTCAGAACATTATTGATGGTTCATTCACGGGCGCACAATTCCAGGTAGGCGCTAACGCTAATCAGACCATTCTGGTGAATGTGGGCAATGCGCAGACATCGGCACTGGGTTCTTATCAGGTAGGAAATACTGCGACAGCTGTGAGTGGTACAGCGCTGGCGGGTGGTGATCTTACTATCAATGGGACAGACGTGGGTGTTTCTACCTCAGGTTCTGCTGAGAGTATCGCCGCTGCGATCAATAGCGTAACCACCACAACGGGTGTCAAGGCATCAGCTACGACAACGACTTCCTCTTCGATTACGAATACCTTGTTACGTAACCAGACCTTGCAGTCAGGTGATTTATTAGTTAATGGAGTCAACATTGGTTCTGTAACAGGTTCCAATAATGTTGCGACACAGGGTGCCAATGTTGCCACTGCCATTAATAATGTGTCGTCTCAAAGCGGCGTGAGTGCTACCGCAGATTTGGCCACCGGTGCTTTGACGCTGACCTCAACAACGGGTAAAAATATCGAGATTACTTCTAGTAACGGTGTCGATGGTCTGGATCGGATCGAGAATGCAACGGCGTTAGAGGTGCGAAGTGCGGCGGCGACTCAATCGACCGGTGTGACGACCTTTGCCGGTGGTGCAGCGGGCGTCTCTAATATTACCTTTTTAGCAGGTGGCGCTACTACCGATGGGGATACTTTCTCTATACAAGGCACAACCTTTGAAATGGATTTAGATGGTCTCGGTGTGACAGCGGGTAATACCGCGATTGCCTATGCGGCGGCTGATACCGCTGCTGGAGTTTCTACTAAGGCCGCTGCTGTAATTAATGGTGCTACGAGTAATGTTACAGCAGACGGTACTGCTGCAGCTATGACCTTAACCTCAGATGTGTTTACCAGTACAGCAGTGAATCATACCGATATCACTAATGGCACCGCAGGTTACGCGATTAATAATGCAGCGACAGCTGGTGCAGGTATTGCCTTTGGCGAAACACTCACGGTCGGTGGTCGGGTGTATGAGTTCACTGCTGATGGTACCGGTGCCACTACAGGTAATGTAGGCGTTAGCCTTGCCATCACTGATGCCGGGATTGCACAAAACTTCCTGACAGCGGTTAATGCAGAATATGCTGGTGCTAGAACTAATGTTCAAGCTACTGGTGGCGCTGCTGCAATCACCCTGACCTCAGATCTTTTGGGAACGGGCGTGAGCAATCTTGCTGTGACTGAGAGTGGTGCCGGTGTGGCGGGTGTATCGACTGCTGCTGCCACTGCAGGTACTGCGGGTGCGGCAGTAGCCTTTAATGTTAAGGGTACGCTGGCGCTGGATTCCTCTACCCAGTTCACCATTGCAGGTAATAATGCAACTAAGGCTGGCCTGGCATCTGCAAGTTCTACTCTGAGCAGCATTGATGCAGTGGACATCTCCACGGTGGCGGGTGCGAACTCTGCAATTGCCCTGATGGATGGTGCACTGGATCAGATTAACACGCTGCGAGGTGATCTGGGTGCGGTTCAAAATCGTTTTGAATCGACCATTGCTAATCTGGCAGCTTCCTCTGAGAATCTGAGCGCTGCGCGTTCACGAATTCGAGATACAGACTATGCGGAAGAAACTGCGGCACTGACACGTTCACAAATTCTGCAACAGGCAGGTGTTTCAATTCTGTCACAGGCAAATTCATTGCCACAGTTAGTGTTGTCACTGCTGCAGTAAGTGTAAATGGAACCGGTTCGGGGCGTATGCCCCGGACCATTTCCTGAGAAGTTTTATGTTAACGATAGGAGGTACGATTCATGTCTATTGACCTTGGAACGCGGGTCACAGCGGACGTGATACATTCTTCGAGCCAGGTAAGGCCGATAGTGGGTCCACCTACTACAGAGACTCCGACAGTGAAGCTGGTAGATAGTGGGCGGCAAGCTGAATCTAGCAGCGGTAACCAATCTTTGCCATCTGTTTTAAATGAAGACCCTTCTGCTGTCGCAGAAATTTCAAAACTTTCCGAGGCAGTCAGTCGTATGAGTGATCACGTGCAGAATATTCGTCGTGGCCTGGAATTTACCATTGATGAAGGTTCTGATCATACTGTTATTACTGTTTACGATGTTGAATCGGAAGAGGTTATTCGACAAATACCATCAGAGGAATTCCTTAATCTCGTACGCCATTTCAATGAAGTAGGTGGTGCATCGCTGATTAATGATAAAGCCTAAAACAAAAATATTAAGAGATTTTTCTTGGATGGCCTAAAAATTGCTTATTATTTATGAGGTAAAGACCTTCACTTAACAGCTGGGTGAAGGGCGATTTAAGTAAAAGTAGTAAAAAGAGGGCGATATGGCATCTATTTCATCACCAGGTATCGGTTCGGGCCTGGATATCAATGGTCTGGTTACTTCGATCATTGAGGCCGAACGAGCGCCAACTTCTAATCGTCTCGATTTTAAAGAAGCCACGTTTCAAGCTCAACTTACCGCATATGGTTCATTGAAAGGGGCACTCTCGTCATTTAATGGCGCGCTGAATTCAATTTCATCGATAAGCAGCTTCAATTCTGTTTCCACTAGCTCATCAGATGCCGATATTGTGACTGCAGATGCGACTGATAAGGCGGCTAATTCTAGTTATAGCATCAAGGTGAGCAATCTAGCACAGGCGCATACCCTGGTGACGACTGGCTTCAATAGCGTGGCTGATGTGGTCGGGGCGGGTACCGTGACCTTCAAGTTTGGCACCACGGTTTATGACAAAGATTCCGATAGCTATACCTCATTTACGCAGAACGCTGACAAACCTACTAAAACCGTGACCATTGACGCTACCAATAACTCATTGGAGGGGGTGCGTGATGCGGTGAATAATGCCAATATTGGCGTCTCAGCCAGCATTATTTATGATGGTTCAGATTATCGTTTGACCTATACTTCAACAGATACCGGTGCAGCCAGCAGTATGGAAGTAACGGTGGATGATGCCAGTCTCTCCGCGCTAGAATTTAATAGTACTGCGACCAATCTTGAGCAGACCCTGGCAGGGCAGGATGCCTTATTGACTATCAATGGTCTGGCGGTGACCAGTAGTACCAATGTGGTCAACGAGGCGATTAATGGGGTAACTCTGAACCTTAAAAAGGCGCAGCTTGAAGCGGATGGAGCAGTGAATGTTGATGTTGCTCGTAGCAACAGTACGGTCACCAATGCAGTGCAAAACTTTGTTACCGAATACAATGCTCTGCTGGGCATTATGAATGAGCTCAACCGATTTGATGCCGATACCCAGCAGGGTGGAATCTTACTGGGAGATAGCGTTTTGCGCAGTGTCGGAGGGCAACTGCGGCGTGAGGTAAACGATACGATCGAAGGGTTGGCAAGTAATTATCAATCACTGGCAGAGTTGGGCATTACCACTGAGCGTGATGGGAAATTAGTGATTGATAATACTAAACTGGATGCCGCTGTTGCGAGTAATCCAGATGCAGTAGGCTATCTCTTTGCGTCCGCAGGGCAATTGAGCAGTAGTCAGGTTAGTTTTATCAGCTCGTCAAACAATACTAAGCCGGGCGAGTACGCGATTGACATCACACAGGCAGCCACTCAGGGAGCCGTTACCGGGGAAACCTTTGGATATACAGGATCAATCGTCATCGATGGAAATAATGACACGCTTTCGTTTACCGTTGATGGAAAGCAAACTGGAGTCATTACTCTAACTCAGGGCACTTATAGTGGCGCCTCCCTGGCAAGTGAGTTACAGGCACGTATAAATGGTGTCTCTGCGCTAAAAGATGAAGGTGTCTCGGCGAATGTGACCTTTGATGACACTGCAAGTAATGAGCATTTTGTGATTTCTTCTACGCGCTATGGCGATGCATCGAAGGTCAATATTAATTCTGTAGAAGGCAGTGGTTTTGGCCTGAGTGCGGGGGCTGGTATCGCGGGGCTTAATGTGGCGGGTACCATCGGTGGACAGGCTGCTACAGGCTCAGGACGGTTTCTGACCGGTAGTGTGAATGCAGATGGTTTGAAGGTTGAGATCCTTGATGGCACTTTGGGTGCTCATGGTACCGTTTCATTTGCACGTGGTATTGCCGATAAATTGAGTACGCTGATTGATGGTATGCTTGATTCAAAGGGAGCGCTCAATGCCAGAATCGATGGCATCGAAGATAGAATTGATGGTATTGGTGAGGCTAGAGAGACGCTGGGCGGTCGGATGTCGGCACTTGAAAGTAGGTTGTTTGCACAGTTTTTAGCGATGGATCAGTTGGTGAGTCAACTACAGGGGACAGGCAATTTTCTGAGCCAACAACTGGAAACCCTGCCAACGATTGGCGCAAGGAAAAAATAGTAGTATGGAAAAATCATAATGATAAGGATTAACGTGACGGAGAGCAGGCAATGAGTTTTTCGAGCAGACAGTCGGGCATGGATCAATACAAGAAGGTGAGTGTTCAAGGGGGTATTGAGAGTGCGACACCACATCGATTGATCCAGATGTTGATGGCGGGGGCTCTGGAGAAGGTCGCAACCGCAAAATTACACATGGAACAAAATGAGGTTGCCAAGAAAGGAGAGAATATTAGTATCGCAATTTCGATTGTTGAAGGTTTGCGTGTCAGTCTTGATAAGCGAATGGGGGGAGAGATTGCGCAGAATCTGGATAATCTTTATGAGTACATGGGGCATATCTTGTTACAGGCCAATCTGAAAAATGATGTGAGCTTACTGGATGAGGTGACAAAACTGCTGAATGAAATTAAAGGCGCATGGGATGCGATTCCTGAAGATATTGTGATGGATCATGCTCGTAAGGCGAAAGGTGAGGATGATCAAACAGCATCCAGTGGTCGTTAGATGCTGCTGAGATATTAGCAATGAGTGCTCAGATGGTCGATGTTGATACTAAGGTGATTATTACTGCCATAAAAGACCGTATTGCACAGCTTGATATAATTAAAGCGCTGACAAAAAAGATGTTGTATTTAGTGAAGCAGCAGCGGTGGGACGATGTGAGTAAGCTTGAAGCAGAGCGCGGTGATCTAATTTATTCCTTTTTTGAAGTAACACCCTCAGTTGAAGAGGTCGAGTATGTTGCGAGCACTATTTTAGAGGTGTTAGCTACTGATAAGAAAATTATCATGTTAAGTTTATCTGAACAGCAGAATATCTTAAGAAATTCACAAAAGATCAGTCGTGGAAAGCAGGCGTCGCAAGCGTACAACTCATCAAATAAGTAGCAGCTTACTAGTGTTGGTGTAGTTGTAAATGGAAGATGGTTGCCTGGTGAGTTACATATCCTGTATCTTAGAGTGCTATGAATATGGATGATGACAATCACGAACAACTTGGAGAAGGTGTTATATATAAAGATGTCATGCCGCTGGAATGGCGTGATATTGATAGGGAGGAATTGGCGTTTTCCTATCTCAGAATTCAAGACTCGAACGAAGAGGTGTTACGTTTCATAGCGACACTGGATGAGTTTCATGGTGATGGTCAAGATGAAACCGGTAGTAGTTCCGGTTCTGATTTGAACCGTATCGAATATAAGCTTAATTTGCTGCTGGACATGGTGACTCAGCTGGTGATTCGTGAGACAGCCATGCCTGAATCGATGCCGATCACGCTTGGTTCTGCTGGAGTTGAATGGATTTCAGAGGCGCCACCGAGAGAAGGAGCGCTTTTAGAGTTATCGCTCTATTTGCATCATAAATATCCGCGACCTTTTATTGTTATTGGCCAGATAATAAGTGTGAAGACTATTCAAGGTTCCAGTGGAAAATATCTCATTCATCTAGTTTACGAGACTATGAGTGATTTAGTTCAGTCCGGCCTTGAGAAGCTTATTTTTAGACAGCATCGGCGTAGTATCGCTCAGTCACGGCGTGACTCTAAAATAAGGGACGAAGATTCTCAGTAGTTTCTCTGTAGCTGCGACCATAAACGAGTCAAATATATAAAGCTTTTTTATATCAGTAAGTTGTGGTTTGTTGACCCACTACCTCGGGTATGTTATGTTTCTTGTGACAGTTTTTTGACGTACTACTGCGATTTTTAGTAGGGGCTGGGGTTTGCATCACTTATGCGTGGAACAATCGATTTGAGGGGAAGTTGAAAATGGAGTCAGTCCTGATTATTGATCCTAATGAAGGTGGTCATGAGGATTTAAAGGCTATTTTTGAGTTCATCGATTGTACCGATGTAACATTAACCACGCAGGATGAGTGGAAGCCGACAACATGTAATGCTGATGATGTTGGTGTGGTTATCGTGGCCGCATCGGTAAGCGCTGAACTGCCTGCGCTCATGCAGGCCTTGAAGACGTGGGGTGAGCATGTCCCTGTCTTTCTGCTGGTGGATAGTCGTGACAATCTTCAGCTACCCACTGAACTGGCTGCCGGGATTCTGGGGCACATCAAATATCCAGTTAAATATCGTGACCTGACCGCTGCGATACAGCAGGCGCAGATATTTCGTCAGAGCCATACCAAGCGTCAGGGCGCACACTCGCCGGAATTATTTCGTAGTCTGGTAGGTAATAGTCGGAGTGTACGGCAGGTCAGAAAGCAAATTGAACAGGTTGCCGGTTCAGATGCAACTGTGCTGATTCTGGGTGAGTCGGGTACTGGTAAGGAGGTCGTTGCCCGTAATGTGCATTACCATTCCGAACGCAGAGGCAAGCCTTTTGTACCAATTAATTGCGGTGCTATTCCGTCAGAATTACTGGAGAGTGAACTCTTTGGACATGAAAAGGGGGCCTTTACTGGCGCGATTAGTGCGCGCCAGGGGCGCTTCGAGCTGGCAGAGGGTGGCACGCTGTTTCTTGATGAGATTGGAGATATGAGCGTGCAGATGCAGGTTAAACTACTGCGAGTGCTGCAAGAGCGAACCTTTGAGCGTGTCGGTAGTAACAAGACCATTGAGTCCAATGTGCGCATTGTTGCGGCGACTCACCGTAATCTGGAAGAGGCGATCAAAGATGGCAAATTCCGTGAGGATCTTTTTTATCGTTTGAATGTATTTCCAATCGATATGCCCCCATTGCGTGAGCGCATTGAGGATGTACCTCTATTGGTTAATGAGCTGGTTAAACGACTTGAGCATGAAAAACGCGGTTCAGTTCGTCTGACTCAGGCGGCAGTGGTCGCACTATGTCAGTATCATTGGCCTGGAAATGTACGCGAGCTTGCTAATATGATTGAACGTCTGGTGATTATGCATCCCTATGGTGTGGTCGACGTGCATGATTTGCCTCAGAAGTTTCAGGTCGATATCGGTACTGATACCAGTGCGCTGACGGCGGCAATACAGGAGAATGCCATTTATGACACCGCCCCTAGTGCTGCTTCTATTGATCTTCTGGATACTCCAAGATTGCCACAGGACGGTATTGATCTAAAAGAGCATTTGAGTAATCTGGAATATAATTTGATTAAGCAGGCATTGGATGATGCTGATGGTGTTGTAGCGCATGCTGCCAATCGTTTGCGCCTGCGTCGTACAACGCTCGTTGAGAAGTTGCGTAAATATGGGCTGCAGCGCTCGGATGAAGCGACATAAATTTGACTGTTTATTTTTATCTTATCCATATCTTATTGAATTTTAAGTAATTAGTAAAGCCGGCACAGTTATTGCTCTTTGTTATACGAAGGATCTGATTCTTCGTGGTTTTTTAAGAGGGCAGTATTGGTATGGGTCAACAGAATGTACGTAATACCGGGGAGTTAAAGCACGCCTTTAGTCTCTTTAGTCAAGCCTCGGATCAACTGGTAAATAGCTATCGTGTTCTGGAAGATCGAGTTGGCCAACTGACCGGCGAGCTGGCAATCGAACGTAGTCGTCGTTTTTTTCGCGATACCGACAATGAACAAATCATCAGGCGTTTTGAAGACCTGCTGGATGCTTTGCCCGCTGCGGTGATCGTACTGGACGGTGATGGTTATGTGCAGCAATGCAATCGTGCAGCAATCGAACTGATTGGTGAGCCTCTGTTAAGCCGGTTGTGGCGCGATGTGGTTTCCCAGGTTTTTCAAGCAACCTCTCAGGGTGATGATGTGCCGCTGAAGGATGGCCGCATTGTCAATATTGCGACACGCCCGTCTGGCGATGCCCCTGGACAAATTGTTCTTTTAACTGATGTCACTGAGGCGCGTGCGATGCAGGCACTGTTGAGTCGGCATCAGCGTCTTTCCGCCATGGGTGAGATGGTGGCTTCGATTGCGCATCAAATTCGCACTCCGCTGGCTTCAAGTCTGCTTTACGCGTCACACCTTAAACGTGATGACTTAGACCAGGGGCGACGTTCACGCTATGCAGCGCAAATTATTTCTCGTTTGAAACATCTAGAACACCTCGTAAATGACATGTTGGTATTTGCGCGCGGTGGAAACTTCAGTGCGGATGAGGTAAAGGTTTCAACACTCATGGATGAGTTACAGCAGATGATGTTACCTCAATTAGAAGAAAAAGCCTGCACACTTGAGATTATCAACAGTGTTGATGTCAAGATTTCAGGACATCATGAGGCACTCTCCGCAGTACTACAAAATCTTGTTTCAAATGCTATTCAGGCTTGTGATGCCGACGATGATGAGTCAGGCACAGTGCATCAAATCAGTGGCTGGATTAAAGTAGTCTGCTGCAATGTCACAGAAGATACGATCGATATTTATGTAAGTGATAATGGTCGTGGGATTTCTGCAAAGATGCAGGAGCGCATTTTTGAGCCTTTTTTTACCACAAAACCTCAAGGTACCGGATTGGGATTGGCAGTGGTTCAGGCGATTGTTCATGCGCATGATGGCGCAATCTGGATTGAGTCATCATCAATACAACAGCACAGTGGTACGACATTTGTGATACGCCTGCCACTAATCAAAGACGATGTTAAAGATGTTAAAGATGTTAAAGATGTTAAAGATGTTAAAGATGTTAAAGAGTAGTTTGCGTGGTGTGATTATATCATTACATTATTGTAGCTACTTTTATAGGAAGGAGTTTATATGAGTTATTCCACAGTACTTGTCGTTGAAGACGACAGTTCTTTACGTGAAGCGTTATGTGACACCCTGGATTTGGCTGGATATGACGTTGCTACAGCAGAAAATGGTCGAGCCGCACTTAATCTTATGTCAACACAGGATATTGGCCTCGTTATTAGCGATGTACAGATGAAACCGATGGATGGATATGCACTACTTAAAAAGATTAAGTCGGATAATCCTGAGCTTCCAGTATTGTTGATGACTGCCCACGGTAGTGTTCAAAATGCCGTAGAAGCTATGAGAGAAGGCGCCGCCGATTATCTACTGAAACCATTTGATGCCAATGCATTAATTGAAATGGTCGAACGTTATTTTTCGAATGAGCACCACGAAACAGAAGCGTTCATCGCCCATGATGATAAGAGTCTGGCGCTGCTACAGATGGCAAGTCGTGTCGCACAGAGTGATGCTACGGTGATGATTACAGGTGAAAGTGGTGTCGGTAAAGAGGTGCTGGCGCGTTATATACATCAACACTCGAGTCGTGCTGATCAACCCTTTGTTGCGATTAACTGTGCGGCGATTCCAGAAAACATGCTCGAAGCGACGCTGTTTGGCTATGAAAAAGGGGCCTTTACTGGCGCTTACCAGGCTTCACCAGGAAAGTTTGAGCAGGCACAGGGTGGCACGTTATTGCTGGATGAGATCTCAGAGATGGACCTTGGACTGCAGGCGAAACTATTGCGTGTTTTACAGGAGCGTGAAGTGGAGCGGCTGGGTGGAAGAAAGCCCATTTCATTAGATGTTCGTGTGCTGGCGACCTCTAATAGAAGAATGATGGAAGAGGTAGCAGCGCAACGTTTCCGTGAAGATCTTTTTTATCGTCTGAATGTCTTCCCCCTGTTTTTACCGCCACTGCGTGAGCGCCCAGCAGACATTCTGCCATTGGTTCAGCGTTTGATTGAAAATAACGCAGAAACGGGTGGGCGCCAACTGCCTGAACTTTCCCAGGTAGCAAAAGAGAAACTGCTTTCTCATTCATGGCCGGGCAATGTGCGAGAGCTTGATAACATTATGCAGCGCGCCTTGATTTTGCAATCCGGACGGACAATCGAAGTTGATGACTTACAGTTTGAGGCGGTTAACTCACCACTGACAATGGCAGTGAACAATGTTGAAACGTTGTCGGAACAAGCCTCTGTGGCAGTGCCTACCCATCAGGAGAGTCTTAAATCTCATGAGCAGAATGTGATCCTGGAAACGTTGCGTTTGATGAGTGGCAACAGAAAATCAACGGCTGAAAAACTGGGAATTAGCCAGCGTACATTACGTTATAAATTGGCACGAATGAGAGAAGCTGGTATTGCTGTTCAGAATGTGGGGCAACGTGGATCGGAAATATATTGAAGTTGATGTAAGGAGGGCTTGTGATGAGTGAAATCGATGTAAATTACCTGTTATCACAACTGCGCAGCAGTGCGATTGAGGCTAAGGGTGTTGACCAGAGTGCTAATGCCAACAGCGCAGGGCCAGATTTTTCTGCGCAGTTGAAAGAGGCTGTCAATCAGGTGAATTCAGTTCAAAAGGAATCTGGGCAGTTGAAAGAAGCCTTTACGATGGGTGATAAGAATGTTGACCTGGTCGATGTGATGATTGCGTCGCAGAAGGCAAACGTTTCGTTTCAGGCAATGGTGCAGGTGCGAAACAAACTGATCTCTGCCTATCAGGATGTGATGAGTATGCCAATCTAGCGAATCTAGATCTGGATAATGTTAATACTGTTTTAGTATTAAAAATAAAGAGACAAATATGGCATTGGTAAAGACAGATGATGTAGTACTCTCCTCTAGAGGGTTTAACGGTTTATCCTTTCTACGACAGCTCGGATTAATGATAGGGCTGGCTGCTAGCATCGCGATTGGTGTTGCCATTGCGCAGTGGTCACAGGACCCAAGTTACCGCATGCTGTATAGCAATCTCTCAGAGCAAGACTCTGGTGAGATTGCAAATTCGTTACAGCAGGCAGCCATTCCATATAAGGTGGATACTCAGACCGGTGCCATTCTTGTTGCTGGTGATAGTGTGCATGAAGCGCGCCTTAAACTGGCTTCAGAGGGCTTACCTCGCGGTGGCGGTATCGGTTTTGAAATGCTGGATAAAGATCAGGGGTTTGGTGTTAGCCAGTTTATGGAGGGAGCACGCTATCAACGTGCATTAGAAGGCGAACTGGCGCGTACGATAGGTTCATTGAATAATGTACGAAGTGCCCGTGTTCATCTGGCCATCCCTAAACAGAGCGCCTTCGCTCGTGATCGTAAAAAACCAAAGGCATCCGTCACCATAGATCTATTTGCTGGTCGTGTATTACAGGAGGGGCAGATCACAGCGATCAGTCATATGGTGGCTGCAAGTATACCGAGTCTTGAGGCAAATGATGTCACGGTCATTGATCAAAAAGGACGTTTGTTGACCTCATCTGAATCATCAGCAGACATGAGAGTCAGCTCGACTCAGTTTAATCACCGTAAACGCCTTGAGGAATATTATATTAAACGTATTGAAGGGATTCTGAGCCCAATCATTGGTGAAGGTGGTGTGCGTGCGCAAGTGTCAGCCGATATCGATTTTACTGTGACAGAGCAAACTCAGGAGAGCTTTAATCCAGATCTGCCCGCTGTTCGAAGCGAACAGACACTTGAGGAGCGACGTACTGGTAGCCAGACGTTGAGTGGTGTGCCCGGGAGTCTATCTAATCAACCCCCAGAAAATACAAGTGTGGATGCTGCCCCAAGCGGAGATTCGCGATCACCGGTAAGTTCTACTATTAGAGCGACACGTAATTATGAACTTGATCGCACCATTAGCCATATTCGTAGCGGCGGTGGTGATGTCAAACGCCTTTCAGTTGCAGTGGTTCTGGATGATAAAAAGTCTGTTGATGATAACGGTGAGACAGTGCGTACGCCATTAACAGAAGATGAAATATTGCGTATCACCAGTCTGGTGAAAGAGGCGATCGGTTTTAACGGCTTGCGTGGCGATAGCGTCAATGTGATCAACACTTCATTTACAGTGCCAGCAGAAATAGAACCACTGCCAGAACCATCGTTTATGGATCAACCTGGCCTCTGGGATACCGCGAAGCAGGTGTTAGCGGGTGCGGTGATCTTCTTTTTATTGTTCGGTGTGCTACGCCCAGTACTTAAAGAACTGGCGGCAAAAGGAGAGGTTATGCCTGCCCAGGTGATGATGACTGGAGAGGGTGCTGTGGGTATGCAGAACGACCAACTGACGTTGAGTGGAGGGGCGGGGGGAGAGCTACAACCTCAACAGAATTATGAAAACAACTTGAACACTGCTCGCTCACTGGCGTCTCAAGACCCGAAACGTGTGGCACAGGTCGTGAATAACTGGGTAGCAGCTGATGGTGGATAAAAAACAAGATGACCTGACCGGAGTCGACAGGGCTGCGATTCTGTTGATGAGCCTTGGTGAGCAAGGAGCGTCAGAAGTACTGAAATATATTGGCCCAAAGGAAGTTCATCGTGTTAGTACTGCGATGTCAATGCTGAAAAATATTTCGAAAGAACAGGCCGAAGATGTGCTGGATGAGTTTTGTAAGAGCGCAGATAATGAAACCGCATTTGGGGTGGGTTCGGATGAATACCTGAAAAGCGTTTTGGTAAAAGCGTTGGGCGAAGATAAGGCGGGAAGCATTATTGATCGTGTTCTAACGGGAACCAATTCATCCGGTCTGGAGCAGTTGAAGTGGATGGATCCACGTGCAATCATTGAAGTGATTCGCCTTGAGCATCCGCAAATTATATCGGTAGTGCTTTCTTATCTTGACCCTGAACAGGCGGCCGAGGTGATTAGTCTGTTACCAGAAAAGGTGAGGTTGGACGTGTTGCTTAGGGTAGCAACGCTTGATCGTCTGCAACCCTCCGCGCTTGATGAGTTGAACAACGTCATTGAAAAACAATTTAAAGGAAATACTGCGGTTAAATCCTCTAGTGTTGGTGGTATAAAAACAGCGGCAAATATTCTGAATTTTATGGATAGCGCTGAAGAAGGCATGATCATGGATCAAATTACCGAGTTTGATACTGAACTGGGTGAGAGTATCCAGGATTTGATGTTTGTGTTTGCTGACCTGTCAGAAATCGATGATCGTGGTATACAGGCGTTATTGCGTGAGGTTTCATCCGAGACATTGGTATTGGCACTTAAGGGTTCCGAGCCTGATATGCAGTCGAAAATTTTTGACAATATGTCTAAACGTGCGGCCGAAATGTTGAAGGATGACCTTGAGGCGCGCGGCCCTGTTAAATTGAGTGATGTGGAGGCGTCGCAGAAAGAGATCCTAGCGATAGCAAGAAGAATGGCCGAATCAGGCGATATTCAACTGGGTGGTAAGAGTTCCGATGAGTATGTCTAAGCGGATTATTTTTTCCGAGGATTCAGATGATTGCCCACGCTGGAAGATTCCCAATGTCGGCGGGGCTGCTAGTGGTGTTCGGCAGGCCGCCACTGAGCCAACAAAAAAAGAGATTGAACAGCGGCGCCAGCAAGGTTACGAGGAAGGGTTTGCACAAGGGAAACAGGAAGGAATCGCGACTGGACAGGAGAATCTCACTCAACAGGCACAGAAACTGATAGAGGTCGTTGGACAGCTATCAAGGCCCCTAGAAGCGCTTGATGATGAGGTCGTTAATGAACTTGTCACCCTGGCAATGACTATTGCGAAACATATGGTGCGTCGAGAGATTAAAATAAACCCGGATGAGATTGTTGCTGTGGTACGTGAAGCGGTTGCTATATTGCCAACGACATCTCGTACTATCAAAATATTTTTGCACCCTGAGGATGCTGAGCTACTTAAACAGGCGCTGTCAATTTCAGAACAAGGGGCATGGGAGTTGGTAGAGGATCCGACGTTGACTCGAGGTGGTTGTCGTCTTGAGACCGAGAATGCACAATTAGATTCTTCAATTGAGACGCGCCTGGCTGCTATTGTTGCTGAATTGATGGGTGGCGAGCGTGATGGCGATAGTGTGGGGGATGTGGATCATGCACCCTCGTAGCAATATCTGGAAAAAACGGATTGAGACTTACCGTGACAAGCTGGGTGATCCGCCGACATTAATCGTTGAAGGTAAGTTGACACGGATGGTGGGTTTGACACTTGAGGCGGTTGGCTGTCAGGTGGCAATCGGTGGTCGTTGTTTAATTAGCAGCATCAGTTCAGCACCGATCGAAGCTGAGGTGGTTGGGTTTGCTGGTGATAAAACCTATCTCATGCCAAGTGGCGATGTTCAGGGAATTGTGCCCAATGCCAAGGTAATCCCCTCTACCCAGGCTTATGAGGCATTGGTGGGTAAAGATCTGTTGGGGCGCGTTGTGGATGGAGCCGGTAAGCCACTTGATGATAAGGGGCCGTTGGTTGCAGAGAGTCGTGTGCCGCTGAGTGCTCGTCCGATGAATCCGTTACGTCGTCCGCCAATTCGAGAGCCGCTCGATGTCGGCGTGAGAGCGATCAATACATTACTGACGGTTGGGCGTGGTCAGCGCCTGGGCCTGTTTGCAGGCAGTGGTGTCGGTAAGAGTGTGTTGCTGGGCATGATGACGCGCTATACCAACGCCGATGTGGTAGTGGTGGGTTTGATTGGTGAACGTGGTCGTGAGGTAAAGGAGTTCACCGATACCATATTAGGGCCTGAGGGCATGGCGCGTGCCGTCGTCGTGGCAACCCCTGCGGATAATCCACCACTGATGCGGATGCATGGCGCGATGTTGGCGACCAGCATTGCCGAATATTTTCGTGACCAGGGAAAGCGAGTGCTGTTATTAATGGATTCTTTGACACGTTATGCGCAGGCGCAGCGTGAGATTGCGCTGGCGATTGGCGAGCCACCCGCAACCAAGGGTTATCCACCCTCTGTGTTTGCCAAATTGCCGCAACTGGTGGAACGTGCGGGGACTAGCGAAAATGGTGGTTCGATTACCGCTTTTTATACGGTATTAGCAGAAGGTGATGATCAGCAGGATCCAATTGCCGATGCAGCACGTGCCATTCTCGATGGTCATTTTGTGTTATCGCGTAAACTCGCGGATGCGGGACACTATCCTGCGATCGATATCGAGGCATCGATCAGTCGTGTGATGACTGAGATTGTCAGTGAGCCTCATCAACAGGAGATTCGTCGCTTCAAACAGCTTTACTCATGTTATCAACAGAATCGAGATCTGATTAATGTCGGTGCCTATACCCGCGGCAGTGACCCCGAAGTCGATGAGGCGATTGAGTTCTATCCACACTTGAGGGCTTTTTTACAGCAAAATATTTCAGAGTCGGTTAATTTACAAAGTGGCATGCAGCAGCTGTCGGCGCTATTGAACAGATCGATGGCCGCAACCAGTGTTGTCCTTGCCGATCAATAATCGATTCACTAAGAGGGTATTTTGAAGTCTCGACGCCTGCAGCCTGTTATCAAAGTTGCGAAAGAACGTGAGGATGATGCGGCGATAGCGTTGAGTGAATATCGTAAGATTGTCGATCAGCATGAGGCAAAGTTGATTGAGCTACGCCACTATCATGATGAATATATACAGCGGTTGAATGAATCAGGTCGCAGTGGGATGAATATTGCACAGATCAATGACTACCGTAGGTTCATCGCTCGTCTGGCCGTAGCGATTAAGCAGCAAGAGGCGTTATTGCTGGAGTGCCAGCAGCAGCTAAATGAGAAGAACATGGCGTGGCTGCAGATGCGTGGGCGTCATCAGGCGCTGGACAAAGTCAGCGATCGTTATCGGCAGCAGGAACAAGAAGCGCGGGATAAGCGGGAGCAGGCGGAAAGCGATGAGCGCTCGCAGCATATGAGGCGAAATTACACTCCGGAATAGACACGCAGAAAAGGCGTTTTATATGCTGGCATGTTCCTTGCTCTGTATCTTGCGACACAAATCTTAATTTGATCGACACAGGAGACACGGGAATACTATTATGCAGGGCTTGATGACAACTTTATCACCCGGGCTTAGTGCCACAGATGGGACTGCACAGGCCTCAAATGGCCTCAGCAGTAGTGCTAATGGCGTTTCATCAGATGCTCAAGGGTTTTCTCCTCTCTTTTCAAACCTACTCTCATCGACAGCTCAGTCTGATCAAGTTCAATTCAAATCTCAGCTGTTAAACGCCTTTGCCGGACAGGCGTTGCCGCCTGAGGGGCAATTATTGCCGCCGGGTGCCTTATCGGGAGTGAATCATCAGGATGTCAGTCGCTTGCTCAATGCTAATGGGCTGAAAAATTCATTAACGCAACAGTCGCTCGAAGGCAATAGCGAACTGCCTGTCGATATCGACGCCTATTTACAGCCAATGGTTTCACCGTCTGTTGTGATCGATGATGTAACGCGTGCACAGCATCTATCTGCTCAATTGGGTGCAGCGGGTGCTGGTAGTTCACAATTGGCAGGGCAAGGTCAAAGCAAGTTACAACAAGACTTATTGATGAGGCAGTTAGCGATGGCACCGGTAGAAGAGGCAGAAGGTGGTCTTTCTGGTGCGCGTCTGGCACCGCAACTAGAGACAACGCCGGTATTAGGTAATAGTACTCAACTTTCAAATATGTTGCGTGATGCGATGTTACTTAAGCAGCAGCCAACGACAGTCAGTGGTAGTGAAAGCAAAATAGGCGATTCATTGAGTAGTGCCATGGGCAATTTGACTGCGTTATCCACTGATGCAAAGAGTGGCAGTGAAACAAAGTCTTTGATGCAGGGCTCGATTAATACCCCCTTTTCACAGCAGGCTGGTTGGGGCGAAGAGGTTGGTAGTCGGGTTAAATGGATGGTCAATAGTCAGGTGCAGTCTGCTGAGTTGAAGCTGAACCCAGCTCATCTTGGCCCTGTTGAGGTGAAGATTAGTGTACAGAATGATCAAACGACGATTCACTTCACGGCTCAAAATGGTGCTGTTCGTGAGGCGCTGGATAGTGCCATACCGAGATTACGTGAAATGTTGGGTGATAACGGTGTGAATCTCGCCGATGTTGATGTTTCTGATCAATCCTTTGCCCAGCAGCAACAGGCTTCAGAGCAGGAGCGTGAAGCGATGGATGGGAATAGTAGTTCAGGTGATGGGCGAGATGGTGGCCATGAATCACAAGATTTGGATGACATAGAGGAGGGCGAGATGATGCTCTCTTCTCGGATGGTGGATTATTACGCCTAGTTTGCTCTTGACTGCCTGAGTCCTCAGGTAGCATTTTACTCATTGTGGTGACTGCATCGATATTTCATCTATGCGGATGACCCTGCAGACGTGTAAAATGACGCGTTTTTACTCGGGGCAGCCAGGGGTCAGGTAATGAAGGTCGAAGATAAAAAAGTAGTCCAGTTTCTCTATGTGTTAAAAGACGAGCAGCAGTCGGTGCTTGAATCGACAGAGAATGAGCCTGTTGCCTACCTGCATGGTTACAATAACATGATGGCAGGATTGGAGAAGGCGTTGGCAGGAAAGGCTGTTGGTGACAAGTTTAGTGTCACTTTGCCCCCTGCAGAGGCCTATGGTGAGCGTGTCGAGGGCTCTGTTCAGCGTGTTCCAATGAAGCATTTACAGGGCGCGAAAAAATGGAAGCCGGGCATGGTGGCGACTGTTGAAACTGAGCAGGGACAACGCCAGGTGACGGTAGTGAAGGTGGGTAAGTTTATGGTGACGGTGGATAGCAATCACCCCTTTGCAGGCAAGACACTCATTTTTGATCTCGAAGTGGTGGATATTCGAGATGCTACTGACGAAGAATTAACTCATGGGCATGCGCATGGTGTCGGTGGGCATCAGCACTAAAACTTTAGGGGAAAGGAAAAAATCTAAAGTCTGGCATTTAGTATCTGTCTGATTTCATCGTCGCTTAATACGATCGGATTGGTTTTCATGCTGCTACCACGGGCGTGGCTAATAATGCGGTCGAAGTCCGCTTCGCTGATACCGTATACAGATAGAGAGGGTAGTTCGAGTCGGTTTACCCAATCGCGTAGATGTCTAATCAGTTGATCATGGGCCTCGTGTTGATCGCTAAACATCCTGTTATTAAGCCACTCTGATAGTGTGGCATATCGCTTTAGTGCCGGGTTGTCTGACTCACGTGCTTGCATGGCCGTGATGTTGACCGCCGTTGCTTCGGCCAGTAGTGTGCCGCAGACAACCCCGTGTGGAATCGGAAAGAAGGCCCCAAGGGGTGAGGCGAGTCCGTGTACGGAGCCGAGTCCCACCTGCGCCAGTGTGATTCCCGAGAGGCAGGCGGCATAGGTCATGTTGCTCTGCGCCTTTTCCGCGGCAGCGCCATTTTCATACCAGTCAAACAGTGCATCTCTTGCCAGCAACAGGCCGCTTTGAGCCAGTGCATCGGTAAATGGATTGGCGTTGATGGATGTATATGATTCCATCAGCTGCGTGATGGCATCCATGCCGTTGGCGGCGATCAGCGGTTTGGGGCAGCTGGCAAGCAGGCGTGGATCCAGGATGGCGTATTCTGCGACTAGCTTGTTATCGCGAAACGATTTTTTGAAGCCATCTTGTCCTGGTTGACTGAGCACCGCATTTTTGGTCGCTTCACTGCCAGTACCGGCGGTCGTTGGAATGGCGATAAACGGAATCGCTGGGCCGTGGTAGGGGAGTTCCGGGCCGACCCCTTCGAGGAAATCCATCACTGAGTTTTTGATCTTCAAAAGTCCTGCAATTGCCTTGGCCGCATCAAGCGCACTGCCACCACCAAAGCCGACCACACAGTCGATGTTTTGGTCGCGGTGATCAGCCGTGATCTGGTCGATTAATGACGGCGATGGTTCGTTATTAATGGTCGCAAACAGCGTGTCGATGTTTTCATTTTTCAGTTGTTCGTTCAGTGTTTTCCATAATGGTATCTGTTCGTAAGACTGTTTACCCGTGATAAACAGCGCACGGTTGCCGAACTTTTTTATAATGGCAGGGAGTTTATCGAGGGTACCCGGGCCAAATTCAATGCGTGGCAGTCGTGCGATGGAGAACTGCATTTATTGCCCTGCCTTTGGTAATAGGCCGATTAGCGGTTCGCCTCTGCGGGGTGAAGCCATCCACTCGGCGACCATGCCGCGCCACGTTAGGTAATGGTCGGTTTCTTTATGTTGCCTGGCTTCATCCTCATTAGTATAGGCCTCGTAGAGCATAAAACGGGAGGCATCCTGCGGTGATTGCAGCAGATCAAAACGCAGATTGCCTGGTTCCTTAATCGAGGCGTTGTGGTTTTGTTCTGTCGCATTGATGAAATCGACGATATGTTCTGCCTTGACGTGGATATGAACGAGTGTGACATGCATAGTGAGTTCTCAGCTTCGAATCAATCGTGCAACAAAGTGTAGCACCTTATCGCGTTAAGAAAACTGTGTGGTGATAACATGCGCACGCTATTTACGGTGAAAGTCAGGTAATGAAAAGGGTGCAATAGCACCCCTTGTGTAACACCTGAAGCAGATTGAGCGCTGCTATCTAGCAGCAGCTACCACTGCCACCGGGCTTGATGCCTTCGATGCTCGCTGAGACCACATAGTCGGTGACGTTGTGGTCAGGTGCCCAATCGCGAATGAATTCTCTGGATTCGTCTTTGGGCTCGATACGGACGTCGGTGAAACCAGCCGCCTTAATCATGACCTCTAGCTCATCGATCAATGATGCATTGCCCATGCAGCCGGCGATCAGTGCTGGGTCATTGCGCATCGCTTCAGGCAGTTCTACGGTAGCAACGACATCAGAGATCGCAAGGCGGCCACCCGGTTTGAGCACGCGGAATGCATCGCTAAAGACTTGCGGCTTGTTGGGTGACAGGTTGATGACACAATTAGAGATGATGACATCGACAGTTTCATCGGCGAGCGGCAGGTGTTCGATCTCGCCCAGACGAAACTCGACGTTACTAAACTGCCCCTTTTCTGCATTGTTGCGTGCCTTGCTTAACATGTCAGAGGTCATATCAATGCCAATGACGTGGCCGCTTTCGCCAACTTCATGTGCTGCGAGGAAACAGTCGAAGCCACCGCCAGCACCGAGGTCGACAACCGTTTCACCCGTTTTCAATGATGCAATGGCACGGGGATTGCCACAGCCAAGACCCATGTCTGCACCGCTGGGTGCCTTGGCGAGATCTTCTTCGCTATAACCAATACGGGTCGAAATCAGGGTGTTGATAGCGGCATCATCAGAGACGCCACAGCAGCTACTTTCAATGCCACTAGCCTCATTATTGTTTTCGGCGCGTGCTACCTGACCATAGGCGTCACGCACACTTTGGCGATGTGCATCTTGAGATGCGTGACTGGCATCATCGGGTGGGCAGCAGTTTGAGGTAGGTTCACAACAACTGGATTGACTCATGATTGATTCCTTTTGGTTTAGATAGATGTCATTGTTAGATTAGTCGGGCTGAAAGAAAGAACTTAACGCTTTCAATTTTTCAGGTTCAACCCAGCATTCAACGTTTTTACCTTTACGTTCCATTTCTACAAGGCCGGCACGATTGAGCTCTTTGAGGTGGTGCGATAATGTCGAGGGCGCGATATTGAGCCCTTCGCCAAGATCGCCCACACAGAAACGTACCGCGATAGTCGCGTCACATTTGGTGCCGGGCGCACAACAGTTCATCAATCGGCTAAAAAGCGCTAATCGATTGGGGTTGCTGAGTGCCTTGAAGCTGTTGCTAAATGTATTTTGCATAGCACTATAATTCGACATGTTTCGAATTGTAGTTTTTTTTCAGCTTGCTGTCAAATATGATGCGGATAGTTGTCGTACTTAAATTTATATTGAATTTGAGTGAGGATACTATGTTGTATTTAAAGGTACGATTGAGTAGATTGTGGCTGTTAGCGTATCTTGATAATAAGGGCGCGAATATTAGTTTTGCTATTTAAATAAGGAGTATGTAATGAAAGGAAATAAATCGAACATATCAGGGAAGCATTTCTCTTTTATTATTACTTTTATGATAGGGACGTTGTTTTTTACCGCAGGACAAGCGAGAGCAGATTTCCTTGATAAAATTACTGAATCCTGGAGTGAGGTGGGTGTTAAGGGTGATAAGGCTAAGGATGGGATCGATAGTGGAGTAAATAATGTTGATGCTATCAAGGCTCAGCTTGATCAGACCAGGGCGCAGATAGATGAAGCCAGGGCTCAGTTAAACCAGACCAGAGCCAGGTTGGATGAGACTAAACAAAAGAGCGAGACTACGCTGAATGAAGTAAAAGATCTGGCAAGTGTTGCTGAGGATGACTAGTCAGGGTTTAGTCATCCGCGCTATTGGGAGCATGTTTAATATTGCTCACTGAAAGGTGGGGGATGTGTGTTTTTTAGAAGGCGCTTGTTAGTCGATTAAAACCTGGGGTTTTCCGAAGAGATAGCCTTGAGCGTAGTCAACACCAAGCACCTTGAGTTTTTTGAGGACCTCCTCGTTTTCAACGAACTCCGCGATGGTTTTCATGCCGACGACGTGACCAATGTCGTTGATTGAGCGGACAAGGGCAAGATCCATCGGGTCATGAGTAATGTCCTTGACAAAGCCACCGTCAATTTTAAGGAAATCGACCGGCAGATTTTTTAAATATAAAAATGAAGACATGCCCGAACCGAAGTCATCAAGTGCAAAGCGACATCCCTTCTTTTTGAGAGCTCGTATAAAGCGAGTGGCGCTGGTCAAGTTTACAATCGTTGCAGTTTCGGTAATTTCAAAACAGACTTTATTGGGTTGAATATTATATTTTTCGAGCAGGTTGATGGTGTATTGCAAAAATTTATCATCGCCTACTGAGTGACCGGAAAGGTTGATCGAACACATTTCAAGCTCTGCAAGGGCATCTTTGGAATCACTTAGCCATTCAAAAATGGTATTGATTACCCAGCGATCCAGTTTAGGCATCAAATTATAACGCTCAGCTGCGGGCAGGAATGAATTGGGCATTACAAGGGTGCCTTCTTCATCTTTCATTCGGATCAGGACTTCATAGTGATCGCCTTCATCAGCGTTATTACCGATGGGGGTTATATCCTGTCTGTAGAGCAGAAAGTTATTATCTTCGAGGCCTTGTGTGATACGGGAAACCCAGCGCATTTCACCATGGCGTTGTGCGACAGTGGTATCGTCTTCTACATAACTATGTACTCGGTTTCTCCCGGCTTCTTTGGCCGCATAGCAGGCGCTATCGGCAATGCTTAGTACTACGCCAATGCTGCCGCAATTACTATTGATTGGTACTAGACCGACACTCACGCCAACCACAAAACTATTTCCTTCCCAGGTGAATCGGTACGACTCGACAACTTCACAGAGATTTTCTGCGACGTTTCGTGCTTCCTCTGAGCCACAATATTCTAGTAGTACTGCAAACTCATCACCGCCAAGCCTTGCCAGTGTGTCGTGTTTGCGCATCTGAGATTGTAGTAAGGATGTGATCTGTCGAAGCAGCTCATCACCGGCGGCATGGCCGCAGGTGTCATTGACAACCTTGAACTGGTCGAGGTCCATATAGAGCAGAGCATGTTCATATTGATTGATGCGGGCCTGTTCAATTGATTGCTCGAGGCGCTCTTCAAATTCTCGTCTATTGATTAGGCCTGTTAAGGCGTCATGGCGTGCCTGATAAGTCAGCTGCTGGGAGAGCTTGCGTGATTCAGTGACGTCATGAAATACCATCACAACCCCGATCAATTCTCCAGACTGGTTCCGGATGGGGGCGGCAGAATCTTCGATAGCTATTTCACTGCCATCTTTACAGATAAGTACGGTGTGACTGGCAAGCTCGACAATACGTCCTTCGTTAATACAGCGCTCCGCTGGGTTTACAGATTTTTCACGTGTTATTTCATTTATGATACTGAATACATGATCTACCTGATGTCCTTTGGCTTCTTCATGGCGCCAGCCTGTAAGTTTTTCAGCAACTTCATTGAGATAGTCGATATTGCCGTTGATGTCGGTTGTAATAACAGCATCCCCAATGGATTCAAGGGTTACCTGAGCGCGTTCTTTCTCTTCAAATAGTTCTTTTAATGCCTTATCACGTTCTTGTTTGCGTTGCGAAATCTTGTCAATCATATTGTTGAAGTTATCGTACAATACTCCGATTTCATCATTGCTCTGCTTTTCGGCGCGGAAAGTGTAGTCTTCATCCTGGGCGATTTTGTGAGTGGCTTCTGTTAGCTTGATGATCGGGCCTGAGATAATATTCTGTAGCCGAATTGCAAGGTAATAGGATATGGCGATTAACCCCAGCATGATGTAGAAGATGGTTAAAAGATAGGTGTTTATCTTTTTGTCCAATGCTAGAGTCGAAACACGTAGGTAGATGTATCCGTAGAGTTCGTCACGATAAGTGATAGGCTGATGCACATGCAACCACTTATCTTTATATTCTACTAATGATGTTTTAATAAGCGCTGTATGCGGTAAGGCTTCTGCTGATTCCCTGTCATAGGTGGCAAAAATGTTATCGTCGTGGTCATAAATTATGGCGTTAATAATAGAGGGAATTGAGTTAAATCGTTGTAGAATTTCTCTGGCACCCTCAGAATCAGAGAATGCGAGTGGGCTGACACTTTCATCGCCGACCAGCCGTGCATTGATGATGCTGTTATTGCTCACATCCAATTTAAATTCATTGATATCGTTGTAGATAATGACGCTAAAGCCAATAGCCATCACGGTGCTAGTTGCTATGAGAATAATAGCAATTAGTTTTTTTCTGATAGAAAGGTTATGTATCAGACTCATTAGCTATTCCGTTTCGACTATTTTGGCGACTGAAAGTAGTTTATAGCTGATGTGTAACTCGGACTCTTTGATTGCGAGTTCGTTTATTTCAAACCGAATTTTTTGTTTTCTTGACATAAAGAAGTTGATCATCACCCCTTGCTCAGCAAAGCCATCTGTATCTGAGATCGTGAGAATGGGCGAGTGTCGTGTCTGTTCAATAATATCCGCTAATTCATTGTTGGAGACATGAGAAATATAGAGTAAATGAGGGTTGTTTATCTTATCGCCGCTATGGATCTCTTGAATGATCACTTTTCTGCCCTGAATTTTTTGCGTTTGATAGATGTCTCTGAGTAATTTGGCAAACGGTGGATTCCCGATTATGCTGATGACAAATGGCGTGATATTATTTTCTGGTGACTGTTCTTCAGGCCAGTCGATAAAACGTGTGAAACGTTCAAGAAATACAGCTTTGAGGCTGTATTCACGAAGGTCAAAACTTTCAGCATTACTGCTCATTGGGCTTAGCAGCATAGTGAAAAATAAGACAATGCATCTGAGGAAAAGTGACCTCATAGTGGTAGTTATGATTGGCACATTCGTTGCTCTACCACTCGCAGTAATGGGCAGCAAGCTAATGACACAGATGGTGACATACAGCAGTAAATGCAGTAATCAATAATCTTCAAGTGGCGCATTCAATTATTGTAATGTGATTTTTACTTCCAAGCGTATTGCCTGCGTGCTCACTAGTATTGATGAGGCTATCAGTATCACATGAACTCCCTATAAAACCTTATGTTACATGCCAGTTAGAATGCAGTAAATCTAAAATATTAATTATTATCACTTCTAAGACGTGAGTTATTATTTTGAAGCAACAAAATGGCTGATATGGACTCTCGAACATGATTACTGTTGATGTTGTTAGCCATTATGCTGTTGATTTGTGTGTCACTCAGGATTAAACATTCATTTAATACCTATGAATATTCCAAGAGGTTTAAAGTTTATAGAGATACACTTGTGACCGTGTCGTCTAAAAGTCTGGTTTTATGTAGGAAAAAAGCTTACTTTGTATTAAAGATAGTCTTATATTGTAGATATGAATTATTGCTAGATTTAACATATTTCGATATTCCATGTTAATTGGCAAAACATCCGGATAAATGCGCATGCTGTCGCGTGACTGCTTGGTATTGAGAGAGAAAGGATAAGAATTATAATGAGCGGATTGGTTCGTGAAGATAACTTACCTGATGCTGATGCCCATATTCGTACAGTTTCAGACCTTATTTTAGAATACCTGATTCAAATTAACGTAGATCATATTTTTGGAATCCCAGGTGGCGCAATCGAGCCTATATTTGATGCAATAGCAAGATTAGAGCGACGGGAATTTACCGTCAGTGACCGGGATTTCAGTCATAAAGTACAAAGTCGTGGAGCCCGAAGCAATAGGGGTTTCGTCAAAATGGTTGTGGCACGCCATGAGGCAGGTGCGGCTTTTATGGCAGATGGATACAGTAGAGAAACCGGTAAACTTGGAGTCTGCTGCGCAACAACAGGGCCAGGAACGACTAATTTGATCACAGGCGTTGCTTCGGCCTATGCTGACCGTATTCCTATGTTGGTGATCACCCCACAAACAGCATTGCCTAATTTTGGTAAGCATGGGTTGCAAGATTCCTCAGGTGATGCGATTGGTGTTGTCGAGATGTTTGCGACATGTACCCGCTATAATTCATTCGTTTCTCACGTAGAACAACTTGAAGGCAAATTGTTTGAGGCAATTTATACAGCGCATCGTAATCCTCGGGGGCCGGTTCATTTGAGTATTCCGGTGGATATTTTAAGTCAATCTGTTGAGGCCCGAACGCCACAATTTCATGTGGCGACACTATTACGTCAACCTCGGTGTTTTGATCAGCAAGGAACAAGCGCGCTTGCTAAGATCTTGTCCCAATGTAAACAGGTGGTTATGTTTCTTGGTGCTGGTTGTCTGCGTGATGCACATATTATTATTCCATTTGCAGAGTTGATTAATGCCAGGATTGTCACGACACCGGCTGGAAAAGGGTGCATCAGTGCATATCACCCACTTTTTTGTGGAGTATTTGGGTTTGCAGGCCATCAAAATGCGACAAATGTTTTAACGAGTGATGATGTGGATACGGTGCTGGCTATTGGAACAACGCTAGGGGAGTTGGAGTCAGGTGGGTGGTGTGGTGATTCAATATTAAATGAAAAGTTAATTCATATTGATTGGGCTAGTGAGAATTTTTCTCGTTCACCGATGGCGCGTTTGCATGTTTTTGGTCATATTAATATTTTATTCAAAACGCTTATTAGTATGTTTAGCAACATGAATAGTCGTTCAGGAAATACCCCGTTAAAAATGCTAGAGACATTGCCACCGTATTTGTGTGATGATATATCAACGACTAAGAAACAGAAGTTGGTTACGTTAAGTCAGGTTGTAGCTGGTCAGAGTGGTGCTTATGATCATCACGAGACTCAACAATATTTAATTAAGCCTCAAATGTTAATGCGTGAACTGACCAGGAGGCTAGCGGATAATACCCATTACTATATTGATGCCGGTAACGCATGGGCCTGGGCAACACATTTTCTTCATTTGAAACATGCCGGTACCTATCAAATAGGAATGGGCTTTGGTGCGATGACATGGGCCATTGGAGCATCAATAGGTGCAGCGATAGGTAGAAATAAAAAAATTCCAGTGGTCTGCATTACAGGCGATGGAAGTTATTTGATGAGTGGTCAGGAAATCACTGTGGCAGTGGCAGAGAAACTGCCTGTGGTATTTGTGGTGCTTAATGATAGTGCGTTAGGTATGGTTAAACATGGTCAGCAATTAGGTGGTGGCGAGCCAATTGGCTTTCAATTGCCACGTGTGAATTTTTCTCAAATGGCAATAGCTGTTGGTGCAAAAGGGTACACAATCAGTAGCCACAGAGAGTTATTGGAATTCAACTACGAAAAGCTTTACCAAAACGAAGGCCCTTGTTTGCTTGATATTCATATTGATGGCGGTGAAGTGCCACCGATGGGGGTCAGGATGAAGACGCTGGATCGATAGGAGTGACCGCAACCATTATGGGGAAAAGAAAACATCAAAAAGTTACGTCACGTAACGATGCATTTGCTGAGAAGATCACAACGCGTATCTGGGAGGAGGTGTCGTCCGCTGATAATCCATATATAGCAGAAAGTAGTCGTTGTCATGGCTATGACATGATGGAATTAATGAAGGGCTGTAGCTATATTGATATGTTTTATCTGTTGTTCAGAGGTGAACTACCATCTGAACATGAGCGCCAGCTTCTTGAACAATTAATGATTGGTCTGATTAACCCCGGGCCTCGTCATCCTGCGACACGTGCTGCAATGAATGCGGGTATTGGAAAGACAGACCCAGAACATATTTTACCTATCGGGTTTATGATTCTAGGGGGTGCTCATCTGGGAGCTGGTGAAATTGAAAGTTCTATGCGTTTTCTTCGTAAGCACGCAAGAAGACCTGCAGAAGAGGCAGTAGAGATGCTTCTTAAAACATCGACCCGTCCCGATGAGGGCGACTGGTATATCGCCCCCGGTTTTGGCAGCCGATATGGCAGTGTGGATATCATGCAGAGCAAAGTGGCTAGTGTGCTTGCAAATCTGAATGAAAATTGGAAGGTACTGAGATGGGGTTGTGAGTTTTCCAGTTTGCTTTCCCCGCATCATATGGGGTGGCTGACAACTGGGCTTGCAGCGGCAGCCTTTGCTGATTTGGGTTTTCAACCACGTTATGGCGCGGGGTTATTCCAGTTGATATGCGCACCGGGCTTACTGGCTCATGGAGTGGAGCAGTTAAACAAACCTATTACTGCGATGCCATTTGTGAAGGATGAAGATTATGTCATCGAAGAATAACGTTTCAGATACAACCTTCTGGGATAAAAACAGGAACAAAATCTATAGCAAAAAAGGCGGCTGGCTGATCGGCAAGGGGGTATTTTCTCATGGTTATGAGATGATGAATGAGCTGGTCGGTGAGGTCTCCTATATGCAGGTGATGATCCTTAATGCCACCGGTCGCATGCCAGAGCGCCGACTGGCCGATTGGTTTGAGGCGGTTCATATTTGTCTGAGTTGGCCTGACCCACGAATATGGTGTAATCATATAGGTGCATTAGGTGGAACTGCACAAGCATCTACAGTTGCCGCTACTGTTGCTGGTATTTTGGCCAATGATTCGCGTACTTATGGCACTAAGCCGTTATTTGACGGTTTGAGTTTTATTCAGGAAGCGATGGAAAAATCAGCGCAAGGTGTGAGTGTTGAAGAAATAGTAGCCTACGAGTGTGCTAAACATGGCGGAAAGCCTTACATAATGGGGTATGCTAGACCGATAGCCAAAGGTGATGAGCGTGTCCCTGCGATGGAAAGAACTGCGGAAACCCTGGGATTTTCTATTGGTGAGCACTTGAACCTGGGTTATGACATTGAAAAAGTCCTAATGGATAAATTCAATGAAGGCATGAACATAAATGGATACATGTCCGCATTTCTTTCGGATCAAGGATTTTCACCGGTAGAAGTTTACCGAATTTGTTCTGTTTTGGTAAATAGTGGGGTAACCGCTTGCTATATAGACGTGTGTGATCGACCTGCCGGTTCCTTTTTGCCTCTTCGTTGTGATGATGTGTCATATCAGGGGAAATCACACAGAGTGCTAGACGAATATTTTTCTATGAGGCAACGATGACATTACAAGATAAGGTGGCCATTATTACTGGTAGCACAGCTGGAATTGGCGGGGAAATAGCTACAATATTTTCCGAGAATGGGGCCAGTGTTGTTGTGACAAGTCGTACCATTGAAGGTGCTCAAAATAAACTTGCAGATATAAAGAAGAATGGAGGCGATGGCTTGGCTATTTCATGTAACCTTGAGTCATCTTCAGACATGCTGGCATTAGTAGAGTCTGCCATGGATACTTATGGTCGATTAGACATTCTAGTGAATAATGCTGTCAGTCACCAAACTTTGCCCTCATCGCCAATTCAAGACCTCTCTTATGAAAAATTAGCTGCAGGTATCAATACGAATCTTACTAATATATTGGCGCTTACAAGCAAGGCCTACCCCTATCTGAAAATAGATGGTGGTAATGTAATAAATATTGGTTCAGCTGTAATCAATCAACATATTCTAGGGATTCCTTTATATACTATTATCAAAGGGGCAATGAGTCAGATGACGAAGGTATTGGCCTATGAATGGGCGCCTGATGTTAAGGTCAACCAGATAAATCCAGGTTTTACACGTACAGCTGCCCCTAAGGAAGTTGGAATACCAGACGCGGAAGTAGGTGCTTTTTTTGAGTCCTTTCGACAGTTCCATCCATTAGATAGAGTTGGGGATCCTCAGGATATAGCATCTGCAGCTTATTATTTAGTATCTGACCAAGCCGCGTGGATCACAGGAATGGAGATGAATGTAGATGGGGGATATTCAATTAATGGAAGATCACTCTAGTAAGTGTGTTGCTATACTTAAGTGAAAGAATTTGACTGTCATTGTAGAACCCCACAGCGTTTTATCGGTAGCCATTTATGCTGCAGATGACTTTGATATCGCGTTATTATCCTCATCAATACCAGACAGTGTCTTATTTAGATTTGTAGGGCTTTTATAAAATCAAGTGTAATCTTTGAAATATTTAATTAGATTAGATAAAAGATCATTGTCAGCATTGAGAAAGTGATGGCCGTAAAATTTTATTAACTGATTATTTGACAAATGTAGGTTAAAGGGGTTGCGATGTGGGCATTAATAAGAAATATAATAAACTATTTATAGTTGCTTGGACGGCCGGTTTGATTTCCATGCCCTCGTTTGTGTGGAGCGATATCTTGACGGACGAACTGTTTGAGCTTTCTATGGAAGAGCTTCTGGACATCGAGGTCGAGATCGCGACGGGTAAGCCCCAAAAACTTTCGCATGTTCCCGCCGTTGCTAATGTCATCACAGCGGCTGATATCAGGGCAATGGGCATTACTGATTTTAGCCAGGTGTTGGAAATGATTCCTGGTGTCCATGTTTATCCTGATCCTGCCGGACGATTAGATTCCCATTTTTCAATTCGTGGTATTCATACCGCTGACAATTCCCAAGTGTTGATTCTGCTAGATGGACGCGATTTAACGGACGTTAACACGGGTTCTTCGCCTGAAAACTTTCGTATGCCGGTTGCTAATATTTCTCGAGTTGAGGTGATGCGTAGCCCAGGTTCTGCACTTTATGGAGCTGATGCCTTTGCCGGTGTCATCAATATTATTTCGAAAGATGCATCTGAGATTGGGGGAACAAACTATGGGTGGCGCCAGGGATCATTCGATACTCAAGATATCTGGTTGCAACATACTGCGAAGTTTAATGATAAATGGGACCTTGCATTTAATCTCGAAAGTAGCAATAGCGATGGGGATAGGGGGCGTGTTGTTACATACAATGATGAAATATTTGGGCTTTCGGGCAATGGCCCATTAGAGACCCATTATGACTACTCCAACACACAGGTGTCGCTAAGCAACCAAGAATGGACATTCAGGCTATGGAACTGGAATCTTGATGAAGCAGGGAATGGACAGGGCGGAGCGCAGGTTTTGGATCCTGCGGGAAAGGATAAGTCTGAGATTTATCTGTTCGATATTCAGAATGAAAAGCATGACGTACTGCCGGGATGGGATATTGATTCGCGTTTGAGCTATGAAGTTAAAAACTTTGATGCGCATTTTGTTTTGTACCCGCCTGTTGGTGCCTTTGTAGATGGTGTGATTGGTGATCCTGGGATAACACAACGCAAGGGCACGCTAGCTATTAATGCTGATTACTCTGAATTCGCTGGACACAGACTATTAGTTGGGCTTGGTTCTAAATGGGTTTTGGTGGATCCTCATGAGACCAAGAATTTTAATACGGGTGGTGCACCAGGTGTGCTGGTTGATGTAACAGGCTCTTCGTTTGCATTTGAAACCAGACAATCAAGAACAGTAAATCATTTACTTCTACAGGATGAGTGGTCGGTCAATGATGACTGGGCATTGACTGCGGGCGTTCGTTATGATGACTATTCTGATTTTGGAGGTACCACAAATCCCCGTGTTGCTATTGTTTGGAAGGGGCGGCCAAAGTTGACTACGAAGCTTCTTTATGGGCGTGCCTTTCGTGCCCCCTCGTTTAGCGAGCTTTACTTTAAAAATAATCCGGCTGCCGTTGGAAATCCTAATCTAACTTCAGAGAGTATTGATACTTATGAAATAGTTTTTGATTATCGTCCAGTTCGAGAAGTTAATCTGGTTTTAAGTCTTTTTAGTTACCGTATAGATGATTTGATCGATCGAGAATTTGGTGTGCCGGCAAAAAATACAGGGTCGCAAAAAGGGAGTGGTTTTGAATTTGAGGCCAACTGGCATGTGAATTCCCGTTTACAGCTCAGAAGCTTCTACGCCTTTCAGAATGCTGAAGATGGCACAACCGCGGCCGATGTGCCTAATGCACCCCAGCAACAATTTTATGCAAGTACTCATTGGGGTTTTCTACCACAGTGGTCACTTGGCTCGCAGGTGAAATGGATTGCAGATCGTAAACGAGCCTCCGGTGATCCAAGAGCTGAAACCCCCGATTATACTGTTGTTGATTTCACGATCAGGCGTCGTCAGCTATTGCCAAATATGGATTTTGCGTTCTCTGCAAGAAACCTCTTTGATGAAGATGCCAGGGAACCATCAACCTATGATCCTTCTCATTCTCAAGGGGCAACAATCCTTGGGGATTATCCATTGGCGGGTAGAAGCTTTTATGGTGAAGTTAGTTTCGAGTTTGAATAAGTTTTTGGTGTTTGTAAAAGTCCTCAAACGCATCAATATTTCGTCTATTCCGATCATTTTATTAAATGAATACCCTCTATCTCTAGCGGAAGTGTACATGCTGCGAGAGAGGCAATCGGACAGGGTTGCGCTGCTAGAGAAGTAACGATGGAGATGATGGTTGGCGGATCAGCAATAGCATTGTTTTTTACACTGGCAGGGTCAGTTATTTGTTCTGACGGAATTGGTGGTAAGGCTGCTAATAAAAAATGGTTGCCATCAATGGTGGTGACTTTGCTTAGTGATGCTACGTTAAACCCTGGAGCTCTTCCCATTTTACATCCCCAACCACTGCGACTGGTAACATTTCTGGATGATGATCTTGCCGGGACAGGTGTTTTTGCTTCTTTCATATCTTCAATTCATAAACACTTGTTTTGACGAGGTTCCACCTGGACTTTTCTGTGAAAGCAGGGTGTTCGGACTAACCACCCATGGCTGTTAAACCAGAGCAGCATAGCCTCTGCTTTTGGTATCAGTTAAAAATGGGATGATTACCCTATCAAATGTCTAGGGGGATAGGGGTTTGCCAAAGATCAGCGGCAAAAATAAGTACCGTTAATGATACACTCTATTCACATGAGGGCACTCCATCTACACAACAGCCAGTTAAAGTTTCATGAAGGTCTGCCAATACCCCGGCCAGAAAGCGCTGAGGTACTCCTTCGGATAAGACTCGCCGGCATCTGCGGTACCGACCTGGTACTGCTCAAGGGATACGCCGATTTCAGCGGCGTGCCTGGGCATGAGTTTGTTGCTGAGGTGGTTTCAAGTGGGGAAGGCGTTGATTCAAGCTGGATTGGAAAACGTGTCGTTGCTGAAATAAATCAGTGGTGTGATCAATGCGATCAGTGCGCGCGCCAGCACTTTAGCCATTGCCTTAATCGCAAGGTCATAGGTATTCGTGATCATCAGGGTGCCTTTGCCGAATACCTTGTAGTTAAGGTTAATACACTGCATGTTGTACCGGATAGCGTTAATGATCGACAAGCGGTCTTTATTGAGCCACTGGCGGCTGCGTTTCGCATTGTTGAGCAGCTTCAATCCTGTTCATATCAAGAGGTGATGTTGACCGGTGCGGGTCGGCTAGGCCAGTTGATTGCGCGTGTGATGGCGTTGCAGGAAAAACAGACCAAGGTTGTGGTGCGGCATCAACGACAGCGAGAACTGTTGCATGGTTTACCACTGGATTGCATTGTTGAATCTGAGGTCGAGCCCAAATCGGTTGATGTGGCGATTGATGCCACTGGCCATTGCACTGGTCTGGCGCTTGCACTAAAGGCGGTACGCCCACGCGGGATCTGTGTGATGAAGAGTAGTTATCCGGAGCCACTGTCACTGGATCTATCTCGGTTGGTGATCGATGAAATCGAATTGATGGGTTCTCGGTGTGGTCCGTTTACAGTCGCCATTGATGCGCTGGTGAATGGGCAGATTGAAACCGAGTCGTTAATTGATGGTAGTTATCCCCTCAATGAATATCGACCCGCCTTTGCATTGAGCAGCGAAAAGGGAGCAATGAAGGTGTTATTGCAGCCGTAATGCGCAATGAGCAGGGAGTGCCAATAAAACGCCTCAACATCAAGTGTTATTAAATAACAGGCGCTATCTCATTGTGTTTTATTGGTTTCTCAATTTAACTCTTCTTGCCACCTGAGAGGTTGATCTACCCTGATGTAAACGACAGGCAATTTAAGATGACGTTCGGCTGTAAATTTTGTAGAGTCGAATATCAGAGACGAGTATTAACGGTATATTCTGAAAGTGTGTGCGCGGAACTTTTTAAGAAATATATGTGGTGTCTTAAGTTTTGATTCTTTTAATGAACAAGAAAGGGGGGAGTTATGAGTCAGCAGGAGGAAGTTCAAACAATCGATAGCACAGCGGAAACAGTTTCAAACGATGAGGCGACTACCCAGAAGAGAAGTGATCTAGGAGCGCAGTGGCTCAGACTGGTATATATGCTGCTTTTCTGGATTGCACTGCGTATCAGTGAGTTTGTGGTGGGGGTGACAATGTTGATGCAGTTTGTCTACCGTATTTCCCAGGGCGAACATCACCCAAAACTGATGGCATTTGGCGATAGCCTGGCACAGTATGTTGCTTCGATTGCAGCATTTCAGACCTATCAAACAGAAGAGAAGCCTTTTCCGCTAGGCAGCTGGCCAGCACCTAAAAATCCAGTGATTAGCAGTACCGATGCACCTGATGAAGCAAAGGCTTCTGCCTGATCACTGTTGCTAGATAAACAGGAGGCGTGTTTCTCTTGAAACAAAAAAAGCCCTGATCGATTGATCAGGGCTTTTCTGTTTTATTGCTTAGTGGATTGATTGCAATCAGCGTTTAACGCCTGTCAGCAACATGAATGGACTGGGTGGTGGCATCTGTTCCGATTTGATATCGACAAAACCGACCGCGCTCATGATCTCTTCCATTTCTGTGGTGGAGTATGAGGAGCCGCCAATGGTATTGATGATCTGGTTAACACCGATCATCGCCGCCAGCTCTGGGCCATTTTTTTCTGGGTTGAGTAGCTGTTCCTGAATCATGATGACGCCATCTGTATTCATCGAGTCATAGCATTTTTGTAGCAGCTTTTTAATGTTTTCCGGCGATTCCTGATTGGTCATCGATGACAGTAGCATCGCATCATTGCCTGAGCCGAGGCTGTCGTTATTGTAGTCCCCGGGGCGCAGCTCAACACGATCCTGCATATTGTACTGATCGACAATTTCCTGTGCGATCTGCAGATTTTGTGCGCGGTCCATGGCGATAGCATTGAGGCCGTCATAACGTTCGCAGAATTTGACTGAAAAAGTAGCGGGGCCACAACCAACATCCATCAACTGCTTCTTGCCGGTGAGATCGACCATGCCAGTCAAGACATCCGACTGTGACAGTGCTCGGTTGTGCATCCCCATCATATAATCGCGGGTCTCCTGGTCAGAATATTCCTGGTGCATCAATGCAGATGGTTTTCCAGTCATCACCGTGTTGTAGAGTCCGCCCCATGCCTCGTACCAGTTTTCAAACATGTAGACGATGCCGCCCTGATAAAACTGGCTGGAGCTGGTGAGGAAGGTCTGGCTGAATTGATTGTTACGGAAGAGATCGCCGTCACGCGCCAGGAAATCAATGGAGACCAGTGCGCTGAGCAGGGCGCCGAGACAGCGGCGATCGGCACCGGTTGCTTGTTGCAGTGCATCGAGATCTTTCGGCTCGCCATCCAGAAGATTAAAGATATCCAGTCGGTTGGCGGCGTGTAGCGCGCAGGAATGCCAGTAGCTGGAAGCGACCTGCATGACTCTCATGGGATCCATGCCTTCCGGCAGGTCCCAGTTATCGTTACTTTTATTTTTATCCCATGATTCAGACATTGAGTTTCTCTTAGAAAATTTGTACACAAGAAGTATCGGTAATTGAAGCAGAAATATGAATGATAGCGAAGGATTTGTCCAGTCGTGGCTGGTGTTAGTCGGGGCGATACAAGGAGGTTTTAAAATTAGTTCCTCAAGCGATATGTTGCTCAGGAAGGTTGTTCTTACGCCGTCTAGAAGACGCGTAGCTCAGTTGGTTAGAGCACCACCTTGACATGGTGGGGGTCGTTGGTTCGAATCCAATCGCGTCTACCAGTTTTTTGATGGCACTGTATTATCAGCTGATATGCGGTGCTTTTTTATGTACCGCCGGACAGACCAGAGCCGTAAATGCCTACAGTTACCCTTCCAGACGGGAGTCAACGCCAATTTGATCACGCGATCACGTTGATGGATGTCGCTGCTTCAATCGGTGCTGGGCTGGCCAAGGCAACCCTGGCAGGCAAGATCGATGGCGAACTGGTTGATGCTTCATATCTGATTGAAGCGGATGTCAGTGTGACGATCGTCACCGATCGTGACGAAGAGGGGCTGGAGATTATCCGCCATTCGACTGCCCACCTGCTGGCGCACGCCGTAAAGTCGCTCTTTCCTGAGGCTCAGGTAACGATTGGGCCTGTGATTGAAGATGGCTTCTACTACGATTTTGCTTATGAAAAGCATTTTACCCCTGAAGATCTGACTGCCATTGAAAAGAAGATGGCCGGACTCGCTGCCGAAGATATTCCAGTTACCCGCACTGAAATGGTACGTGAAGAGGCGATTGAGTTCTTTCAGGGTATCGGCGAGGACTATAAGGCAAAGATTATCGAGGACATCCCGGCCAATGAGGTGCTGTCGCTCTACCAGCAGGGTGATTTTATCGACCTCTGTCGTGGCCCGCATGTGCCGAGTACTGGCAAACTGAAGGTTTTTAAACTGATGAAGCTGGCGGGCGCCTATTGGCGCGGCGACTCAAAAAACGAGATGCTGCAGCGTGTTTACGGTACCGCGTGGAAGGATAAAAAGGCGCTGAAGGGGTACCTGCACCGGCTTGAAGAGGCGGAGAAGCGCGATCACCGTAAGATCGCCAAAAAGCTCGACCTCTACCACACACAGGAAGAGGCGCCGGGCATGATCTTCTGGCACGACAACGGCTGGACAATCTACCGAGAAGTGGAGCAGTACATCCGTAATGTGCTGAAGCATAATAATTACACTGAAGTGCGTACG